>CAZGGF010000104.1:0-6704 GCA_964524715.1 uncultured Verrucomicrobiota bacterium | reverse complement strand
CGACGCCGCGCATCCGATCTGGCGTTGGTATGGCTATTACAACCAGTGGGAGCATCCCGATCCCGCGAAGGTCGTCAAGGACGTGGACTGGAAGCTCTGGTTGGGCGAGACGCCGAAGATTCCGTTCAACGAACGGCATTTCTGGCACTGGCGCTGCTATTGGCGCTACGGCACCGGCCAGGCGGGCGACCTGCTTTCGCACGAGATGGATTTCGTCCAATACATCCTCGGCCATGGCATCCCCGACACCTGCTCCTGCACGGGCCTCAATGCGTTGCTCAAGGACGACCGCGAAGTGCCCGACACGTGGGCGGCGGCGTATCAGTTCATCAAGCTCGGCCACACCGTCACATTCACCGCGAGCATGAACACCAGCGTGGGCCAGCCGGTGGAGTTCTGCGGAAAGGATGCGCTGTTGCGGTTTGACGGTATCGCGCACGACGCAACCAACTTCACGGTCACACCCGAAAGCCACAACGAGCGGAAGGACCTGCCCAAGGGCTACATCCGCGGCAAGACGCCGCGCCAGCCGAACCACAGGGAGGATTTCTTCAACTGTGTCCGCAGCCGCGGCACTCCGAAATGCGGCGTGGACGAGGCGTTCGTCGAAATCGCCACCTCCCTGATGTCCGTCGAGTCCTATCTGAAGCGGCGGATGGTGCGATGGGACGCTGCCAAGGAAGAAATCGTGTAACTGATTTGCACCCAGGACAATCAACCCCAACAAGGAACCAGATGAACCCGATGCTGAACAAAACCATTCGCGTGCTTTGCGCGAGTATGATGTCGCTTGCGATCATGTTGCCAGGCGCCTGTCACGCGCAGGGAGACAAGACCGTAAACATCAAGTTTGACAATGCCTTCTTCTACAAGGACGGCAAATTCGACTTGGAGAAGGGCAGGGACGCCATCATCGCGCTGATGAAACACCACGGTTACCCGGTTTATCCCGGCATCCGGGAGAAGCTTTTTGTTTCCGACTACGGTCTCGGCCACTTCACCGAGGTCGGGTTGGCGGCGGTGATGTGGAAGAACAACGAGGCGGATCGGGACCTCCAAGCGCGATGGCTGTTGGGAAGAAAAATCATGGCGTTGAAGCCGGACTTCCCGTTTTCCGCTTTTTCCGAACCACCCGCTGACAATGACCTGTAATGCCGCGCAATTGTGTGGTATTAGCATCCAGCCGTCCTCGGTTCAGGGACTCCGGGGCCCGCCGTTGTGAAGCTTAGACTCAACGCGTGCAGTCGGTGTCTCGTCCGCCGTTTTTCAGTCATTTTGATATTGTGCGCCGGAAGCAGCAGCGTATCCTCGGGCCAAGGTACGCGGGTACCGTTTCACCGGCGACCTTGGAGGCGCGGAATCAAGGAGCGCGAGATCGGGCTGACGCCCAACAAGCGAGGAACGATGAAAACAACATGGGGTTTATGCTTCCTGGGCTTGGCCGCACTGGTGACGCCATTGAGGGCCGACGAAAAGGTGTTTGAGATTCCCGGCGAGGGCTGGCGCGTGGTGGTGAATGCGCCGCCGCTGTCCAAAATCGAGGAGAGCCGGCGAGGGGCCGACTACGCGCTGAAGGGAAACAGCGGACGGTTCAATCTGTCACTGTTTGTGGAGACGCCGCAATCAGCCACCGGCAGCCATAAGGAGTGTTACGAGTTCTACTGGCCGCGGGCCCGACGGAACCCGATGATTGATCAGACTTCGATCCGCGTCTCTCACTCCGAACGCTGTTACCGGGTGGAACATATCAGCACGTATCCGCTCGCGGGCAAAACTATCCAGCAAAAGAGTGTGAACTATTATTTCGCGTTCAACAGCCGGTGGATGGACCTGCACATCTCGGTGATTGAACCACGGGCCGGCGACGAGGAGATATTCCACCGCTTCGACGCGGGACTGCGCTACGAACTCATGGCGGCGGGGAGAACCGCCGTGGCCACACCGGCTGCGGCGGCTGGCCGGCCGCTGGCCGGGAACAGGGTCGAACTGACGTTTCCCTTGGCGGATGGCGGCGAACTGGTGCTGGCCGCTCCGGCCGCGTGGAAAGGCGCCGTGGCACCGCCGCGTGATGCCATGCCGGGCATGGTGACGGTGGATTTCACGCGGGAAAACGCCAACGGTTTTCATGTGTTGCTGAGCGTGTTTCCCAAAGCGCCGCCGCCCGGAGGACAGACACCGACGCTCCCCCAACTTCGCACCTTCCTGGAAGGCGGCAGCCGCATGGCCATGGCCACCGCAGAAGAAAAGGAACTGGTCATCAAAGAATTCAAAGAGGGTGAAGTGGCTGGCTGCTATTTTCAGGCGACGGATCGGAACGTCCCCGCCGCCAACCCGCCCGTCGGCCAGGCGAAGTATCTGCTCCAAGCCACGGTCCTGATCAGTGGCCGGCTGGCCACGTTGACAACGTTGTCCAACACGCCCGGCCAGGTGGACCAGAACGCCGCGTTAGAAATGATCAAGACCGCGCGCTGCCGCTAGACAGTGCGGTTCAGACCGCAAACAGGCGAGGAAATCCAACGGCCAGCCACGACGCTGGCCGGATGGGCTAAACCGAGCCGTGATCTTCCCGACCCACCGTCTTGGCGACGGTTTCCTCTCGCTGGAAGTGGCGGCAGAAGTGGCGTGTGCCAAAGGAAAAGACGTGGGGACAGTCGGACGGGAAGAGTACCAAACAGTACATAAAGCCTCGGTCAGGACTTTGACCCAGCAAATCTTGGGGTCGGGCAGGACTCGGTTGGAGCCTTCGCTCGTCCCGCCGGTTGGTTGTTCGGGTGATCACATACTAGCTGCCTTTCTGGCGCGCCAGTGTGCCGCAATGGTTCGGCTGCGGTCTTGATGAAGCCGCTCTAAACACACGAAATACGCGAAAGAAAACTCCCTGCTCTGCCGCGTTCGTGTGGTTCGCGGTTCCCTCTTTAGCGTCCTTTGGAGTGGTTCGCGGGCAAATCAAACCTACCTCATCGCCAGCCCGCCGCTCACATCCACCGTCGCGCCGGTCATGTAGCTGGCGCGGTCGGAGGCGAGGAAGACGGTAACGTTGGTCACCTCTTCCAGTGTCGCGATCCGGTGCAGCGGCACGCGGCCCTCGAACTTCTCGCGGTCCGCGTCAATGAACGGCGCCAGCATCTCGGTATACATGAAGCCCGGCGCGACGCAATTGACGCAGATGTTCTTCGGCGCCAGTTCGCGAGCGAGTGACACGGTGAAAGCGACGATCGCCCCTTTGCTGGCGTCGTAGGGCGCCTTGCCCGACTGCGAGCCGCGAAACGCCGCCTGCGACGAGATGTTCACGATGCGCCCGATGCGATTGGCTTTCAGGAGCCTCCGCGCCAGTTCGCGGCTGCACAGAAACGTGCCGGTCATATTGACCTGAAACGTCCGGTTCCAATCCGCCTCGCTCATCTCAGTGATCGGTCCGACCGGACACACAGCAGCGTTGTTTACCACCACATCCACCGGGCCAAGACGCTGCTCCAACTCATCAAACATCTGGATCACTTCCGCTTCCTTGGCAATGTCACCGCGCGCGCCAGCCGCTTCAACACCGTATGTCCGCTGGATCTCGGTGATCACCGCGTCTGTTTTTTCAGGATTGCGATGGTAATTCACACCCACTTTCGCCCCCTCCGCGGCCAAACCGAGGCAAATCGCTTTCCCCAGCCCGTGTGAACCGCCCGTAACCAGCACCACCTTGTCTTTGAGTTTCAGATCCATGTATCTCGCTCCTTTTTTACCTACCGAATGCCTCCACAAACTTTATCAGCGCGCGCACGTCGTGGTAGTTGGCCTTCCAATTGTGCGCCTTGCTCGTGTTTCGAGGCTGGCCATCCGCCAACACGCTGTCCACCCAAATACCGTCCTTCGGGTCGGTCATGTGACGCGCAACAAACTCCAGCGTCTTCTCCAGCGCAGTTTCATACGCAGCGTCCGGCTTGTGCCGCAACGCGTCCGTAAACGCCGCAATCATCTCCGCCTGCACCCACCAGACCTTCGTCGTGTCGAACGGCCTCTGGTCGCCAACACCGCGATGGTAAAGTCCCCCGAGCTCGCGGTCGTAGCCGCACTTGAGCGCATGATCGAGATGCGCACGGAAGTGTTCCCACGACGGCCCGCGTCCCAGCACCTCTTCGGCACGGATCATCAGCCACGCGAATTCGACGTTGTGGCCGTAGGACAAGCCCGCGCTGCGCGGATCGGTGACGGCCGACCAGTCGGGATTGCGATGGAAACACGATTGGCCCGCATCAAGTGGGTAGAAGTATTCCATGTTGAGCCGCAGCGATTCCTCCAAAGACTTGCGAACACCCGTGTCGTGCGTGACCTCGTAAAGCTCCGTCAGTGCCTCCATCAAATGCAGGTGAGTGTTGGCGCTCTTCAGTCCCGCCACCTCCACCTCCCCGACCGGATCGCGCAGCGCCAGCGGCATCCAATCACGGGTGAAGTGCTCTACCCAACCGCCCCGCTTGGGGTCATAGGCGCGCTTCTGCAACGTTTGGTAAAGCTCCATCGCGTGACGCAGCGCCTCTGGGTTCCCGCTGGCGCGGTGATATTCCACCAGCGCGTAGATCACGAACGACTGGCCATAGACGATCTTGTGTTCCTTCACTGGCTTGCCGGTAAGATCGGTCTTCCAGAAATAGCCGTCGTGCTCCTTGTCGAGGAAATGCTCCATGAGAAACCGATACCCCTGCGCCGCCGCCTTCAGATAATCGCGTCTCGCATCACTGAAACCTTTGCGGTGCGCCAGCGAAAACGTCCAAATCATCCGCGCCTGCGTGACGATGGCTTTCTCCTTTGGCGTCGTTCGTCCTTTCACAAGATCATCGGAGAGCAAGCAGCCGCCATTGGCCGTGTCCTGCGCAGTATCGAACCAGTAAGGCAGGATCTTCTCCGCGAGCTGTGTCTTGAACTCGCGCGCGCGCTGTGCCAACGGAGCCGCGAACGATGAGGTGGCGGCTCCCATACATATGCTCAGCATAGCCGCCAGCACTAACCGAAACGGTTGTCTCATGGCTCCCAGTCTAGGTCAGTATGCGCCGGCTTCCAAGTCCAGTTACATGACGATGCCACCAGCGCGGTCCAACAACCAACCCGCTTTCTTGTTCTCTCGACTGCAAACTGCAGTAAGGGTTGTGGAATCCCTTGAAACAACAGAAGCAAGTCCGGTTTGGAATTGTCTGGACGGAGCGAAGGACACGTTTCAGAGTTCACCGTGTTGCTTCGCAGAAACTGATGAGGTTGTGAGGAGATCATCATGAACACGATGAGCATTCCAATCCTGCCAAGCCGGGGTTGTGGATCGCCGTTCACCGGCATCGGGCGGTTGGCAACGATTCTGTGGTTGGCTGCGTCATTGTCTGCTTTGGCACAAGGGCCGGAAGGCGCAATGCCCAACACTGAGCAGGCGATCCAGATGAATATCCGCATGCTCACGATGATCCGCTCCGACCCGCAGGCAAAACCTCAAGTGCTCGTACGCATGAAAGAGCGATTGACTCAGCGGGGCATCGGGGATATGGACGCGCGGTTGAGCGTGTTGGGAAAGATGCTCGATGAAGCTGCAGCAATGTCGGAAACGGAATTCCAGAAGAACCGGCAATCGCTGGCCACCCGTATCATCGCCCAAATGCGAGGCGAAGGAAGATCGACCGGCACGCCGTCCACGCAAACTCAAACCAGCGCGTTAACGTCCCATCCCACGAAAATCATCCAATGGATTGATGTTCATGATCATCTGGTTGCTGACAGACAGGATTTCAGCGGCGCTGTTCGCGCTGCTGTCGCGGCAATGGATCAGGCGCACATCCGCCGGATGATCTGCATGCCTCCTCCACAAGCGACGTTTCATTTCGAATGTGATGCGTTCATCAATGCGCTTCGGCCGCACCGCAACCGTTTCGCCTTCCTCGGCGGCGGGGGCAGTTTGAATGTCATGCTCCAACAGGCAGGCAATCAGGCCAACGTCAGCGCCAGCCTCCAGCGCGAGTTCGAGCGAAAGGCCGCCGAGATACTGCGATGGGGTGCGGTTGGGTTCGGCGAGATGACAGCTCATCACCTGTCGCTCCACGGAGCAGAACACCCTTACGAGTGTGTTTCACCCGATCACCCGCTGCTGTTGTTGCTGGCAGACATCGCCGCGCGACACGATGTGCCTGTAGACCTTCACATGGATTTGGTCGTGAAGGACATCCCCACGCCCGCATGGTTGACAGCGCCAAACAACCCAAAAACGTTGCGTGCGAATCTGGCGGCTCTTGAACGCCTGCTCGACCACAATCCCAAAGCCAGGATTTGCTGGGCACATGCCGGCTCGGATAACATTGGGCACTGGACGGCGGAATTGAGCGGCAACCTGTTGCGAAAACATCCCAATCTCTACATGAGCTTGCGCATGGGACCCAGCCATGTGCCTGAAAATTTCCCACTGACACGGCAGGGTGAGATCAAGGCCGAGTGGTTGGCAGTTTTTCGGGAGTTTCCCAATCGCTTTGTCATCGGTGACGATCAGTTCATACTGTCCACCACTTATCGGGGACCGCAGCTGGCAGTGGACTCCTCGCGCAACGTCTCGATGTTGCGGGAGCGAACGGTGGTGTTCCTGAACGCACTTCCCGCCAATCTGGCTCAAAAGATCGCTTCCGAGAACGCCGTCATCCTCTACAAACTGAAGGACTGAGCGAGCAACCCTGCGACTTTCGCTACCA
>CAZGGF010000103.1:0-3330 GCA_964524715.1 uncultured Verrucomicrobiota bacterium | reverse complement strand
GTGAACCGCCGCCCGTCGCGAGCGAGCCGGTCCAGATTGGGCGTTTGCACCATTTTCGCGCCGTAGCACGACAGGTCTCCATAGCCGATATCGTCCGCGAGAATAACGATGATATTCGGTTTTGCGACCGTATCGGCAAGCGCTCCTGACGCAAACACCATCACCGCGCAAAACACCAAAGCGAGTAATCCAAAACCACGCATCATCTTCATGTCACTACACCTCTGGAGTCTCTCGGCAAGGCATAGATTACTGCTCAGGGAAGAAGAGTCAACGGTGGGGCCATGGTCACGGACCATTCGGATACGCTACATTTATTGTCGCAAGGACGCTGCCACCATCTTTTGAAGCTCCGCCGCCGCTTGGGCAATCGCAGGCTGCCAGCTTCCCGATTGCGGCTGACGGAACAAACGCATGGTTGGATACCAAGGTGAATCCGTCCGATTCAGCATCCACCGCCAATCCGGTGATCGGCAGATAAACGTCCAAACCGGCTTGGCGAGCGCGCCCGCCAGATGAGCCACGGCTGTGTCTACGCTGACGACCAAGTCCATCTGGTTAATGATCGCAGCAGTATGCCGGAAGTCCTTTATGCGTTCGCTCACGCCCACCATGTTGGGCAGCGAGCGAAAGTGGGCCTGATCGCAGGCGGGGACGTTCAGTTGGAGACTGAAAAAAACAACGCCCGGTACATTGAGGATCAGCGAGAGTTCCCTTAAAGGAATCGAACGCATGTCATCGTTCTGAAAGTCGGGATTGCCGGCCCAAGCCAGCCCCACCTTCAAATACTCCACGGTGTCTCTGGTCAGAGGTTCTTCCCCGCTTCCAGCCATGAGATATGGCACATCGGCGGGAATTGTATCCAACGTGGTGCGAAACACTTCGGGCAAGTCCAGCAAGGGCGAGTAGCAGTCAAACGCGGGGGGTGTCTCACCGGTGGCGACAATGACGTCCGCGCAATGCGATTGCTCCAGTAATATTTTAAGCGACGCCTGACACTCCAGCACGATTCGTCCAGCCCGTTCTCGCGCCAGCCGGAGATAACGCACGAACTGGATGGTGTCGCCCAAACCCTGTTCGGCAAAGACATAGAGCGTCTTGTCGGAGATCGGCTCACCCTTCCAAACCGGCTGGGGATACTTGCGGAGTTCAAGCGGCTGCCAACGGAATCCGTATTCGCGGAACCCCTCCTCCAGATTACCTGCGGTCAACAACGCGATGCCACGGTTGGCACGCGTCAGCGGACAGTCAGGGCAAATCGCCAATGCGCGGTCATACGCGGCCAGGGATTCTTCAATCCGGCCCATGTCGCGCAACGCGCTGGCGAGGTTGTTCCAGAGCTTGTAGTTCTGCGGATCAAGTTGGGTGGCTTTCTGATAAAGCCTGACGGCTTTCTCGGGAGCACGCAGCTTGCAGCATACGTTGCCAAGCTGGTAATAGGCCTCCGCACACCCCGGATCCAACTGAATACAATGGGCGAAACACTTCGCGGCCAGCGGCAAATCGCCCGCCGCGTGGTGTGCTCCGCCCAGAGCACTAAACAGCCGCACGGACGGTGGTTGAATTTCCGCTGCTTGACCCAACCACTGAACAGACTCCGCATGACGACCGGTTTTGTTTGAAATCAACCCAAGGAGAAAGAACACCTCTCCATCCCCCGGCCCATCCGGCAGCAGCTCGCGACAAATCGTCTCAGCTTCTTCATATCGCCCGCCCTGAAAAGCCGTGAAAGCTTCTTTTAACCGGCCGGTGTGTGTGCCCATTCGTAATGTATGAGTCTACCCCGCCAAACGCTCGATGACGATGATGTTAGGACGATTCATTTTTTTCAGGAAGGGTTCCATCTTTTCGGTCGTGACAAAGTTGCGCCGTGCTAGCGTTGAAACACGGTCTTGCCACCAACCATCGTGCGCAACACCTTGATCTCGCGCAGTTCATTGACGGGACACGTGAGGTAATCGCGGTCTATTACCACAAGATCGGCGAGTTTGCCCGGCTCCAACGACCCCAGCTTGTCTTCGTCAAAACTCAGCCACGCAGCCCAAAGCGTAACCGCCCGCAGCGCGTCGAGCCGTGATAGCTTCTGCCCCTCACCAAAGACATGGCCGCGATCACTCTGCCGCGCCACGGCTATCCAAAGCATCAGCGCAGGATTAAATGAGTTCATCGCGTGGTCGGGATCGAAACCAATCATATGGTCGCTATTGACGCCAACCCGCACTCCGGCTCGCGCCCACTCGCCCAAACCGATGAAACGGTCAGCCCACGACTTGCCGTAAATGTCTGCCATCACCTCGGCGTCGCGGTAGTAGAGATAACCCTGCGTGTCCACGCCGACACCAAGTTCCTTCGCACGGCGCGCGATGGCTGGCGTCGGGAAGTACGTGTGCAACAGGTTGAACCGCCTTTGCTTGATGCTCGGATCGGTCACAGCGACTGCGGCGATGGCATCGAGTACGGCTTCCGTCCCGCCGTCGCCAGTCACATGGATGCTCATCGGCCAGCCAAGGCGATTGACCGTTGCAAACACTGTCTTCAACTCCTCCGGCGTGTAATACATCTCGCCTCGATAATCCGGGTCGGTCAGCCGGTAGAAGCGAATGCGTTTCTCACCGTATGGCTCACTCAAACGAGTTGTGCCCCAATGGATGCCACCGTCCAGAGTTGTCTTCATGGTGACCGCGCGAACCCAGTCATCGCCTTCACCTGGTTTGAAGCCAACTGCCTTTATGTACTTCTCAACACCCTCGGCCTTCCGAGCGGAAAACCGGAAGGTCGCCCGCATCCGCGTTGTGAGGCGTCCTTGTTCGCGCAGCTCTCTGAACATACCGACGCCGTCGCGATCCGTCGCGCGTTCATAGATGGTGGTAATCCCAACCTCGTTGTATCGGCGCAACAGTTTGGCCAATGCGTCCATCGTTTGCTCACGTGTTACCGTCGGCCGAGGTATGAGCTTGCGCAGTGACTGGTTGCCGCCACGAATGAGGACGGGCCTGCCTTGTTCATCCCGCACAATCTCGCCATCGTTCAGTTTGCTATTCGCGTCCACAATGCCGAGCGCGCGGAAGCCCGCGCTGTTCAAGGCATGCTTCATCACCGACGTATAGAGCACGGGATGGTCAGTTGTGGCAGCGTCCAGTTCGGCCGGGGTGGGATGGCGGCGTTCCTTCAGCCGCGTGATTTCGTTGCGGGGCACCTCGATCCACTGCCCTGCGGGCAGTTCCTTCGCGCGTCGTCGAATCCACTCCTGCATTTCTGCAATGCTCGATAATTCTACGTACGTTTCCGTCACTGACGCACGCGCCGCGCCGATGGAATGAACATGCGATT
>CAZGGF010000102.1:0-12439 GCA_964524715.1 uncultured Verrucomicrobiota bacterium | reverse complement strand
AGCGCCCATTGTCGGTCAAAAGCCTTGTCGGGACTCAGCACGCTTGCATCCGCCACTGAGCGTGTCTCGACGGCGTCTCCGTCATCCAGCGACACGCATTCCGCCCCGCCACCCCGCTTGAACCGTCGCGCCGCTGCCCGTCGGTTCAAGAGGAAATGTTTCACAGCCCCAAGAAGAAACGACCGGAACCGCCCGCGTTCCCTCTCGGCGTTGGTAATGGCTTCGCCTCGAAGCACGGTGACGAAAAACTCGTGCGCCAGATCGCGGGCTGCGTCGTTGTTGCGAAGCTCCCACTTGAGGAAGGTGGCCACCGGTTCGTAGTACGCCTCGCAAAGGTCGGCCAGCGCCTGACGTCCCTCCGGGGAGTCCGCCTTCGCCCGGCTGACCTGCGTCCATCGCGTCGTACGAAAAGTTGCGCCAAATGATTCGTGCGACGGCGGCTTCATGGACGAATCAGTGGTCATTGGGATTTGTGTGCCTATCATGCCACGAATCCTGACGTGTTGGAGTGAAAATGTTACCGCTTCGTGCAAGGGAGTTTTGTTGTGGCGCGGGAACGGCGCGTGGTGGCACTCTCGCGGGATGAGGAGACGCAAATGAGATACATCCTTCTGGCGGCCTTGATTGAGATGGGATGCGCTGCAACGGCGGCGGAGCCACCCATGCGGCCTGTGGGCAATGAGTGGCCACCGATTCCCGCCATGTTCACCTGGAAGGTTGATGGGCCGGAGCCGGAAGGCTACAAGTCATTTCTGGATTTGGCCGCCGCACATTCTCCATACACCTTGTTTACAACCACCCTGCGGACAGAGATCACGGACTCACTCGTTCACGACCAGGTGGGAAAGGCGGTGCGCTATGCGAACTCGCTGGGGTTCAAGATGGCTTTTGACCTCGATGTCCGGCTTGCGCGGCGCACTTTTCGCGAGCGATATCCGGACGAGTTGCAGGAGGAGCTGGTCCTCAAGAACGTGGAACTGCCGCCAGATGGCGCGGCGAAGGTGACCTTCGAGGGCAGGGATCTGAATGACCACATGACGGGCAATGTGACCCCATACCAGTGCCTCGCGACGCGTCTGGTGCGGGTCTATGCGTTCGCGCGCGGAGCGGAAGGCATTGACCCCGCTACCGTGCGGGACGTGACGGGCGAAGGTGTCCGCGCAGTCGCCGACGGCCCCCGCAAGCTGAAGGTGACGGTTCCGTCCGGAACCGGACGTTTCGCGTGCGTGGTTGCCGCGCACACCTATTTTACGCCTGACGTATTTGCGCCGCATCTGCTCGCGTTCCAACGCGAAATCATCCGGCAGTATGCCGATCTGCCGCTGGCCGGAGTAATGAAGGACGAGTGGGGTTTCCCACCGGATCACACGGGCAACCCCGGGCACGATCGCTACTGGTATTCGAAAGCCTTGGCACAAACCTACGCCGAACGCTCGGGTGGACGCGACCTTGTGCGCGACACGCTGCTGATGTTTGCCGGCGAGAAAGGGTTGGAGCGTGAACGCCAGACCGCCATCAACCGCTACCGGAAACTTTGTCGCGAACGCAACGCGGCGATCGAAAACGACTACTACCGTGCTGGCAAGGAGGCGTTCGGCCCCGCGGCGTTCGTGGTGACTCATCCCACTTGGGTCCCGTATCCGGGATCGCAGGAATTTCGCAAGAACGGCTTGGACTGGTGGGAAGCCAGGCGCGACATTGGGCAGTCCGACGAGTCCACGCCGTATCCGTGCCGTACATCGCTGGCCAAGCGATGGGGCTATCCGCTCTGGTATAACCAGTATTACGCGCCGAAACCGGATCCGTATGCGCGGGAACTTTGGGCGGATGCGTTAAGCGGCGGGAGGCTCAACGTCCATCAGCTTTATCCACGTCGCGACATGCCCTACGAGGAGCGGCGGCTGACCCTGTTGCGACAGCGATTCATGATTGGCATGAGCCGTTTGCGGGTGCTCGATTTCATAACGCGCGCCCCGCTCGATTGTCCGGCGGCAGTGGTTTTTGGTCACGCCTGCGCGATGAACTGGGCCGGGCCGTCCTATAACCGGGTCGGGTTGGAGATCGCATCCGCGTTATGCGCGGAAGGTTATCCAACGGACCTGATGCCCTCCAGTCTCGTCGGCGCGTCCGCGTTGCGGATTGACGACGAGGGATTCGTCTGCCTCGGACCGCAACGCTACCGCGCTGTGGTGCTCTACCAGCCTGAATTTGGGGACAAGGACGAGTTGGAGTTCTTCCTCCGGGCGACTCGCGGCGAAAGCGCGGTGTTCCTGGTTGGCGACTGGACGCGGGATTCCGCGGCGCGTCCCCTGGACGGGACGGCGCGTCTGGCCGGAAACCTCCGCAAGTGTGCCGGGGACAGAACGTGTGCGGAGGCGGTGGCGCGGTTTCTTGGCGAGGCCGGTGTGGCACGCGTCACGGGTTGGTCGGAGCGGCTCAAGGGCTGGGGACAGGACGGCAGCATGGAGCACGCCGCGCCACCGATGGACGGGCACAGCGCACTCACGGACGGGACATATGTTCGGATCGCGGGGAGCAAGGATCCTGCGGGGGACCCGATCAAGGAGACATTCACGTGGCGTGGGCATACAGTTACAGTCGATGCAGTCGGCGTGGTTGCGATCCGATTCGCGGCGGATGGCAAAGTTGACGCGTTGGCAGCGGGCGGTCTGAAGACCCTCAAGACGGAAGGACTGGAGATCACACTGCCGGAGCGCGCGGACCTGGCGTTCGTGACGGGAACGGACGGGAAACCCCGCGGCGTGCTTCAAGGCCTGTCGGGAGACGTGCCCCAAGTACTCCTGACCATCACGCACGAATGGCAGCGTCTGGCCGTTCCGCCCTTGTTGCTGGAGATAACGAAAGAGGAAAAACCAAAATGATGTGGCAGATCATCTGCGGACGCGCTTCGATCGCGTCGCTTCTGAGTCTTGTTCTGACAACGCCCACTCTGGCGCTGGGGGCGGTTGAAGAGTTTCCACCGCTGTTTCCGTTCGTGATCTCCTATGATGGACCAGACAATGCTTCAAGCGTGGCGCATTTACTGGATGCACCGGCCGGGAAGCACGGGTTTATTCGTGTCAAGGACGGACGGTTCGTCACAGATGCGGGACCGATTCGCTTCCATGCCACCAACCTCACGGGGCCGGCGAACTTCCCGGCGCACGCAGTGGCGGACAAACTGGCTGCCCGTCTGGCGCGGTTGGGCATCAACTGTGTTCGACTGCATTTCATGGACACATGGTATGTGAACTTCATGCCGAAGCCGACGCAGGCCATTCTGGCTGATGATACGCAAACGCAGAGGAATCTCGATCCCAAGCAATTGGACAAGCTGGATTACATGATTGCCGCCTTCAAAAAACGCGGCATCTACGTCGACATGAACCTTCACGTCGGACGGACACTGGACGAACGCGATGGGTTCGAGAATGCAAAGGACTTGCCTTGGGCGAACAAAGGTGTCGGGCAGTTCGTGCCGCGCATGATCGAATTGCAGAAGGAGTACGCGCAGAAGCTGTTGACCCATATCAATCCGTACACCGGCAACGCGTATGCCAGCGAACCGTGCGTGGCGATGATCGAGATCAGTAACGAGGATTCGCTGATGAACTACTATTACGACGGATTCTTTGGCCGGATGCAGGACCCATACGCCACAGAACTCCGTCGCCAGTGGAACAACTGGTTGCACAGCACATATGCTTCCGACGAAGCCCTGCAATCCGCGTGGAAATGGAAGCTCGAGCCGCTCCACGACGAGCAGGTTTCGGATGGCAAGTTCAATGCGCCAGTTGAGTTCGACTGCAAAACCTGGACCTTCGCCAAAGGCACGACGGAAGCCGGGTGTCAGGTTGATGGTGGCGTCCTTAAGGTCGTGGTAACCAGGGATGACGGCGATTTCTTTCCGAAACTATTTCGCACACTCTCATTGAAGAAGGGACAGGTCTATACGCTGTCATTCCGAATGCGGCGGACGGAAGGGAAAGATCCCTTGAAGCTCAGCGTGGCGGTTGCCACGGCGCAAGGTGGCTGGCAGTCGCTTGGGGTGCGGGAAATCGTGGAAGTTGGCTCGTCGTGGAAAACCATCGTTCGCGTCTTCGAGGCGACTGAAGATGCGAACCATGCGTTTCTGCAACTGACGCGTTTCAGGACCGGACGTTACGAAATAGATGACCTGTCGCTACAATGTGGTGCGGTCGTTAGCTACGATCCTGTCCGGGGTTTTGCAGATCGTTCCATCCCGCTGGTCAAAAAGGAGAGTGCTTTTCCACCCCGGGCCGAAAGGGATTTCCAGCGTTTTCTGATGGATACCGATTCCCGCTATTGGACGGGAATGTATGACTACATCAAGCGAGAGTTGAAGGCGAAGCCACCGGTTTCCGGGACACAGCTTGGATACAGTCCGCCGGATATTCAGGCTGGGCTGGATTACGTTGACGCCCACGCCTATTGGCGTCATCCGCGGGGCGGCTGGATTTCACTCACGGCCAAAGAGCCGTGGACCATTGAAAATGATTCCATGGTCAATTCTCTGGGCAACATCATCAGTCTCGCTGGACGGCGGGTGCACGACAAACCTTATACCATCAGCGAGTATAATCATCCGTATCCAAACCAATTTGGCGCGGAGGGGCAGCCGATGCTCTGCATCTATGGCCGCCTGCACGGATGGGATGGCGTTTTTCAATACAGCTACAATCACTATGTTGACAGCTTTGAACCGCGGGCAAATCCGTGGTGTTTCTTCGATTCCATCGCCCGGACAGATGTGCTGGCCCATTTTCCGGCGTGCGCTGCGATCTTCCTGCGCGGTGATGTGCGGGAGTCGATGAGACCGGTCGTGGCGGCTGTCGATGTGACCCGTTACCGGGAACAACTCATTGCTGCCGGTTCGGTGTCGTTCGGCATCGGTTCATTGCAGATGGATGCACGTCTGCCGGTTGTCCACAAAACGGCGCTGAACTTCACCGGCGGGGGAGTGAATCCAGCGAAAGCGCCGAAGCTGCCGTCGGATCAGAAAGTGTTTGTCAGCGACACGGGCGAGATTACCTGGAATACGGAAAGACTCGGAGCCGCCTATCTGGCCGTGAATACGCCCAACACCAAGTTGTTCACAGGTTTTCCAGAGGGACGGACCATTGATTTGGACACCGTGAAATTAACCTTTGGGAAGATGCGGCTCAACTGGGCAACGATCTCGCTTGTCTCACGCCACGCGACGGGTTTTGGCGAAAAGGGCAAACCTGCGAATCTACTGCTTGCCGCTACTGGTGACTCTGGCAACACAGGGCGCGTCATCAAGCCGATGGGTGGAAAGAAAATCACACTGACCGACCGCGGCACAGCACCGGTTCTCGCCGAGGGCATTCCAGCACTCGTGACATTCCCGGCCAATCACTCCAAAGTGAAATGTTTTGCGCTTGATTCCGCCGGCCAACGGAAGAAAGAAGTGCCCGTTCAGCGAGCAGAGAATGGTGGCTCAAAGATCGCGATTGGCCCGGCGTATGAGACCGTTTGGTATGAAATTGATATTCAGTAGATGAGAAGACACATAGAAACGATAGCAAGCGGGTTGGTTGCGGTATTAAACGCGGTAACACTGGTGATGGGAGCGGATACGGTGCCGCAGGCTTCCAGCACGCGTCCGGTATGGTCTGTGCGGGAGTGGCAAGGCATGCCGGGACTGTGGAAAGATGGCCTGCCGGTCGCCCCGATGATCTTCTGGCAGTGGAAGCCAGAGGCTTACGAGATCGAACATTTCTCGGAGGCCGGGATTAACCTCTTTAGTTTTTTTGGCTCCTTCCAACACTACGCGAACCCGTACTGGAAACAGGATGGCCGCGTCGAGACGGAATTCCAGGACGCGGAGATTCGCAAGCTGCTCTCGTACAATCGCCACGCGTTTGTTCTGCCACGGCTTTTCGCGACGGCGCCCGATTGGTGGACCAAGGCGAACCAGGGCGAGTTATGTCAATACTCGGGAGGGCAAACGAACAAGCCACGCGAGTCCTTTGCATCACAGAAGTGCCTTGACGAGACGGGGCAAGCCTACCGACGCGCCGTCCGGCACATGATGGACGCCGACTACGGCCAGCGGCTGATGGGCATCCATGTGACCAACGGCCCGTGGGGTGAGAACTTTTACTGGGACACCTATTTTTCACAGGCCAAGCCACCGGCTGCGTCCGATGTTTCCGAACCGATGCGCCAGCGGCTGATCAAATACCTGCGCGCCAAGTACGGGAACGATCCCGCCCGCCTCCGCGCGGCGTGGAAGGACAACGCGTTGACCTTCGAAGCCGTTCAGGTGCCCGGCATGAAGCGACGTTTGCAGACGACAGCCGGGCCGTGGCGCGACCCGCAACAATCGCGGGCCGTCATGGACTACTTCGAGTGCCACAATGAGGTGGCGGTGGAGATGGTTGACCACTACTGCCGAATCGTCAAAGAGGAAAGCCGTGGCACCCTGCCGACGGTGATGTTCTTCGGCTACACGATGGACGAGAACTGGCCCATCGAGTGCGATCACCGCGGCATCAGCAAGCTGCTGCGCTCACCCCACGTGGACATGTTGTCGGCGCCACACACCTACTACCGCCGCGCGTTGGGCGAGGACGGCGAGATGCGTCAATATCTGGCCAGCGCGGCGTTGCACGGAAAGCTCTTCATCGACGAGGGCGACGACCAGACGTATCTCGAAAAGCGCAAGGCCAAGCCCGACCGACGGTGCCACGTCAACACAGTGGCGGAGACACAGGCGCTGCTCTACCGCGAGTTCGGCAACACGGTGACCCATGGCGTTGGACTCTGGTACATGGATCTCAACGGCGGCTGGTTCCGCGATCCGGTGCTGATCGACACAATTGGGCGGATCAAGAAATGGGCTGACGTCGCGATGACCTGCTCCCGTCGGCGCAACGCGCAAGTAGCGGTAATCTCCGCACCCGAGAGCGAGTTCTACCTGGGATACCGGCAGACTCCAGAGAATGAGATTTCCTACGGCCTGTACCACGATCAGATGGGCGAGTTCTACCGCACCGGCGCGCCGTTCGATTGGTATCTGATCGACGATCTCGATGCCATTCGTGATCGGGGGTACAAGGTGTTCGTCTTCCTGGACTGCTTCTATCTGACTGACCAGCAACGGAAGTCGGTCGAGGCGCTGCGGTCGGAGGGTCGGACGTTGCTCTGGTTTTATGCGCCGGGGTACGCCTCGCAGAAGGATTTGTCTTTGGCACGGATGGAGGCGCTTACCGGTTTTGGTTTTGAACCGGTGGAAGAAGGGATGCTGCAGGGCGTGTTGACTGATTCCGGCAAGACAGTCGGTATCGCGAAGCGGCAGAAAAGCCTGTTTGCGATACGCCCCAACAAGGACGTGCGCGAACTGGCGCGAGGGACAGGAGACTTGAAGGACAAGGTGGTGATGGCGTTGAAGAAGCAGACGGGGTGGACGTCGGTCTTCTCAGCGATCCCCGGCGTAACCTCCGATCAGTTGCGGGAACTGTATCGGGATGCTGGTGTCCATGTGTACACCGACTGCGGTGACGTGCTTTCGGCCAACGAGTCCTGGCTGATGCTCCATACGCGGACGGCGGGGACCAAGCGGATTCTCTTGCCAAGGACGTGCCGGAAGGTTACGGACATCACAACTGGGCAGACGATCGGCGAAAACATCCGCGCCTTTACGATCGCCTTGCCGCAGTATTTCACGGCAGTGTTTTTGATGGAATAAATCCGATAAGTTTTACGCCAGCCAAGAAGGAGGAAGATAAAATCAAAACCAAGCAAAATATCAAATGGGTAGGATTGTTGGCATTGGCAGCAACATTGGCGGCGGGAGCGGACACGGCGCCGTTGAACCAGCAGCAGGCAAGGACTTCGCCGGAATGGGTCACGCGTGGCGTGATGTACCAGATTCAGCCGCGGGCCTTCACCCCTGAGGGAACACTCAAGGCGGCGCAGGCGCGGTTGCCGAAGCTGGCCGATTTGGGAGTCACGATTCTCTATCTCTGCCCCGTGTTTGTGGCGGACGACGACATGGATCAGAGGTCGTGGAGTCCGCGGCAGAAGAAATCCGGGATGAACAACCCGCGCAATCCTTATCGGATGAAGGATTTCTATCACGTCGATCCCGAGTACGGGTCGGACCAGGATTTGAAGGATTTCGTGGCCGCTGCCCACGCGCTCAAAATGCGTGTGATGCTGGACATGGTCTTCCTGCACTGCGGCCCGAAGGCGATCTTCCTCGATAAACACCCGGATTTCATCAAGCGGACCAAGGAAGGCAAGGCGGTGAATGCGGCTTGGGCATTCCCGGGACTGAACCATGCCAATCCAGAACTCCGTGAGTATCTGTGGAAGAACATGGAATGGTGGGTGCGCGACTTCGATGTGGATGGTTTCCGGTGTGATGTCGCGGACGGCATCCCGTTGGATTTCTGGGAGACGGCGCGTGAGCGGCTCGAAAAGATTCGTCCGGATGTCGGGATGTTGGCCGAGGGCACGCGGAAAGCGGACCAACTCAAGGCGTTCGATCTCGACTATGGTTGGGGGTCTGCCTTCAAGGCATGGGACAATGCGGCCGCCATCCGGAAACAATGGGAAAAGGCACGGAACGAGCGTCCACGAGGCGGGGCCAAGTTCATCCGGTTCATCGACAACCACGACGTTGCCAACGACTCATACAACGACCGCATCGAGAAAACCTGGGGATCGGCGCGAGTCAGTGCCGCGCTGGTCGGGCTCTTCACACTCGATGGTGTGCCCTTCCTCTACAACGGACAGGAAGTGGCCGACACTGCGCGCCACAGCATCTTCGGACGATTGCCGGTGGATTGGGCAAACGGCGAGACCGCGGCGGGCAGGGAGCGTTTTGCCTTCTGTCAGAAACTGTGCGCGATGAGGCGCTCGGAGCCGGCACTGACGCAGGGCGATGTTGTGTGGCTGAACAATGACGCCCCCGAAGCGGTATTGTCCTTTCTGCGGACACATGGTGACGGGCAGATTCTGACACTCATCAATCTGACATCCGGACCCGTGAATGTGAAGGTGCAGGGATTGACAGGCGCATTCAAGCCGTTGGTGGCGGCGGGTGCGACTGGTGACGCGCGGCATGGCTTTGCGCTGGAGGCGCGCGGGTATTTTGTGGGCAAGCGGTAGAACTGGAGACGCTATGCAACAGATAAAGATGCGCACGGTTTTGGGAAGGACGGTCATCCTGGGATTGGTCGTGATGTGTTTGCTTGTGCGGGCACAGGCGGATGATGCAGCTCCGCCGCTGTTTCCCTTCCTGATTTCCTATGACGGACCCGACAACGCATCGAGCATGGCGCATCTGCTCGACGCGCCAGCCGGCAAACACGGCTTTGTCCGGGTGGAGAACGGCCGGTTTGTGAACGATGCCGGCCCGGTCAGGCTTCACGCGACGAACCTCACCGGCCCGGCGAATTTCCCGACGCACGAACAGGCCGACCGGCTGGCGGCCCGGCTCGCCCGATTCGGCATCAACTGCGTCCGGTTGCATCACATGGACACGTATTGGAAGTGGCTGGGCATCATCGCTGACGATCCGGCCACGCAGCGCAAATTCGATCCTGCCCAGGTGGAACGGCTTGATTATATGATCGCGGCGTTCAAGAAACGGGGCATTTACGTAGACATGAACCTACATGTTGGGCGCTGGTGGGATGAACGCGACGGGTTTACCGACAAGGAGAAACGGCCCGGCTTTGACAAAGGCCTCGACAACTTCGAACCACGCATGATCGAGCTGCAAAAGGAATACGCCCGCAGACTGCTCACGCACGTCAATCCGTATACCCATCTCGCCTACACCGACGATCCATGCGTCGCGGTGGTTGAATTGAACAACGAGAACGCGTTATTCCAAGTCTACCATAGCGGTGGGATAGACAAATTGCCGGAACCTTACGCGGGCGAATTCCGCAGACAGTGGAACGATTGGCTGCGCAAGAAATACGCGTCCACGGACGCCCTGGTCGCGGCGTGGAAGTGGACCCCGGAACCCTTGTGTGACGAGCAGATTCCCGAGGGGAAGTTCAAGCAGTCGCTGGCCATGGACGGCAAGCGTTGGATCTTCGCGCTCGGTTCGGCGCAAGCCACATGTAGCGCAGGTGATGGCGTTCTGAAGATCGTTGTCACGCGGGACGGCAACGAGTTTTTTCCCAAATTGTTCCGGAATCTGTCGGTCAGGAAGAATCAACTCTACACGTTGTTGTTCAAGATCCGCTGTGCGAAAGGCACCCCGGACGCTTCGCTTGGCATGGCCGTGGCGGACATGAAGAGCGGCTGGCGGTCGTTGGGTGTGCATCAGACGATCAAAGTCGGTTCCTTCTGGAAAACATTCTGCTATGCATTCAATGCGGCCGACGACTCCGACAAGGCGCAGTTCCAACTGACCCGCTTCAAGACTGGCACGTATGAGATTGCCGAACTCTCATTCCAGAGCGGGGCGAAGAGTGACTTTGACTCGGCCAAAAGGCTCGAGGACGGCGCGATTCCCACCCTCAAGGTGGGCAGCTATGCCCCACCGCAGGCCGTTCGCGATTTCTACCAGTTCATGGTGGACACCGAGCGCAAGTACTGGGTCGGTTTGTCGGACTACCTCAAGCGCGAGTTGAAGGTCAAGTCGGTCATTTCCGGGACGCAGCTTGGTTACAGCCCCGCCCACGTTCAGGCGGAACTCGATTACATTGATCATCATTCCTATTGGCGTCATCCGAGCGGCGCCGACCTGCTGCACGACCGTTACAACTGGGAGATTGGCAACGACTCGATGGTCAACTCGCTGGATTGCATCAAGGGGCTGGCCGGCAGTCGCGTCCTCGGCAAACCCTACACGGTCAGCGAATACAATCACCCGTTCCCGAACCAGTATGGCGCAGAGGGCCAGCCGATGCTCCGAGCCTACGGCCGGCTGCAAGGTTGGGACGGCGTGTTCGAATACACCTACAATCACCATCCGAACTTCGAGCCGAACATCAATCCACGTTATTTTGACATGATCGGCCGGACTGATGTCCTGGCGCATTTCCCGGCCTGCGCAGCCATCTTCCTGCGTGGTGATGTCCAGGAAGCGAAATCCACGGTGGTGGGTGCGATGGATTACCCGGCGTATTTCGACCGCTTGGCGAGAACCAAGGCGGTCAACATCGGCATCGCCTCGCTAGGCTTCGATTCGCGGCTGACATTGCTCCACAAGACAGGCGTTGATCTGTCGGGAAAACTCGGCACCGATCCGGCGACTGTGGAGAAGATACCCGCCGACCAGAAAGTGTTCGTCAGCGACACCGGCGAGTTGACATGGAACGTGGAGCAGCCGAAAGCCGGTTACCTGACGATCAACACACCCGGCACGAAGCTCTTCACGGGCTTCCCGAAGGGGCGGACGATCAAACTCGGCGGAGTCACACTCACCGTCGGTCGGACACGTCTCGATTGGGCCACCCTCTCGCTCGTCTCGCGGCACGCCACTGGATTCGGCGAGTCGGGCCGGCCTGCCAACATCCTCGTGGCGGCCACCGGCGTCTCGGAGAACAAAGGCATGACCATCGAGAAGCTGGGGGGCAATGCGATCACCATCCGCGACAAATGGGGTGAAGGACCTGTTTGTGTCGAAGGCATTCCGGCCACGATCACTTTGCCTGCCGACCCGGCCAGGACCCGGTGTTTCGCGCTCGATCCCAGCGGCAACCGGAAGAAGGAAGTTCCTGTCGGGAAAGCGGAATGCGGAGGTTCAAAGATTCTCTTGGCGCCGGAGTATGAGACCGTTTGGTATGAGATCGCCGTCCAATAGACAGGCGATCATCGAGGCGTCAGAAGTCCTTTCAGCCAAACACGAGGAAATAAGAATGAGAAATCTGTTTTTGATTATGACGATGGCGGTGGCGTTCGTTGCGTCGGCGGCGGAGAACCCGTCAGCGGCGTTCATCCAGCGGACGATGAAAGCGCTGGAGACCTCGACGGCGGAGAATCCCGCGCACGTGCGGGTGTTGTTCTATGGGCAACCCATCACCGCGCAGCGATGGACGGAGATCGTGCAGAAGCAACTCGAAGAACGGTATCCCACCGTGAAGTTCGAGTTTCGCAATGCGGCCATCGGCGGTTACATATCCAGCGTTCTCATCCGCACGGCAGACCACGACCTCTATCCGTGGTATCCCGACCTGCTGTTCTTTCACGTCTATGGGCCGATGGACAAATACGAGGAGATCGTAAAGCGCGTGCGCGAGCGCACGTCGGCCGAAATCGTCATCTGGACCAGTCACCTCAACATCGTCTCGAAGGAGAAACCCGACCAAATCAACACGTCGCACGACGACCGGGCGGTGCTGATCCGTGCCGTGGCGCCCAAGTATGACTGCATGTTGATCGATCTGCGTGAGAAATGGCGCCGGCATCTGGCCGCCAACGGGAT
>CAZGGF010000101.1:0-1766 GCA_964524715.1 uncultured Verrucomicrobiota bacterium | reverse complement strand
GGCGCGGGATTCATCGGTTCCCACGTCTCTGAACGCCTGCTGCGCGATGGAAATCGCGTGGTGATCGTGGATGACTTTAACGATTTCTACGATCCGGCGATCAAGCAGCGCAACCTGGCGCGAATCCAGGCGGTGGGCCGCGTCAAGCTGCACACCGCCGACATCGTGGACAAGGCGGCGATGGATCGTATTTTTGCCGCGGAGAAGTTCGATGCCATCGTTCATCTCGCGGCGCGGGCAGGCGTGCGGCCAAGTATCGAACAGCCGCTGCTTTACACACAAACCAACGTCACCGGCACGATGAACCTGCTAGAGTGCGCGCGCGTCGCCGGCATCCGGAAATTCGTCTTCGCATCATCATCGTCGGTGTATGGCGTCAATTCGAAGATACCTTTCAGCGAAAGCGACCCTATCTTCAAACCGATCTCTCCCTACGCCGCCACCAAGCTCGCCGGTGAAGCCTTGTGCCATACATACCATCACCTCTATGGGATGGATATGACCTGCCTGCGGTTCTTTACGGTCTACGGCCCGTCGCAGCGGCCGGATCTGGCGATCCACAAGTTCGCGCGGCTCATTGCCGCCGGTAAACCGATTGAGATGTTTGGCGATGGCTCGACACGGCGCGATTACACTTTCATTGACGACATCGTGGAGGGCATCATGGCGTGCGTGCGAGGCACGTTTGGTTATGAGATTTTCAACCTCGGCAACAGCCATACTGTCGAATTGCGGCAGTTGGTTGGATTGATCGAGAGCGCACTCGGCCGGAAAGCGATTGTCGAACGCCGGCCGGAGCAGCCGGGCGACGTGCCGGTGACGTTCGCCGACGTATCGAAAGCGCGCCGGATGCTCGGCTACGACCCCAAAACAAGAATCGAGCAAGGCATCGGGAAATTTGTCGAATGGTTCCAACGGCCATCATGAAATACTCTGGCGTCATTCAATTGTTGCGCGACCTTGTCGCCATACCGAGTGTCAACCCACAAGGCGATCCCGGCACGGACCGGACCGGCGAGCAGGAGATTGCGAAGTTCATTGCCAGCTTCCTGCGACAGATCGGCGCCGATGTGGAAATGCAATATGTCGAGCCAGGCCGTCCGAACGTGATTGGCCGGCTCGGCGCGCGAGGGCGGGCGCGGCGGGCGATTGCGCTGGGACCGCATACGGACACCGTCAGCGTGCGCGGGATGACCATCCAGCCGTTCGAGCCGGTGGTCCGAGGCGGGCGGCTTTACGGGCGCGGCTCGTCGGACACGAAAGCGAACGTGGCGGCGTTTCTCTGGGCGATGAAACGGCTGGCGGAATCACGCGCGGCCCGCCGTGACAACGACATCTGTTTCCTCGGCCTGATGGGCGAGGAAAGCGGCAACGACGGCGTGCAATACCTCATGGGCCACAAATGACCGAAGCTTCCCGGCAGACCCGACCTCCCCAGCGGCCGTCACCCGCGGGGAGTGGAACGCGTACACGCCCACCAGCCCCGCCGCCCACGCTCCATCTCTTCCGCGTCCCGCCCCAACGAAAAACTACCTTTTCCCCCGCGCTCGGGCGTCTACCCGTGACAGGACCGTCCGTGCGTGGCGCTGCGTAACCACAGTGAACCCTTGAGCGCGTTGACGATGTCCATACCCGTCGGCTCCCCGACGATGGCGAGGTCGAGTCTGCCGAGCAGCTTCGGTCTCTTGTGGCCCATGAGGTATTTCACGCCGTCGTTGCCGCTCTCCTCGCCCATCAGGCCGATGAAACAGATGTCGTTGTCACGG
>CAZGGF010000100.1:0-7276 GCA_964524715.1 uncultured Verrucomicrobiota bacterium | reverse complement strand
GAAATAATCAGCGAAAGGCACTCCATGAAGAGAGCATCCCTCGCCGTGGGGCCGTTACCGCGAAGGATGCGGTACGGCGTGTGGTCGGTTCTGTTGTTGGTGGCGTTGCTTGGTTTGCAGCCATGTGCGCTGGCGGCAGAGTCTGACGAGGCGCTCTTCGGCCGCGGCGAGGAAGCCCTGAACAAGGGCGACTTTGAGACCGCCATCAAGGTGATGACGGAATTCGCCACGACGCGTACCGCCTCGGTGCGCGCCAACGAAGCCCGCTACAAGCTCGCTTACGCGCACTTCCTGAAGGGCAACCAAGCCGAGGCGATCAAAATTCTCCTGCCACTCTCGGATCCGCGGTTCCCCAACCCCATGATCCGCGAGGCAGCGACATTGATGCTGGCGCAGGCCTACGGCCGGCAGGCGGAAACGGAGAAGGACGCAAAGGTCAAGAATACCACGTTCGACAAGTCGATAACCACATTCGACGACTTCCTGAAGACATACGTCAAGAGCGAGGCGCGCGATGAAGCTCTGTTCGGTCGTGCCGGGGCCAAGATGTTCCGCGGGCTTTACGATGACGCGATGAAGGATGTGGATTCCTTCCAGCAACAGTTCCCCAACAGCATGCAAATCCCGGCGTCACGCTTCTTGCGGGCCAAAATCCTCGGGGCGAAAGCCGTGGCGCAGATCAAAGAGGGCCAGAAAGAAGAAGGCGCCAAGACCCTGCAGCAATGCAAAGACATGTTCATCCAACTGATGAAGCCTGGCGCCGACATGGCGGTGGCCAGTGAGGCGGCCATCAGCGCGGCCCAGATGTGGTACGACCAGAAGCTCTACGCCGACGCGATATTCTTCTATCGCCAGGTCCGCCCGAAGGCCGAGATCATCTTGAGCCAGCAGACCAAGGTGAACATGCTCAACGACAACTACGCCAAGATCGTCGCTCAATACAGGGCGTCTGGCGGCGCGAACCACCCGGCGGTCGTGAAGTTCAAGGAATACGTGCAGCAGGAAGTGGGCAAACTGGAGTCCATCAAGAGGAATCCTGATCTTTATGTCTCCTCCTGGCTTGGCACTGTTGTTTGCTACATGGCGCAGGGGCTTTGGCTGGAGGCGGACATCCTCAGCCGCCATCTGCTGGGCAGTCTGCCGGCCGATGCGACCAAGGAGGATAAGAAGTTCACCCTCGATACCGTTTTCCGCGTCCAGATGGGACTTCAAAACCTGGAAGAGGCTCGGAAGTTCTACGACCAGTTTCAGCAGGAGTTTCCGAAAGACTCCGTCGCGCAGGATAACGGCATGCTGTTGGCCAAACTCTACTGGATGAAAGAGCGCGCTGACGATGCGTTGGTGATGTGCGACCGGGTTCTGACCGATTATCCAAAGACATCCGCTGCCGAGGAGGCGATCGTCACGAAGAGCTCGATTCTGGTCAACAAAGGCGAGCCGGAGAAGGCGTTGGAGCAGATTCAAGACTATCGAAAAACCTACGCAGGCAAAGGCAAGTTCGCCGGCCAGATCACCCACCGTCTGGCGCAGGTTTATCGCCAGGTCAACAAAATGGAAGAGGCTTTGAAGACCTTCAAGGAGGTGCGCGAGAAGTACCCGGAGGAGGAATTTGTGGACGACGCCAACCTCCAGATCGGTGCGACGCTCGTTGCGTTGAAGCGCTTTGATGAGGCCGTGTCGGAATTGACCCAGTTCAAAGAGCGGTTTGCCACGTCGCAGTTGTTGCCTTCGGCGCTTCTTCAGTTGGGCGAGGCTTACTCCGGCAAGGTTCAAGTCGCGCTCGAAAAGAACGATGCCGCGGGCGCCAAGGAGTCGCTCAACCGTGCCGTCGCTGCATACAAAGAGGTTATTACCCGTGCTCCGAACGATCAGCAGACAGCCCCCATGGCACAGTATCGCATCGGCATGGCTTATTTCCAGGCCAAGGAATTTGACCTCATGACGAAAGCGTTCCAGGAGCTGTGCCAGAATTTCAAGGACTCGCCGCTTCAAGCCGATGCCCACTTCTGGATTGGTTACAATTATCAGGTCCAGAACAAGAACGTGGAAGCGGCCGGGGAGTTTGAGATTGTGGCCAAGAATTTCCCAACCAGCGGTGTCGCTTCGGAAGCTTCGTTGCGTGTCGGCCAGTCTTGGGCGGCTGCTTCGGGGGCGCTGGGCCGTTCCCGCGCTCTCATGGCGCCCGACAAGGCCAAGCTCTGGGATGAATACGTCGCGAAGGCTCTTGCGGCCTACGAGCAGACGATGGCGAATTATTCCGAGGCCCCGGCTGCCACCACGGCCACCGGCGGTATTCTTGAACTGCTCTCGAGCAAGTTGCGCGCGAAACTCATCGATGGCGCTGGTGTGGAGAAATACTACAACGACCTGCTCGGCGGGCCGGCCGGCAAGAACACAGTGCTGAAGGTGAACGCTCTCTTTGCCCTCGGCAACCTGCAGAATGCCACTGGCGATCCCAAGCGCGCGCTGGCCACCTTTGAGCGTGGCGTCAAGGAAGGCCCGAATGTTCCTCTCGATGCGCCTTCCTACGAAGCCTATGCCAAGGCGCTCATCGACAACTCCAAGTTTGCGGAGGCCGTCGGCATTTACCAGAAGATGAGTGACGTTGCCAAGAAAGGCGGCGAGTGGCCCACCTGGGCCGAGGCGCAATACGGCATCGGTTACGCCAGCTTCATGAAGAAGGACTGGGTCATTGCTCGCAAACAGTTCTCCTTGTTCACCGACGTCCTCGACGGTCTGGCCAAGGGCAAACTCAAGCCCGACAAACTCAGCATGGAGGAGCGTGCCCTTGCCAACTGCAAGAAGAAGGCCGACGCCCAGCTCGGCATGGCTGACATCCTCCTTCAAGAAGGCAAGTTCTCGGACTCGTTTGCCAAATACAAGGAATACGTGGACACCACCCGCGGTGTCAGCAAAGCCCGTGCGCGCGCCGTTCTCGGCATGGGGCACAGCCTGATGGGCCGCGCCGCTAAAACGCCTGATCAGGCTGCCGCCGACTACGAGGCCGCCTACGCCAACTTCGCCCGATGCGCTGACCTCTATCTCACCTTCGATGAGATCGTTGCCGAAGCGCTCTACATGTCCGGCTTGGCACAGGAAAAACTCAATCGTCCCGACGATGCGCGCAAGACTTACGAGAATTTCTTGAAGGGATTCCCCAACGATCCAAACGCCGCCAAGGTTAAGGAGGCGCTTGCCAAGTTGCCGCCGCCTCAGCCGGTCGGCAAGAAGTGAACGGCGTTGGTTGAGGAGCGCCGGCGCCAACAGCAGCCCGGTGGCTGGTGTACGGAAGATCAGTATGGGTCGAAGCCGATACGGCTTTCGCTTCGCGTGTTGACTTGTGTGTAGCGAACTCCATTCTTCACCATCATGAAACCATCAAACGCCAGCTCTTCTCTTCCCCGTGTCGGCTACGTTGGGCTTGGCATCATGGGCCGCCCGATGGCTGGCCATCTTCTGGACGCCGGTTATCCGCTGACCATCTTCAATCGTACCCGTGCCAAGGCCGCGTCGCTTGCTGCGGCTGGCGCCCGCGTTGCCGATTCGCCACAAGCCGTGGCCGAAGCCAGCGACATCATCTTCACCAACGTCACCGATTCGCCTGATCTCGAGGCGGTCGTTCTCGGCGGTGGAAAGCAGGCTGCCAGCATCATCGAGGGTGCCCGTCCCGGCAGTGTTGTGGTGGACAACTCCACTGTCGCGCCCGCCACTGCCACCAGAATCGCCACCCTCCTCAAAGACAAGGGTGTTCACTTTCTTGATGCGCCTGTCACCGGCGGCGAGAAGGGGGCAATTGAAGCGACGCTCGCCATCATGGTGGGGGGCGACGAAGAGTCCTTCCAGCGTGTGTTGCCGTTGCTCCAACGGCTTGGCAAGACCGTCCTCCATGTTGGGCCGAACGGCGCCGGTCAGATGACCAAGGCTATCAACCAGATTCTCGGCGCAATCCACCTTTGTGCAATGGCCGAGGCGCTTGCGCTGGCCAAGGCCGCCGGTCTCGACCCGGAAAAAACCCGTCAGATCGTCGCCAACGGCGCCGCCGGATCGTGGATGCTCACTAACCTCGCCCCACGCGCCATCGCGGGTGATTTCCGGCCCGGTTTCAAAGCCGGCCTCCAGAACAAAGACCTTCGCATCGCCCTCGAAGCTGCGGCTCAACTCGGTCTCGACCTGCCTATCACCCAGCTTGCCTGGCGCGACTTCCAACGCCTCGTGGACATGGGGTGTGGCGACGAAGGTACACAGGCCATCGTCAAGACGCGGGGCAAATAATAGTGGCTGGCTCTCGAAGCGCCCGCGCTACGGTTTGAACTTCAGTTCCCGCGACGGCATCAACCCTTTTCCTTCGATGGCGATTCGGGTGGCAAACACCGACGCGATGGCGTAGTTGCTGGCGCCTTTCGGTGATTCAATCATGCCCTCAACGGTCAGGTGGTGGATGCCGTTGACGAACGCGTAGCCGCCCTTGTGGTCATGGCCGTTTATCCATGCGACGACACAGCCTGACTTGACCAGCATGGCCTCGATCTCCGCGGCATTCCAAAGAGTCGCTCCCCGGCTGCTGGCGGCGGCGAGAATGGGTTGATGGCAGAACAAAATCACGCGCTGTTTCTGCCGCGCCGCGTCGGCAAGTTGATCTCGCACCCATGCCATCTGGTCCTCGCCGATGGCCCCGGCGTATTTGTTCGCCTTGGGATTCTTTTCCAGAAATCTCTTTGCTTCCTGTTCCTGCTTTGATCCTTCGGGCGATTTAGGGCTTACGTCCATGCCATCCAGCACGAGAAAGCGCCAGCGTTCGCGTGAGAACTCGTAATAGGGAGACTTCAATCCAAGCGTTTTCAGTAGCACGGGACGCGGCAGGTTAAGGCAGTGGTTGCCGATCACATGGCGGACGGGGCAGGTTAGTTGCTGGAAGATGCCGGCGATCAAAGTCATGTCCGCTGCCGAATTTGCGCCATCGCCATCCATGCTGTCGCCGAGGTTGACAACAAATGCCAGACTCCGCTGGTTGAAGTCGGCCACGCACGCACGAAGCCTGTCGGCCGATTCGCTGTAGTTGCGTTTTCCTCTCGGCGGCTTGTTCGCGTACTGCACATCGGCTACGAGACCAAACCGAAAAAGCGGCTGATCAGCCTGCTCTCCAAGGGTTGTGAGGACAAACGAAAACCAAAGTGTGATCAGCAACATGCGGCGAAGTCCGGGGTTCTTCATGTGATGCACGATACAGGAGTCGAATGGTGGCCTCAAGCCAATGCTCCATCTTTGATGCGCCGACTTTTTCGTGCCTTTTGTGTGGTTTTGTGGCTAATTTCTCCGGCATGGCAATCAAGGCTCCGTCCATCTCCAAGCTTGTCACCGCGTTGCGCAAGACCTACCCGGATGCGCATTGCGAACTGAATTTCACCACGCCGCTTGAGTTGCTCGTGGCCACGATCCTCTCCGCGCAATGCACCGACAAGCGCGTCAACTTGGTCACGCCCGCGCTCTTTGCGCGCTTCAGGACTGCTGCCGACTATGCAGCCGCGCCACCGGCGGAATTGGAACGGATGATCCAAAGCACGGGTTTCTTTCGCAACAAAGCCAAGTCCATCCAGACCGCGTGCAAGGACATTGCTGAGAAACACGCCGGTCGCGTGCCGGATACGATGGAGGCGTTGACAGCACTCCACGGCGTCGGTCGCAAGACTGCGAACGTCATCCTCGGCAACGCGTATGACAAGAACGAAGGTGTGGTCGTGGACACCCACGTGATCCGGCTCTCGCAGCGCATCGGTTTGACCCGGCAGAAGACACCGGAGAAGATCGAAGCGGATCTGATGAAATTGGTGCCGCGCGAGCAGTGGACAATGTTCTCGCACTGGCTCATCTGGCATGGACGTCGGCGTTGTTACGCCCGCGGCCCGGAGTGTGCACAATGTGAACTGGCCGGGCTCTGCGCAAAAGTCGGGGTGGATAAATGAAGCTCTTCGAAAATCAAACCAGCCTCATCATTGGGGCCGACATTGCCCTGATCACGACCGTGATCTACGCGGTGGCCACGCTGAGTTGCCGCATTACCAAACATGCCGTGGAGGTGATCATGCTGGGGTGGTGTGTCCGGCGCATCCGTCTCGACGACATTGAGCATGTTCACCGCGGCGGCTCGCTGTGGAACGAACACTGGACAAACTTCAAACTGTGGAATTCTGTAACGCTGTGCCGGAAGAGCGGGTGGTTGCGCAACTTTGTTGTCACTCCCGACGATCCTTCCGCGTTCATCGATGAATTGAAGCAGAAACTGGAGAAACTACATGAGCGACCTGAAGGAAGGTGATAAGGCGCCGTCGTTCTCGGCGGACGGCAGCGATGGCAGGACGTACTCGTTGAAGGACCTCGCAGGGCAGACCGTGGTGCTCTATTTCTACCCGCGCGACAACACCCCCGGTTGCACCGTCGAGGCGTGCGAATTTCGCGACCAGTTTGCCGGGTTCCGCAAGGCCGGCGCGGTCATTCTTGGCGTATCCACCGACAGCCTCAAGAGTCACGCCGGATTCATTGAGAAGCAAAAGCTCAACTTCGTGTTGCTGGCCGACACCGACAAGACGATTCACCAGGCCTACGGTGTTTGGGGCAAGAAGAAGTTCATGGGCCGCGAGTATATGGGCACGTTGCGCACCACCTTCGTCATCGGCCCCGATGGCCTGCTGAAGAAAATCTTCCGCGAGGTGAAGCCCAAAGGTCATGCCGCCGAGGTGCTTGCGGCGGTGTGAAGCCGGGCACTGCGACAGACTAGACAGGGCCGTCATTTCCTGAAAGTATATCTGCGTGAAGCAGTCAATTGTGACATTGGACATGGAAGGCGTGTTGACGCCGGAGATCTGGATCGCCGTGGCTGAGAAGACCGGCATCCCGGAGTTGCGCCGAACGACGCGGGATGAGCCTGATTACGACAAGCTCATGCGCGGGCGGCTGGCGATCCTGGACCGGCATGGCCTGAAGCTTTCGGACATCCAGGCGGTGATCGGGACGCTGCGGCCGTTGGAAGGGGCGCTGGAGTTTATGCGCGAGCTGCGGTCAACGGGGCAGGCCCTCATCCTCTCCGACACCTTCGAGCAGTTTGCCCAGCCCCTTATGCGCCAGTTGGAGTGGCCCACGCTCTTCTGCCACCGCCTCGTCGTGGAGAACGCCCGCATCGTGGCCTACGCCCTGCGCATCCCCGACCAGAAGCAGAAGCCGGTGGCCGCGCTGACACTGCTCATCTACACCGTCATCTCCGCCGTGGATTCCTTGAACGTCC
>CAZGGF010000099.1:0-2834 GCA_964524715.1 uncultured Verrucomicrobiota bacterium | reverse complement strand
GGCACCGATATGAAGGCGTGGCAGCGGTTTGCCGAGACGCGCGGACAGGGGCAGTTCGGCGGAGGCAGCGAGCGCGCAGTAGCGTTGTTGATGGATTTCACGAAACGCGGCGCCGGTCTTCAGCTTCATCAAAAGTTTCCGGCTGAGATAGGGGACGGCCAGTATCTGGTCGTGGATTTCGGACGCGAGGTCGTCGGCTATCCACGGCTGCAACTGCGCGCGTCGGCAGGCACGATTCTCGATATCGGCTATGGTGAGCGGCTGTTTGATGGGGCGCTGCGGCCGAACCGCCAGGAACTGGCCTATGCGGACCGGTTGGTGACGCGCAATGGCGCGCAAACCTGGGAACCATTCGAGAAACGGGCGTTTCGCTATGTGCAGATTGACTGCCGTCACGCGAGCAACACTGTTCATCTCGACCAGCTTACCATCAATGCTTCCACCTATCCGGTCGAGGAACGCGGCCGGTTTGAGTGCAGTGACCCACTGCTGAATCGCATCTGGCGGACGGGTGCGGACACCGTCCGGCTCAACATGGAGGATGTTTACACCAACTGTCCCTGCCGCGAACGCGCCCTGAACTGGGGTGACGCCAACATTGAGTTCCTTGTTAATTCGGTGGCGTTCGGCGACACGGCATTGATGCGGCACGGGCTGCGGCTCATCGGGCATTCGCAGGATGAGGATGGCCGCCTGTGCGGCATTTATCCGACGACGTTCCCTGATCGCCACATGCCGGCCGCCTCGCTGCTGTGGATTCATTCCATCTGGGATTACTATTGGAACACGGGCGACACCGACCTCGTGCGGGAGCTTTACCCAAAGGTCCAGAATGCGTTGAAATGGTTCGCGCGTTACGTCTCGCCGAACAAGCTGCTCGCTGGCACACCCGGATGGGTGTTCATCGATTGGGCGCATTTGGACCAGCGCGGAGAACAGGCTGCGCTTAACGCTCTTTATGCCCGCGCACTGGAGGCGGCGGGTTCGCTTTCCGAGATCGTCAACGCCCGCCCGCTGGCGATTCGCTATCGCGCCCTTGCGCGTGAAGTGAAGGCGGCGTTTCATCGCCAGTTCTGGAGTGTTGAGCGCGACGCCTATGTGGATTGCCGCGTGGGTGACGAGCCCAGCAAGGTTGTCAGCCAGCAAACGAATGCGTTCGCTGTTTATTTTGGCAGTGCACCCCTGCAAGTCCATCGCACGGCCCTTGGATCCGTATGCTGCGCGGACCCGACGCTGGATCCTGAAGGCGTGGTCGCGTGCGCCTCGCCTTACGCCTCCTCCTATCTGCTCGGTGCGTTGCACGCGACCGGGCTGCACACTTTTGCTCTCGACTATCTCCGGGCCAGATGGAAACGAATGCTCGACGCCGGCGCCACGACATGGTGGGAACTCTGGAATTCTGAAGGGAGTTGGTGCCATGGCTGGTCTGCAAGCCCGACGTACCTCCTCTCCACGCACATCCTGGGTGTGCGTCCCACGGTGGCCGGCTGGCGTTCGTTCGAGGTGCGGCCGCAGCCATGCGGGTTGGAATGGGCGCAAGGCACCGTCCCGACTCCGCTCGGCGATATCACGGTTGAGTGGCGCGTTGAAAATGCCCGTTGCACTACGGCTGTTCGTGCGCCCACGAACACGAAGTACCGTGTGACCGACCCGGGGCATGTGGTGTAAGCGCTGCCATGCGTGGCGCAAACCGGATGGACGGTCGCGGGGCTGTCTCGCTCACGTCGCAGGCTTTGCGCCGTCGTGGACAACAATGCGATAGCGCAGCGTCAGTTTCTCACCCTTCTTGAGCGTGAATGGTTCGACCATGTTGAACGCCGGTGAGAACCAGCCATCTTCGCGGCACATCCATGGTGTTGGATGACGCGGGTTGGTGGGATCGTCGTGAATGGTGATGCCGGCCCAGATGTCCGGTCCGCCTTTCTTGCCTGCGGCCACCGGCCCGCTGTAGTCGCACCATGCTGCCCGCTGGCTGTAGATCGCCTTCTCATTCACGCGTCCCGTCGCATCGGTGATTTGTCCACCACCGGCGGCAACGCCGATGGTTTTTGCGACACGGCAGGCAAGGAAACCGAACTTCGTCACGCCGAACGGCACCTCCGCGTTATGCGCGGAGAGTTCCAGTTTCACATGCAGTGAACCGTCTGTGCGCACCGTGAACTCTCGCGTCTCGTCCAGGAGTGGTGCGTTGCCGGCCATCCAGTAGTTGAAGGATGCCACGGTGCCTTCGTCCACGCCGCTGTCCAGCTTCAGCAGCCGCTGATGGACGCATCGGTTGTCCTTGTCGGCCCAGAACTTCTGTCCGCCCACGTCGGCGTGTGCGACGAAGATGCCGCGGTGATGGCTGTGGCCGATGAGGTCAACCGAGTGGCCGCAGGCGAGCACGTTGTGGCCTTGCGGGGTCAGCAGCGGGTAGATGAATGGCCGCGGGTAAGTTGCGCCGAAGTGGTAGTTGAGCACAAGTCGGCCGTCACAGGTGACAACGACTCGATCACCGGGTTCCTGGAAGCACTGGATGCGAGGGAAGGGCTTTGCCATACGACGTGCTTACGGCGATGGCACTCATTCGTCAAGTGCGGAAGTGGAGTTGATCGTTTCCCGTATTCTCTGGGTTGCGTCGCACGCCTTGGCCGATATACTCACGACGACAACCGATCTGGCCGTGACTGCGTCCTTTAAATCGAATTCTGCTGTCCAACACTGGCTGATGCCGGATGTGAGTCTGTGCCTGTGGCTGGCGCTGCTGTTGGTCTTGCTTGCGGAACCGTCGCGCACCTCGATGGTGGCCAGCGACGGCGATGCCTGCATGCACTGGCGTGTCGGCGAAGACATGC
>CAZGGF010000098.1:0-3375 GCA_964524715.1 uncultured Verrucomicrobiota bacterium | reverse complement strand
TCGTTTCGTCCTTGGTGATTTCCTGGACCACCTTCATGCAACCGTCGAAGTCGGTGTCGAGCGACAATACGAGCGCATTGTTGGCAATCGGCTGGACCAACTGGGCGATGGAGATTTTTCCCTTGGGCAGCAGCACGATGGACTGGATGCCGGCGGCTGCGCAATACGCCGCCAACGCCGCCGACGTGTCACCGGTCGAGGCGCACGCGACGGCCTTGATCGGCGCTCCTTCGGCGATCATCTGCTTCACCTGCGAGACCAGGACGGTCATGCCAAGGTCTTTGAACGACCCGCTGTGGGTGTTGCCGCAAAGCTTGACCCAGAGGTTGTCCAGTCCCAACAGCTTGCCGAACCGCTCGGCCCAGAAGAGATTGGTGCCGCCTTCGTAAAGTGAGACGATGTTGTCGTTGGCGATTTCCGGGAGTACCCATTCCTTCTTGCCCCAGATGCCGGACCCGAAGGGCCATTGCGTGGTCTTATACCGATCCTCAAAAAGCTTCTTCCACGCCGTGGCGCTGCGGCGGGCGAGTTGCTTTGTGTCGTGCTGCACTTCCAGCAGGGAGTTGCACCGCTTGCATTGATAGACTATGGAATTGAGCGGATAGGTTGCTCCGCATTTCAAATTAATGCACTGAAACCAGGCTCGATGTGACATATGTATTCTTCTCCAAAACAGGTACCGCCGATTCTGCCACAGCCCGGCGGTCGCTGGCGACGCCTTTTGTAACCTCGGGGGAATTTTCTCGTCAAACATCGCCATTTTCGCCAAAGTGTTGCGAAGCAAACTTGGCCACACGGTTTTGCAAATCATGAAACGATTCTTGGCGATACTGATAGTGGTGTTGGGCGCTGTTTGCGCATTCGCAGCCGACACGAATGGAGCCGCGCCGGCACTGGTAGGCGGTTGGGATTGGATGCCGGAGCCACCGGGCAAACTGGTGCCCGTCGGCGACTTGCCGCTCGGTATGGCGCAGTCGGCCGACGGTCGCTGGGTGGTGATTTCACACGGTGGCACGAGCCAGCAATCACTCTGGTTGTTTGACTCGACGACGGGCAAGGCGTTTCCCATCGCCACGGCTGGCAACAACGATGCGTTTTTCTGCGGTGTCGCGTTGTCGCCCGATGGACGGCGTGTTTTCTCTTCCGGCGGCGCCGCCAATACGATCAACGTCCATGACCTCGGCAATTGGTGGCAGGAAGCGCGGCTGGCGCGGTTCAGTTTTGGCCCGCCGGGCGCGTCATTCTTCCCGGCGGGCATCGCGCTGACGCCGGACGGGAAGACGCTTTGTGTCGCCAACTTCCTCGCCGACCAGCTTGCGCTTCTTGACGTGCGCGATCCTGCACAACCGAAATCCATCTCTTCCATTCGCGTCGGTTTGCGGCCATTCACGGTTCTCCTGGACAAGGCCGGACGGCATGCCTACGTCGCGCACTGGGGCGAACCGACCATCGGCATCGTGGACCTGCAAACGAAACAATTGACCGCCAGCGTCAAGGTGGGCGAGCAACCGATGGCCCTCGCGCTGTCGCCGGATGAGAAACTGCTCTACGTTGCCTGCGCGGGCAGCGATGAGGTGGCGGTTGTGAATGTCGTCACGCGTAAGAGGCTTGCCGACATCGAACTGGGCGGCAGCAACAAGGGCGCGCAACCGTGCCGGCCACAGGCGATGGCGATCTCGCGCGATGGCAAGAAGCTCTTTGTGGCCAGCGCCCTCTATCACGATCTGCTCGTGGTGGATACTGCGCACCGCAAGGTGACTGGCATGATTCCCACGGGCTGGTGCCCGACTGCGGTTTCCCTGGCGCCCAGCGGCGACAAGCTCTACGTCACCAGCGCGCGCGATCTGGGCCAAGTGCCGACCGAGAACGTCTATACCAAGCGCGCCGGCCATGGTCTTCTGCAGATTTTGCCGCTGCCTGATGAGAATGAACTGCAGCACCAGAGCCGGCGCATTTGCGAGGCCTATGACTACGACCAGCGTGCCGGCCATCGCGTGAGCACGGTGGCTCCCGCCGAGCAGATAATCCCGCGCCGCATCGGGCAGCCGTCATCGATTCACAACGTCATCATGATCGTCCAGAATCGGGCCAGTTTCGACAGCGTCTTTGGCGACGTGCCGAAGGCCGCGGCGGATCCATGGTTCTGTTACTTCGGCCGCGAAATCACCGCCAACTTACACGCGTTGGCCGCCAACTTTACGCTCTGCGACAATTTCTACCTCGATGGCCCGTTGCTCGCCGGCAATGCCCGTGCATTCTTCGGTGGCATGAGCGGCGTGCGTCCCCACCAGTCACGGTGGCCGGTCGAGGAACTGAAGAAGACGACCAGTTCGTCCAAATCCTCCACCAGCAAATCGTCCGGCGGATACGGCAGCAAACCGCGCGTGGATCCAGTCGATGCCGGCACGGGGCCGTTGCTGTGGCCAAACACGGCGACGTTGTGGAACCTGGTGGGGCAGGCTGGATTGAACCGCCGCGCCTATGGCCAGTTTGCACAAACCGACCTCTACAAGGGTTCCTCTTGCACCAATTGGCCCGATGGCATCAGCACGGGCATGGATGTCAAACGCAGCGAGGTGTTTCTCAAGGACCTCGAACGAATCCAGAAGCAGAGCACACTGCCGCGGTTTGTCGTGGTTTCGTTGCCCAACAACCAGACAGTCGGCACCGCGCGCGGCGCCGGCAGTCCCCGCGCCCTGGTGTGTGAAAACGACGTCGCCATCGGCCGCATCGTCAGCGCCATTTCTCGCAGCAAGTTCTGGAATCAAACACTGATCCTGATCCTGCCGACTCAGGGTGGCGGCTATGATCATCTTGATTCGCACCGCGTGCCGTTGTTGGTTGTCAGCCCCTATGCCCGGCGTGGCGCGGTGGTATCGCGCTGTTACGACGGCCCGTCGGTGATTCGCACCGTCGAACAGGTGCTCGGTCTCGTGCCCACGAGCATTTATGATCTGGCTGCTGTGCCGATGTGGGATGCGTTTACGCCCCAAGCCAACCCTCGCATCCACAGGATCATCCCGGTGTCCTACGACATCGGTGAGAAGAATCCGCCCAATGCTTACGGTCAGGCGGAGTCGGGTGGCTTGAGTTCTTGCCAGATTTCCGATGACCGCGCTGCTTCGCTGAACCGCTTGCTCTGGATCTACCTCCACGGTCCCGATGTCGCACCGCCTGAGATCCTCAACCATCGGCAATCGTTAATTCGCTAGGGTAGTTTCAGCCGGATCTTCCGCATTTGGAGTCTGTAGTGCCGTATTTACAACGGGTTGCGTATTTTATGGATTCGGGGTGTTGGTGCGGGCTGCTTCCGCAATCTCCATGGTTGTAATGATCGCGGACGCCACCGGTCTTCCCTGCCTCACGGGTAGTATT
>CAZGGF010000097.1:0-3749 GCA_964524715.1 uncultured Verrucomicrobiota bacterium | reverse complement strand
GAGCAGAACGTTGGTGGCGCGGACAATGCCATCAAGCGTGCTCTGGCCGGTGCCGTAGCGGTTGTCGGACATATGCTTGGTGAGGGCGTCGTTCACCGCGATGATTGGGTAAGCGAGCTTCTTGGCGGCGGCGAGGGCCTTGAGTCGGATGACGCCGGTCGTGGTTTCCTCGGTGCCACCAATGATGTCCTTGAGCTGGTGGCGGCGTTCCTTGTGGAGGACCGCGACGGTATCGGCGCCATCGTCCATGGTCATGTTGGGCTTGGCGTCGAGTGCGGCGAGAATGTGGTTGTAGTAGGTCTTGCCGTCCTCGCCCTTGATGGCGAACACGCTGATGCCGTAGTCGCTCACGAGGGAGGCAGCGACGTCATCCTGTGTGGAGAGGGGATTGGAAGCGCAGGCCACGACGCGGGCGCCACCGGCCTGGAGGGTGCGGAGGAGGTTGGCGGTCTCCGTGGTAATGTGCAGGCAGGCTGCGAGCGTCTTGCCAGCAAGGGGCTTTTCCTTGGCGAAACGCTGGCGGATGAGCTTGAGCACGGGCATGTAGTTGTCGGCCCACTCAATGCGGTTCTTGCCGGCCGCTGCGAGGCCGAGGTCTTTCACGTCATGCGGTATATTGTTCAAGCGATGTTTCCTTTCAAATTTACTGCCCGTGCGCCGGGTTTCCTTGTTCGGCGCGAGCCGCGGATGCTAGGGGATGCCCCCAAAGCCGGCAAGGCAAAAACACGCGGAAAATCCGTGTCATTGCGACCCGTCAATGGAGAGCGCAAACAGCCCGGGGTGTTACAGCCCCTTCAGGCTATCGTCGAGCGCCGCGATCAGTTCGTTGATCGTTTCCACCGTCTCATCGCCCATGTGAGCGATGCGGAAGCTCAAGCCCTTGATCTTGCCGTAGCCGCCATCAATCAGAATCTTGTGCCGTTCCTTGAGCGCCTTTTGGAACTTCGGCACGTCAATGCGGCGGCCCTTGCTGGTGGGGCGTGCACCGTTGTCGAAGCAGCTCAGCGTGATGGACTGATAGGCCGGGGCGGGGAACAGCTCGATCCCGTTGCGCTGACCCCAGCCGCGCACCATGCCGGCGAGCTTCTGATGGCGCGCGAAGCGGGCGTCGAGCCCTTCGGCAAAAATATCGTCGAGCTTGGCCGACAGCGCGTAGATGAGCGGAATCACCGGCGTGCTGGGCGTCATGTTCTTGTCGTGGTTTGCCTTGAACTCCAGGAAGTCGAAGTAGTAACCACGGCCCGGCACGGTCTCGGCGCGCTTGAGAGCGCGCGCGCTGACGCTGAACACCGCCATTCCGGGGGGCAGGGCAAACGCCTTCTGCAATCCCGCCAGCAGCACGTCAATGCCCAGCGCGTCCATTTCGATCTTCACGCCGCTCATCGAGCTGACGCTGTCCACGATGAACATCACGTCCGGGAACTGCTTCATGACCTCTGCAATGGCCGGCAGCGGGTTCATCAAACCGGTGGAGGTTTCGTTATGGATGAGCGTGAGGGCGTCGTAGCGGCCGGTGGCGAGTTTTTCGCGAACCAGTTCGGGCAGGATGGGGTCGCCCCACGCCACCTTGAGCGCGTCGGCTTCCTTGCCGCAACGCTGCGAGACGTCATACCACTTGTCGCTGAACGCGCCGCAGCAGCAGTTCAGAACGCGCTTGGTGGAGAGGTTGCGCACGGCGGCTTCCATCACGCCCCACGCGCTGGAAGTGCTGAAGAACACGGGGTTCTTCGTGTACAGAAGTTGCTGGAGCTTCGGCTGCATGGACGCGTAAAGCTCCTGAAACCCTGCGCCGCGATGGCCGATCATCGGCTTGCCCATCGCGCGAAAGGTGTTCTCGCTGACCTCGATCGGTCCCGGAATGAAAAGTTTGACGTGATCTCTGTTCATAAAGTGCGGGGGACAATAGCGAAACGCCCGCCGTCGCGCAAGAGGTAGAATGCGACCGAGAGCGGAGGGAGGCAGAAAGCAGGCCGGATTCTCGCCCCGGCGGCATCATCAACAACCACCGCTGCGTGAGGGCGGGCGGCCTGCACCTCCGCCTCCACTTTTTGCGTCAAGCTGGAGCGCCACTTCCGTCCTTTTATGTTTGAGGTCCAAATTTCTGAATGAGCCAACGGTCAAATCTGGAAAGTATCCCAGCACCCGCAATCTTATAAATCTGTGCTCGCGTGGACAGGCGCCTCCAAGTGAGCAACCACAGCACATCTGCCAGATAGATTGTTACAACACCGAATACGAGACTTCCAGGTATCCAAACGAGAAGCAACTCCGGTAATCTCACGATTCGCTCATTGTCAGGCAATAGCCGGGCAATCCAAATCCCGAATCCACCAATGGAAATCACGAGGTAGAAGGCCAAACTGAACCACATTGCGATGATTTTCATGTTTCAGTCCAATGGTATCATTCACGTTCACACGACGACCAAGAAACGTCTAGCGATCCAAGCACAACAGCGGCAATTACGAGGCGAGTCTATTACAGCCGCCGTGACTAGGCGCTGTTCGCCATCGCGCACGGGTTAGACCATGTGCTTCTCAGGAACCATCTGTCGCTTGGAAACTGCGCGAACAATGAGCCATTCCAAACCGAGTATGGAAAGCAGGCCAACGAGAATCCCCGGTAATCCAAATATCACGAACACGATGGTTTGAAACGACCAAGTGTGCGCATATAGATCATCGTCTGCCGGGTGAGTTAAGTACTCAGAAACTCCAGCATAAAATTTCCAGCCCGCGATCACTGCAACGATGCAGCACTGAATCAACGCCCAAGTCCAGAATCTTCGTGTAAGTCTCGTCATGCTAGGCAGAATTGGAATGGCGATCAATGCGGCTGTTTCAGCGCAGCAATTCTCTCAGCACACGCCCCTCGACGTTGGGCATCGGCACGCCGAGCAAGTCGGCGATCGTCGGTGCAACGTCGGTGTTTGAAATCCGCTCCAGCCGCGCGCCGGGTTTGACACCGTAGCCCCACGCAATGAACATCCCGTCGAGTTCGGGATCGCTGTTGAGATAGCCGTGCGTGCCGAGATAGTTCTTCGACTCTGCCACCGTCGCGTCACCCGCGCTGTCATCCTTGAACGCATAGCCGGGCTTGGCAAAGAGCATCAGGTCGCCCATGCCCTGGTTCTCTTCAGGCGTCGGCATGCCGAGCTTCGGGGCATCGGCGGCGTCCACGACCTGCGCAACGCCTTCGAGCTTGGCAAGGAGGGGTTTCAGCTTTGGCAGCAATTCCGCGCGCCGTGCCGGATCGTTCACGTAGACAAACGCCATGCCGCCTTCGGCCAGGACATACGCGTCGCAACTTGTCACTTTATTGCCCTTGACCTGCAACAAGCCTTCCTTGCGCAGGGCCACGTTGGCGTTGACGACCTTGTTGATCCTCTTGAAACCGTGGTCGGTCGTCACGATGACCGTGGCCCGGTCGCGCAATCCCGCGCGGTCCACGGAAGCGAGCAGGTCGCCGATGAATCGGTCCGTGTAGGCGTAGGCGCTGTAACTGGCCGTGGTGCCGGGACCGTATTGGTGGTTCGCCGCGTCGGTGCCGAGCAGATGGAAGAGGAGGAAGTTCGGTTTGTGGGTCTCAATGATGTGGCAACCCGCCTGCGTCCAAACCCAGTCGCGCCAGACGATATTCCCGCGCTTCATGAACGCGCCGACTTCGTCGGCGGTGACGATGCCTTTGGCGATCATCTCGCGCTCGATCTGGCCATCAACCTTGGGAATCTCGAGAAATTCGTAACTGAT
>CAZGGF010000096.1:0-49906 GCA_964524715.1 uncultured Verrucomicrobiota bacterium | reverse complement strand
CTTTGCCAGCAGCATTATCAATATCAACGGCGGCAGTCTGACCACGCCAATGCTGCTCAATGCCGGCCAGTTCACGATGACGGGCGGCACGCTGAGCGTCTCCAGTGCATTTACCAACGCGGTCGGCGGCACGTTCAATCTCAGTGGTGGCAACGTGCTGGTGCCATTGCAGATGAATAACATGGGCACGTTCATCCAGAGCGGCGGCTTCTTTGACCCGGAGGTCTTCACCAACAGCGGCAGCTTCGCCCTCAGCGGCGGCATCAATATGGCGGAGGTGTTCTTGAACCTCCTGTCCGGCACTGTTACGCAGAGCGGCGGCGAGCAGGACGTAAACTATGCCACCAACTTCGGCTCCTGGACCATTTCCGGTGGCGTGGCCAATCTCACCAACTTCATCAACAACAATCACGCCACGCTCACTGTTTCCGGCGGCACGCTCAACGGCGCTGTCACCATCGGCAATACCGGCTCCTTCAACCGGCTCACGGTCACGAACGGAGGCATAGTGGCTGGCAGTGCTGGTGTCATTGGCAATGCATCTCTTTCCAGCAACAACTTGGTGTTGGTGACCGGTCCCGGCTCGCTCTGGAACAATACGACGCTGGATATAGGCGTATACGGCTCCGGCAATCAATTGATTGTCTCCAACGGTGGTGTTTCGATATCTGGCGATGGCACCATTGGGCGAATGTCTGGTGCGAATGATAATACGGTGTTGGTGACCGGTTCTGGCTCGCTTTGGAGCAACAGTTTCCCTCTCCTTGTAGGGCGAAACGGTTCCTACAACCGCCTGCTCATCACCTGCGGCGGCGTTGTTGCTGGCGGCAATTACGCCACCATTGGCCTCAATCCCGGTGCAAACAACAACCTGGTGTTGGTCAGCGATGCGGGCTCGCTATGGAGCAACGTCAATGGTCTGTTCGTTGGCTACAACGGCTCCGGCAACCAAATGCTCATCACAAATGGCGCGACCGTCGCCAACAACGCTGGCGTCATAGGCACCTTCTCCGGGAGCAACTCTGTGCTCGTCAGTGGCGCAGGTTCGCTCTGGCGCAACAGCGGAAGCCTCTGCGTGGGTAACTCAGGCCCCAACAACCAATTGGTCATCAACGACGGTGGTGTTGTTGAGAGTAGCGGGGCCTCCATCGGAAAAACATCCAGTGCAAATAACAACACCGTGCTGGTCACCGGTCATGTCTCGCAGTGGTTCACCAGTCCCTCATTGGACGTTGGGATTTCTGGTGCCAACAACAGCCTGACGGTTGCGGACGGCGCCCGGGTTGTAAGCGACGGCGCTACAATCGGCGTCAACGCCAGTGCCATAAGCAACTCCGTTGTTGTGACGAACCCTGGTTCCTTGTGGCAATTTTGCAGTGGCAGTCTTGTTGTCGGCGGTGCAGGAGCCGGGAACTGGTTGACTGTCAGCGACAGTGCCACCGTGTTTGTCTCCAACATCATTGTCGGTGTCTCATCCACTTCCACCGGCAATCTCATAACCATTTCCGGTGGTTATCTCTTTGCGACGAACACAACAGGTAACGGGGTAATGGAAGTGCGACGCGGCACACTGCAGATCAACAGCGGCACAGTCATGGCAGACCGCCTCTACGTTACCAACTTTGCCAGCAGCGTCGTGAACATCAATGGTGGCAATCTCACCACACCGATGTTGCTCAATGCCGGCCAATTTACGATGAACGGCGGGACACTGAACGTCTCCGGCGCGTTCACCAATGCCGCGGGCGGCACGTTCAATCTTAGCGGCGGTAGCGTACTGGTTCCGCTGGAGATGAACAACATGGGCACGTTCATCCAAAGCGGCGGGTTCTTCGACCCGGAGGTCTTCACCAACAGCGGCAGCTTTGTCCTCAGCGGCGGCACCAATGTTGCCGGGATATTCCTCAACCTTGCCGGTGGCATCGTGCAGCAAAGTGGCGGCGAGCAGGACGTGAACGTGGCCACCAACTTCGGCGTCTGGACCGTTGCTGACGGGGGCTTGATCGATATCCGTGATCGTTTCGTGGTCGGAGCGGGTGGTTCGCTGACCAACCGGGATGGCGGTAGTGTGCGGCTCGTGTCCAACGCGACGGTGAGCGTCTCCGGCAGCTTCGTTATCACCAACGCCACGCTGGAGTTTGCCGGAGCCAGCACTGGCTCCACGCCGTTCCTGCCGGGCGTCACCTTCCAGAACGGCGCAGGCATCAAGTGGGCCGGGTACGGTGGCAGTTCTGGCGACCACACCATCACCGACAATCTCAACCTCGACCTACCATCGGGATCAGGCCTCATGCGCGGCATTGTGGACAATGCGAGCCTTTCGATTGGTGGCGGCAACGGCCTGCTCTACGTCGGCAGCAACAAGTCCGCTTCCCTGACGCTCACCAACGGCGCTCAGGTGCTCGACAACACCGGTTACATTGGATTCGACGCTGCCTCCAGCAACAACAGCGCATCCGTCAGCGGCTCCGGATCTCTCTGGGGCAACAGCGGCAACCTCTATGTCGGCGTCAGTGGATCCGACAACCGCCTGAATATCGCCAACGGAGGACGGGTCGTTGCTGTCAGTTCTTACATCGGCAGCCACATGACCAGCAGCAACAACACCGCGCTGGTCACGGGCGATGGCTCCATGTGGAGCAATAGTTCTTACCTCTACGTCGGTCACACTGGATCATTCAACCAACTGACAATCGCTGACGGTGGCAGTGTGTTCAGCGCTCACGGCAGCATTGGCGCACAGTCCAATGCTTTCTATAACTCAGTGCTCGTCGCAGGCACAGACAGCCTTTGGAGCAACAGCGCGGATCTCAGCGTCGGAGCTCTTGGAGCGTTCAACCAATTGACGATCACTAACGGCGGCAGGGTTCTCTCCGCCAGCTCTTCCGTCGGCGCCGCTGCCTTCTCGAGCAACAACACCGCGCTGGTGAGCGGTGCGGGCAGCGCTTGGAACAACAGCTCCAGCCTCAGCATCGGGGGCAGCGGGTCGCGAAACCAACTCATAATCTCCAACGGTGGCACAGTCATCAGCGCGGGCAGTGCCAGCTATATCGGTCGTTTTTCCAACTCCACTCAAAATGCCGTGCTGGTCACGGGCGCGGGCAGCGTCTGGGGCAGCAGTTCCAACCTCCAGGTGGGAGCTGGTGGATCAAGCAACCAACTGACGATTGCCGACGGCGGCGCAGTCTTCAGCACGAATGGTTCGGTTGGAAATGACCTCAGGTCACACAGCAACTCGGTGCTGGTTACAGGAGCGGGGAGTATTTGGAGCAATAGTCAGTCCCTTGCCGTGGGAGGCAGCGGCTATGGCAATCAACTCACCATCGCTAACGGTGGCACAGTGTTTGATACCATCGGCTCAATTGGTAATGGGTACAATGCCCACAGCAACTCAGTGCTGGTCACGGGCGCGGGCAGTGTCTGGAGCAACAGTGGCGCGTTGTTCGTTGGCAACGATGGCAGGAGCAACCAACTGACCATTACCGACGGCGGCGCAGTGTTCAATAGCACTGGTTATGTTGGCTACGCCTCATCGACAATCAACAGCTACGCGTTGGTCAGCGGCGTCGGCAGTGTCTGGCGTAACAGTTCATACCTTTACTTGGGCTACTACGGGAGCCATGGCCTGCTGATCATCACCAATGGAGGCACGGTGTTCGACACCGGCTACATAGGCAGCGCTGGTTCTGAGGTGTTGGTTAGCGGCGCGGGCAGCCTTTGGAATAGCAGTTCAAACATCATCGTGATGGCAGGCCACGGCAACAACCTGGTGATTACCGACGGCGGCCAGGTATTGAGTGCCAACAGCTATGTAGGCTATGCCGACGGCAACGACACGAATACAGTGTTGGTTACCGGTCCGGGCAGCCTCTGGAGCAGCAGTGGAACATTGCATATCGGCTATCTGGGTTCCACCAATGTGCTGTGCATCACCAACGGGGGTAGCGTGCAGGCCAGCAATGTCATCATCGGACTTACGGCATCCACTGGCAACGCAATCAAGGTCTTGGGTGGCAACCTTTATGCCACCAACACCGCTGGTGTCGGCGCACTTGATATCCGCTACGGCGCGCTCGGCCTCAACAGCGGCACAGTGACGGTCAACCAGATCATCGCCACCAACTTCGCCAACAGCGTGATGAACTTCAACGGCGGGACGCTCAATAGTGGCGGTAGCACTGTCAACAATGGCTCGGTTTTCAGCGTTGGCAATGGCACGAGCGCGGCCAACCTGCATCTGCTCGGCGGCACGCACAGTTTCGCGAACAGCCTCTTCATCAACACCAACGGCTTGTTGACCGGCACCGGTGCCATCACCGGCGTTATTACCAACGCGGGCACGATTGCTCCCGGCAACTCGCCCGGCATCCTCAACGTCAGCGGTGACCTGACGTTGCTCACCAACTCACTGCTGCTGATGGAACTGGCCGGCACCAACGACGGATTCTAGGACCAGATCAAGGTAAGCGGCGCCCTCGCCTTCGATGGGACCCTCACCCTCTCGCTGCTGGATGGCTTCACAGTCAGTGCGGGCGACCGTTTCGACCTGTTCGACTTCAGCGGCAGCAGCGGCTCCTTCAGTTTGACCAATCTGCCTGGTCTGTCGGCTTCGATGTATTGGGACACCAGCGCGCTCTACACCAGCGGCGAGATTGAGGCCGACTGGATGACCGGCTCGTTGCAGGTGACCCTTGCGCCAGTGGCCGCTGTAAGCGCGGGTGCACAGTGGCAGGTGGACGGCGGCACATGGCAGAACAGCGGTGACACGGTGCCGGACCTGGTGATCGGCGAACACACCTTGGCGTTCAAGGATGTGGAAGGCTGGATCAAGCCAACGAATCGGGTGGTGCAGATAGACTTCGGCGAGACCACGGTGACGAATCTCAACTACGAGTTGACGCCCGTGCTGCTGGCAGCGACTTCGTGCAAGACCCATAGCGCGGCGGGTGCCATCAACCTGACGCTGAACCTCAATCCAGCCGTCAACCCCACGGTGGAACCGCGCAAGGGCGGGCCAGCCCAATTACTGTTCACATTCAACAAGGAGATGATGGCCGCCGACGGCACGCTGGACGCGAGCGAGTTCACACTCACCAACGCAACGTATGTGAGCGCGAGCATTCTCAGCAGCAACCTGACGCTGAACCTGACCAACGCGGTGGATCAATCGAAGGGGACGGTGTGGCTTCACGGCCTCAGCGATCTGGCGGGCAACGCGCTGGTGGGCACCAACGCAGTGAAGATTCGCAGTCTCTACGGCGATGCCAACCAGAGCGGGACGGTGAACATCGCCGACATGCAGGTGATCAAGTTCAAACTCGCCTCAACGGTGTCGGCGACCAACTTCCTCTACGACCTCAACCTCAGCGGTGCGATCAACATCGCTGACATGCAGGTGGCCAAGAGCATGTTGTCGCATACGGTGCCGGCCAACAGTGTGGATACGGGAGCGAACTCGCTGGTGACACTCTTGGACACGACGTTATCGGCAACGGCCGACACCAGCGCCAGCACGGTGACTCTGGGTGAAGCCTTGGGCGCGCCGGAGTTGGTGTGGAACACGGACGGCGACGCGGCATGGACGACAACGACGTCGCTGGATGGCAGCTACATGGGCTGGAGCGGCAGCATTGGGCATTTGAACGTGTCGTGGGTGGAGACGACGGTGACAGGACCGGGGACTTTGAGCTTCCAATGGAAGGTATCGTCGGAAGCGGATGCCGATTACCTGACGTTCTCGATGGACGGGGAAGATCAACCCGGTCGGATTTCAGGCGAGGTGGACTGGCAGACGATGACGTTCAACATACCGTCGGGGACGCATCGGTTGACGTGGACGTACGCGAAGAACCGAACTAACGCTTTCGGTCTCGACGCGGGCTGGCTGAGACGGGTTCTTTACGAGCGCAGTCAGTAAGCCTGACGACTGCCCGGTGTCGTCAACAGGCTTGCTGAAATCCGTCTCGCGTTTGGTGGCGAGGCGTTGTAGTCTGCGGACATGACGCGCTATCAACGACGTGCGATCAATTCGGTGCTCCTGTTGTGGATTTCCGTTTGTTTTTCCATCCCGCTGCCCACGTGGGCTGTCGCGGTGAGCGAACAGGAGATGATTGAGCAGGACTGGCGAAAGCAGGATGGCATCGGGACGCCGCAGTGCCCGGTCAATTACTCGGATGCCATCCCGCGATTGTTCGAGCGCGGAGATGTATTGTTGCACGACCTGCAATCGGCCAAGGCGGCTCTGGGCGACTTGCCGCAGCGTTGGGAGGAGTTGCGCAAGGAATGGCAAAGGTGGATCGCGACCTCCGGGCGCGATCAGGCCGCTGCTTCACAACAGCCATCGCGCCCGGAGGTCGCGATCCACCAGGAGAAACAGGTGGAGAATCTCTGGCGGCGGGTGCATGAGTTGCGGCGGCAGATTGTCTTCAGAAATCCGCTGGCGAAAACGGGACCGCTGCTGTTTGTGAAGCAGGTGCCGAGCATGTTCAGCCATCAGCTCACGCAATACTACGGCAGTTGTGCGCGACCAGGAGGCGGAATGTTCGTGTTGGACGAGCCGGGCAAGACGATGCGCTGCCGGCAGCTTGCGAAGGACTCGTTGCAGCTCGGCAGTTTCCAGCACGCGGATGTGTCTTACGACGGCAAGCGCGTGATGTTTGCGTATTGTCAGGTGGACAAGGCGTCGAAGAATCGCGAGGAGCACGCGAACTATCATTACCATCTGTATGAGATGGCGAGCAACGGATCGCGGTTGCGCCAGCTTACGGATGGGCCGTTCGATGATTTTGCTCCGCGGTATCTGCCGGATGGGCGCATCATCTTTATCTCGTCACGCCGCGGCGGCTTCCATCGTTGCGGGCGCGGACCGTGCCCGACCTACACGCTGGCGCTGGCGAACGGTGATGGTTCCGACCCTCATCCGATCTCGTTTCATGAGACGCACGAGTGGGACCCGGCGGTGCTTAACGACGGGCGGGTCATCTACACGCGATGGGACTACGTGGACCGCAACGCCGTGCACTACCAGCAGCTTTGGACGGTGCGGCCGGATGGCACGGACGTGCGGGCGTTCTATGGGAACTACACGCTGAATCCAGTGGGTGTGTGGGAAGCGCAGGCGGTGCCGGGATCGAGCCGGGTGATGGCCACGGCGGCGGCGCATCACGCGATGACGGCGGGTTCCATCATCCTGCTCGACGTGAAGCACGGCGTGGACGGTCTCGATCCGATCACGCGGCTGACGCCTGACGCCCTGTTCCCGGAAAGCGAGGAGCCGGTGTCGCACGGCACGGCCAAGCCGGCATTTTGGCGGGCGCCGGGGGGAGGAACGAGGCCGTCGCCACTGCCGCCGGAGGCGACGCGCTGGCCGGGCCACTGTTACCGCTCACCGTGGCCGCTGTCGGAGAAATACTTCCTTGCAGCCTACAGTTACGACCCGTTGATTGGCGAACCGAGCGCGAATCCGGCGAACATGTTTGGCCTCTACTTCGTGGACGCGTTTGGGAACAAGGAGTTGCTCTATCGCGACCCGGAGATTTGCAGCCTCTGGCCCGTGCCGTTGCGTGCGCGTTCGAAGCCACCTGCGCTTCCGTTGCTTGCGGAGACTCTGAAGAAGAAGGGAGTTGTGACGACAAGTGATTCGCATGCGTCTGGGGACGGTATCTTCTTTCTCGAGAACGTTTACAACGCATGGCCGCGGTTGACGGATGTGCGCATCACGCATCTTCGCGTTGTGCAGGTTCTGCCGAAGACAACGCCGCACATCAACACGCCGTCGGTGGGCTTGGCAAACGCGTCGCCGGGCAAGCAGGTGCTCGGCACGGTGCCGGTCGAGGCGGATGGTTCGGCGTATTTCCGTGCGCCCGCCAGGATCGCGCTGGCATTCCAGGCGTTGGATGAGCACGGGCAGTCAGTGCAGACGATGCGGAGCATCACCTATCTCCAGCCGGGCGAAAGTGTCTCGTGCGTCGGCTGTCACGAACAGCGCAGCAGCACTCCCTCATCGCATCGCACGGCACTCGCGCGCACACGGTCGCCGTCAACCATTATGCCCGGTCCCGACGGCTCGAAACCGCTGAGCTATCCGATCCTGGTTCAACCGGTTCTGGATAAACATTGTGTCTCATGTCACAGCGGCGCGAAACCAGCGGGCAAAGTGGCGCTTACCGGCGAAGCTCAGGGGCGTTTCAGCGTTTCTTACAACGCACTGATCAAGCACGTGTCATTCTCCTCATGGGGCGGCAAGCCGGGCGATTTCCGCGTTGTCAACAGCGAGCCGTTGTCGCAGCCGGGATTCTTCGGGGCACGCGGCAGCTCGTTGATGAAGATGATTCAGAAAGGGCATCACAATGTGGCGTTGTCTCGCGACGATGCGGACCGGCTGGCGACCTGGATGGATGCGAACGCGCTCTTCTATGGGACGTTCGACGTGACGGATCAGGCCCGCCAGCAACGCGGCGAGCGGATCGAGGGGCCGAAGCTGGAGTAGGGGAAGCGGAAAGTCGGGTTGGCGGAACGTCAGGCCGTTGGCGCAGGGTCAAACGGGTTCCCGGCGTTTCGATGTTCGAGCGTCACATGGTTCCGTGGATATCAGCGTCCCACGACTTGTCCATGGCCAGCGAAGAAATAGCCAAAACCGTAGGTGACGGCGGCGGCGATGATGCTGACGACGGTCATCTCCATGCCGCTCTTGAACCAGTTCAAGCCTGTGACGAGCGTCTTGGCCGCACCTACGACGAAATGGGCCACAATACTGACACCGAGCGACCAGGCAACCGCCGTGATGCCACCGGTGAAAAAGAAGGGAATCAACGGGATGAACGCGCCAATGGTCGTGGAGACTGCTGCTGAGATGGCCGAAGACCATGGATTTGGGAAGGAACCTTCTGAAAGACCGAGTTCCTCGTGGAGTTTCGTTTCAAGCAGGTGCTGCGGGTTCTCGGCCATTCGCTTGGCGAGCATCTTCGCTTCCTCTTCGGAGAAACCTTTCAGTTGATACATCAACTCCAGTTCTTCCTGTTCCTCGGCGGGGTTTGCCTCGATCTCGCGCCGTTCACGGGTGACTTCCGCCTCGAACGCTTCACGTTGTGATTTGGCCGCGAGCCATGCACCGGAGCCCATTGAGAGCGCGCTGGCGATCATGCCGGCGAGCCCAGAGGCGAGAACGATGCCGCTGTGCGCTCCGTAGCCGGCCATGCCGCTGACAATGCCGAAGACGGCGCCGAGACCATCATTGATGCCGTAGATGGCGCTGCCAAGCCAGCCACCGGTGGCGTGATGGCGTTCGTGCTTGATGAGGATGCTGAGGCGGCCGCGCGGGTCGGAGGGGCTGGGCGGTGCCTGGAGCATCGCATGAAGGGTCCGACCGTGGCTGCTCTCTTCTTCAGTGATCTCAGATGCAATCTGTCTGGTCTGGTCGTCGCCAACGCGCTTGAGTTCGGCAAGTTGAACAGCGATGCCCACTTCCTCCTCTTGTTCCATGCGGCGCACCACGGCATCCACGCCGAGTTGGCGATACAGCCATTTCTGCCAACGACTGCAACTCCCGGCGGAAGCCGGTGGCGGCTCGATGCCGAGTTCCTTGAGCTTGTTCGTCCAGATGGCAGCGTGTTTGGCTTCAGCGTCGGCCATGCGCTTAAGCACGGCACTACGGTACGGGTCCCGCTCCAACGAGGCGAGGTAGTCGTATATCTCGGCATTGCGTCGCTCTGCCACCACGTTGTTCAGCAGCGCTTTTGCAAATTGGTCACGGTCAATGGCGGAAGAGGGCGTTGGTGTCGTCATGGCAATTGGGCGTGAGCATGGAGCATTTTGCGTCGCGGCGCAAGTTTGAGCCGGATTGCAGAGACAGGCGAATTTGTTTCTTCGCGGCGACGGGCTGGTTCTGGTATTGATTCCTACGAATCATGAGAATCGTTTTCATGGGAACAGCGGATTTCGGTGAGCCTTGTCTGGAGGCGCTCGTTGCGGCGCGCGAACATCAGGTCGTTGGCGTTGTAACGCAGCCGGACCGGCCGGTGGGGCGGCAGCAGAAGCTGACGCCTCCGCCGATCAAGACGCTGGCGTTGAAGCACGGTCTGCCGGTGTTTCAGCCGGAGAAGATCCGTCGGCCGGAAGCGGTGGCACAGCTGCGCGAACTCGCACCGGAGTTGATTGTGGTCGTGGCGTACGGGCAGATACTGCCAAAGGCCGTGCTGGACCTGCCGAGGCTGGGTTGCGTCAACGTCCATGGGTCTTTGTTGCCGCGTTGGCGCGGCGCGTCGCCAATCCAGGCAGCGTTGCTGGCCGGGGATGAGTTCAGCGGCGTGACGACCATGTTGATCGATGAGGGGTTGGACAGTGGACCGATGCTGTTATGGGAACGGGTGAAGATTGATCCGGCAGATAACGCGGCATCATTGCACGACAAACTTGCCGCGCTTGGCGCGGGGCTGTTGATGAAGACGCTGGCTGGGATCGTAAACGGCACGCTTCGACCGACGCCGCAGTCGGGCGAGGGGGTGACATACGCGCCGAAGATCAAGAAGGAGGACGGTTTGGTGGATTGGTCTCAACCGGCACGCTGCATTCGAGATCGTTTGCGGGCGTTTACGCCATGGCCGGGGTTGTTCACGTTCCTGCCATCAGAATCAGGGCCGCGCGTGCTGAAAATCTGGTCGGCTGGCGTGGGGGCGCAATTGGCAGCCAAAAACGCGCCTGCTGGCACACTGCTGGCAACGGATAGGAACGGGATTATCGTCGCGGCGGGCGAGGGGACGCTGGTGATCCAAGAACTTCAGGTTGAGGGTGGCCGGCGGATGAACGCGGAGGAGTTTTTGAGGGGGCATCGGTTGGCGGTTGGGGCGAAATTGGGCCATGGGGCGTAAGGCCCCCTTGCGGGCGGTGGGGACGATTTCCATGGGGGGAATGAAAAAAATGTCAACACGCTATTGACAGGAAATGAAATTTCATTAGTATAGCGGGCCGCGTTGTACTAGAAGATGTGACAGCGCGAGTTGCGATAAGAAGCGTGTAAAAAGAGAGTTAAGCCCGCGGTGCGTTTTGGATCCCGCAAGGAGCAAAACGAGGCGGTGTTTTTTCTTTTTTTATCGGTAAGCGGAAAGTAAAAAAGCCGCTTGAGCGCGGGCGATTTAGGATGTGGTTGAACTGATGCCTGCGTAGCTCAGTTGGTAGAGCACGTCCTTGGTAAGGACGAGGTCATCGGTTCAATCCCGATCGCAGGCTCCAGTTTGACAGCAAAACGTTGAATTAGAAAAACAAGCAGAGAGCGAAAAGAGCAGGAGATACAATGGCAAAGGAATCATTTAAGAGAGAAAAGCCGCACGTGAACGTCGGCACGATTGGACACATTGACCACGGCAAATCCACCTTGACGGCAGCCATCGTCGAGGTTCAGGCCCGCAGAGGTCTGGCGCAGCGTATTTCCTACGCCGATATTACCAAGGGCGGCACGGTGCGTGACGATACCAAGACAGTGACCATTGCCGTGTCACACGTCGAGTATCAGAGCGACAAGCGCCACTACGCGCACATCGACTGCCCCGGCCACGCTGACTACATCAAGAACATGATCACCGGCGCGGCGCAGATGGACGGCGCGATCTTGGTGGTGAGCGCGGCGGACGGCCCGATGCCCCAGACGCGCGAGCACGTGTTGCTGGGCCGCCAGGTCGGCGTGCCGGCCATCGTGGTCTATCTGAACAAGGTGGACTTGGTGGACGACAAGGACCTGCTGGACCTGGTCGAGGTTGAGATTCGCGAACTGCTGACGAAGTATGAATACCCGGGCGACAAGACCCCCGTGGTCCGCGGCAGCGCGACCAAGGCGATGGCGGGCGACCCGGCCGGCGAAGCGTCGATTGCCGAGTTGATGAAGGCGTTGGATGATTTCGTTCCGGAGCCGCAGCGTGAGTTGGACAAGCCGTTCCTTATGAGCATCGAGGACGTGTTCAACATTGAAGGTCGTGGCACGGTCGTGACCGGTCGTGTGGAGCGCGGCAAGATGAACCGCATGGAAGATGTGGAGATCATCGGCCTGCGTCCGACCCAGAAGACGGTCGTGACCGACATTGAAATGTTCCGCAAGCTCCTCGACAGCGCACAGGCCGGCGACAACGTTGGCGTGTTGCTGCGCGGCATCAAGAAGACCGACGTCGAGCGCGGTCAGGTGTTGGCCAAGCCTGGCACGATCACTCCCCACAAGAAGTTCAAGGCGGAGGTTTATGTGCTGAGCAAGGAAGAGGGTGGCCGTCACACGCCGTTCTTCGACGGATATCGGCCGCAATACTACTTCCGCACAACCGACGTGACCGGCGTCATGAAGCTGGCCAAGGGTGTGGAAATGGTGATGCCCGGCGACAACGTGAGCGTGGACATTGAGCTGATCAGCCCGGTGGCCATGGAGAAAACCCAACGGTTTGCAATCCGCGAGGGCGGTCGGACCATCGGCGCGGGTCGTATTTCCGAGATTGTTGAATAGTGTTCTCGATTCAGAACGCGAGGGTAGAGGACATGTTCTCCACCACGCGTGATGTCTGCATCAGGCACAGGAGATAATAATGCCGCGCGAACAAATAACCTTGGCGTGCACAGAGTGCAAACGGCGGAACTACCGCACGACGGCCAATAAAAAACTGAGCAAAGAGAAACTCGAGATCAAGAAATATTGTCGTTGGTGCGGAAAGCACGTGATGCACCGGGAGACGAAGTAGGGCGTGGCTGGAGACGCGATGATTCTGGCGAGCGCTCGGACCGGCAATGCTACGGCGGTAGCTCAATTGGTAGAGCATCGGTCTCCAAAACCGACGGTTGGGGGTTCGAGTCCCTCCCGCCGTGCCACTGCGCCAGAGAGAACAGAATCGTGAAAAACCCGTTTCTAGCAATACGCGGTTACATAGGCGAGGTCGGTGACGAACTGAAGCGCTGCAACTGGCCTACGGGCTTGGAGCTGCGCGACTCCACGATTGTGGTGGTCGTTGCCGTGGCTTTGTTGTCACTGGCGGTGGCGCTGGTGGACTTTGCCGGTACGTGGAGTATCCGCCACCTGACAACCCTGGGTTTGAACTAACGCGAGATTATCAAAGGCGCCTATGGAAAGTCAGTGGTTTGTCATTCACACGCTCTCAGGCCAGGAACAGAAGGTCAAAGAGAACATTGACAAGCGGATCAAGTCCGAAGAGATGCAGGAATACATCTTCCAGGTCTTGATTCCTACCGAGAAGGTTTCCGAAATCAAGAAGGGCAAGCGCACCACGACCGTGCGCAAGTTCTTCCCCGGTTACCTGCTGGTGAACATGCTGTTGCTGGATGAAAAGGGCCAGTTGATGGAGAAGCCCTGGTACTTCATTCGGGACACGGCGGGCATCATCGGCTTTATCGGTGGTGATCGTCCGGTGCCGTTGCGCAAGGACGAGGTGGACAGCCTTCTGGCGCAGATTCAGGAGCGCGGCGAGAAGGTCAAACCGAAGGTCAACTACGATGTTGGCGATCAGGTGAAGATCACGGAAGGTCCCTTCCTGAGTTGCACCGGGGTGATCGAGGAAATCGATCCCGATCGCGGCAAACTAAAGGTGTCGGTGGCGATCTTCGGCCGGAATACTCCGGTCGAGGTCGAGTACAGCCAGGTCGAGCGCGCCTAGTGGCGCGGCAGAGACGGTAAAGATTCATTTTTACATAACGGACAGCCATGGCGAAAAAAGTTGTAGGTCAAGTAAAACTGCAGATTCCGGCTGGCGCGGCCAATCCCGCACCGCCGGTGGGTCCGGCGTTGGGCCAGCAGGGCGTCAACATCATGGCGTTCTGCAAAGAGTTCAATGCCGCCACCAAGAATCAGGCCGGATTGGTCATTCCGGTCATCATCACGGTTTATCAGGATAAATCATTCACGTTCATCACGAAGTCGCCGCCCGCGGCCATCCTGCTGAAGAAAGCGGCGGGCATTGCCACGGCCAGTGGCGTGCCGAACCGCAACAAGGTAGGCAAGGTCTCGCGCAAGCAGGTGATGGAGATCGTGAAGATGAAAGGCAAGGACCTCAACGCGAACAGCGACGAAGCGGCATTCCGCATGGTTGCCGGCACCGCGCGTTCGATGGGTATTGACGTTGTGGACTAGGAATTTCAAGTACCGTTGCCCGGAGTTAAATCAATGGCAAAACAAAGCAAGCGATATCGCGCCGCGAGCAAACTGGTGGATCACACCAAGACTTACACCTTGACCGAAGCGGTCAAGCTGCTGAAGCAAGTGCCGCGGGCCAAGTTCGACGAGAGCATTGAGCTGGCGTTCAAGCTCGGTGTGGACCCGAAGCAATCCGACCAGATGGTGCGTGGCACCGTCCCGCTGCCCCACGGCAGTGGCAAGAAGGTGCGCATCCTGGTCTTCACAAAAGGCGGCGAGGAGGCGGCCAAGACGGCTGGCGCCGATTTCGTCGGATACCAGGATCTCATCAAGAAGGTCAACGAAGGCTGGGCTGAATTCGACATTGCCATCGCGACGCCGGAGGCGATGGCCGAAGTGCGTAAGCTGGGCCGTGTGCTCGGTCCGCGCGGCTTGATGCCGAATCCGAAGACCGGCACGGTGACTGACGACGTGGCCAAGGCCGTCAAGGAGTTCAAGGCAGGCCGCGTCGAGTTCAAAATTGACAAGGCGGGCAACCTGCACGTGCTGTTCGGGAAGACGTCGTTTACCGAGGAGCAGATGATTGAGAACGCCAAGGCAGTGATCGAGGCGGTTGCTAAATCCAAACCATCCACGTCCAAAGGCCGCTACATCGAGAACTGCACGCTCAGCTCGACGATGAGCCCCGGCTTGAAACTGGACATCAAAGAATTTCTGACGATCTAGGAGCATCATGAGACCGGAGAAAAAAATTCTGGCGGCAGTCGCCCGTAAGCAGATTGAGACATCGCCTTTCGCGCTGCTGGTTGACTTTACGAAACTGACCGTGGCGCAGGTCAACGAATTGCGCAAGCGGCTGCGTGCTGCGGGCGCGGAATATCGCGTCGTGAAAAACTCCGTGCTGCGCGTGGCGTGCAAGGAGTGCGGCATTGAGGGGCTCGACAAGGCGCTTGTGGGTCAGACCGGCGTCATTACGGGCAAGGAAATTGCCGGCACGGCCAAGGTCATCAAGGCTTTCGTGGCGGAATTTGAACGCCCGAAGATCAAATTGGGTCTGATGGACCGGATGCTTTTGCAGCCCGCGCAGGTCATTGAGATTGCCGACCTGCCGAGCCTTCCGGAACTTCGCGCGAAACTGCTGGGCCTGTTGACCAGCCCGCAGGGACAACTGGTGGGATTGCTGGCTGCTCCGGCATCGAAGTTTGTCCAGATCATCAAGGCGTACGAAGAGAAGAAGGGCAAGGAAGCGCCTGCCGCCGAGCCGGCGAAGGCGTAATCATTATTTTGCGCGTGGCCAAGCGCAGAGAGAAGGAAAGAAGAACACGATCGATAACAGGTAAATCGTCATCCCGGTGGCCATCGGGATCAAAGCCGCGCGGGGCTCCGCGCGGGTGACGACACCGGAAAAGGAAAAATGGCAGACGAATTGAAACCAATTATTGAGTCCCTGAGCAAGCTGACGGTTTTGCAGATGGCAGAACTGGTCAAGACACTGGAGAAGGAGTGGGGTGTCAGCGCGGCCGCGCCCGTCGCGGTTGCGGCGGCTGCTCCTGCTGCGGCTGCTGCTGCTGCTGCTCCGGCCAAGGATACTTTTGACGTAATCCTGGTGAACGCTGGCGCGAACAAGATCGGCTGCATCAAGGCCGTCCGCGAAGTGGTGCCGGGTCTGGGTCTGGCCGACGCGAAGGCGTTGGTTGAAGGCGCACCCAAGCCGCTCAAGGAAGGCGCCACGAAGGATGAAGCCGAGGCCATCAAGAAGAAGATGGAAGCGGCTGGCGCAAAGGTGGACGTCAAGTAGTTTGCGATGGACCAGGCGCCGCGTAGTTGTGCGAGTGTCCTGGGTGACAAGTTGTACTAGACAGCCTGCTGCCGCTCGTCAGGAACAGGCGGGCGGCGGCAAGGCTGATCTTGTCTTTTTGACCGGATGGTCAGAAAGACTGGCAGCGCAGTAAATAAGGCAGTAACGAGGTCATAGAGCCATGCTAGAGCGTAAGAACTTCGGTAAACTAGTAGAGCCGATTGAACCGCCGAATCTCATTGAGATTCAGACGGATCCCTACGTTGACTTCCTGCAGAAGGATGTGGATCCGGACAAGCGCAAAGCAGTGGGGTTGCAAGGCGTCTTCAAAGAGGTGTTTCCGATCGAGAGTTACGACGGCCAGGTCAAGCTGGACTTCGTTCGCTACACGATCAGCGAGCCAAAACTCGACGCCCTCGAGTGCCAGCGGGAGGGCGTAACGTTCTCGGCGGCATTGCACATGGCTTTCCGCCTCCAGCGCCAGAGTGGCGGTGGGTTGGAAGAAAGCGTTTACATGGGCGAAATCCCGCTCATGACGCCCCAGGGCACGTTCGTGATCAACGGCGCGGAGCGCGTGATCGTCAGCCAGTTGCATCGCTCGCCCGGCATCTGCTTTGAATCCACTGTTCACCCGAACGGCAAGGTGCTCTATGGATTCCGCGTCATTGCTGACCGCGGTTCGTGGCTGGAAGTGCAGTTTGACACTGCCGACCTGCTTTACGTTTATCTTGACCGCCGGCGCCGCCGCCGGAAGTTCCTGGCAACGACGTTCCTTCGCGCGCTGGGCTACGGCACGGACGAGGAAATCGTCAAGCTGTTCTACGAGATCACCGACGTCAAACTGAAGGACATCGAGGATCATGAAAACATTGGCAATATGATGCTCGTGGCCGATGCGATGGACAAGGCGTCGCAGATCGTGATTGCGCGCGCGTTCGAGCCTCTGAGCAAGGCTGTTTGCCGCGCGTTGATGGACGCCGGCATCGAAAAAGCGAAGATCATCGACACCACGCCGGATGACGGTGTCGTTATCAAGACTCTCAAGAAAGACCCGACCAAGAGCGCTGACGAAGCGTTGAAGGATATCTACAAGCGCCTTCGTCCGGGTGATCCGCCGACGGCAGCCAACGCGAAGGCGCTGTTGAAGCGGCTGTTCTTTGATCCCCGCCGTTACGACCTCGGTCGTGTCGGCCGCTACAAGATCAACCAGAAACTTGGCATCGGCGTCGAGAACGACCAGCGCGTGCTGGTTAACGAAGACATCATCGAAGCGATCAAGTATCTGCTCAGCCTCCGCAAGGGTGAAGGCTCCGTGGACGACATTGATCACCTCGGCAGCCGTCGCGTTCGCACCATCGGTGAGATGCTTGCCAACCAGTGCCGCGTTGGTTTGGCGCGCACGGAGCGGTTGGTCAAGGAGCGCATGACATTGTTCGATGCGACCACCGAGGAGATGACGCCCCAGAAGCTCATCAATCCGAAGGCGCTTTCGGCCGTCATCCGCGATTTCTTCGGCCGCAGCCAGCTCAGCCAGTTCATGGACCAGACGAACCCATTGTCCGAGCTGACGCACAAACGCCGTCTCTCGGCGCTTGGACCAGGCGGCTTGAGCCGCGAACGCGCAGGGTTCGAGGTCCGCGACGTGCACCCGAGCCACTACGGTCGTATTTGCCCGATTGAGACGCCTGAAGGTCCGAACATCGGTCTGATCAGCTCTCTCTCGATTTACGCGCAGTCGAACGAGTTCGGTTTCATCGAGACTCCGTATCGCAAGGTCGAGAAGGGCCGCGTGACGGACAAGATCGACTATCTCACTGCCGACCAGGAGGAGAAATTCGTCGTGGCGCAGGCCAATGCGCCCATGGACAGCCGCGGCCACTTTACGGGCCAGACGGTGAGCTGCCGTTACAAGGCGGACTTCATTGAAGTGGAGCCCGAGAAGGTTGACTACATGGACGTCAGCCCGAAGCAGCTGGTGTCCGTGGCGGCGGGTCTCGTGCCGTTCCTGGAGCACGACGACGCGAACCGCGCGTTGATGGGTGCGAACATGCAGCGCCAGGCGGTGCCGTTGCTCGTCAACGAAGCCCCGTTTGTCGGCACCGGCCTTGAAGGCCGCGTGGCGTGCGATTCCATGGCTTGCATCATTGCTGAACACGCGGGCATTGTGGCCAGCGTCAGCAGCCAGCGCATCATCATCACCAAGGATGGCGCAGTGCCCGAGAGCAAGCGCAAGCTCAAGACGGACGCAGAGAAGGGTCTCTGGGTTTACGAGCTGCGCAAGTTCATGCGTTCCAACGCCGGCACCTGCATCAACCAGAAGCCGGTTGTCCAGAAGGGCCAGCACATCAAGAAGGGCCAGTTGATCGCCGACGGTCCGTGCACCGAGAATGGCGAACTGGCGCTCGGTCGCAACGTGCTCGTCGCGTTCATGCCGTGGAACGGCTACAACTTCGAGGACGCCATCCTCGTCAGCGAGAAGTTGATTCGTGGCGACGTTTACACTTCGATTCACATCGAGGAATACGAAGTCAACGCTCGCGACACGAAGCTGGGTCCCGAGGAAATCACGCGCGACATACCGAACGTCGGTGAAGAGGCTCTCAAGAACCTCGGTCCCGACGGTGTCATTCGCGTGGGCGCGGAAGTCAAGCCGGGCGACATCCTCATCGGCAAGATCACCCCGAAGAGCGAGACTGAACTGGCGCCGGAAGAGCGTCTGTTGCGGGCCATCTTCGGTGAGAAGGCGGCGGATGTGAAAGACACTTCGCTGCGCGTGCCCAGCGGCGCGGGCGGCATTGTGATGGATGTGAAGGTGACTCCGTTGAAGGAGACCACCACGTCTTCCAAGCTTTCCACCAACGAACAGCGCAAGCAGAAGAAGCAGTTCGAGGAGAAGTACAAGGACCGCGTTGCGGAGTTGCGCGAGGAGTTGAGCGAAGCGCTTTCCAACATTCTGCTTGGCGAGAAGATTCCGCTCGACGTCGTCAACGCAGAGACGGGCGAGATCATCATTCCGGCCAACCGCAAGATTACCAAGACGCTCTTGCGCAAACTGGCCGAGCACTACGACCACATCGAAATCGATCCGTCGCCGATCCGCATCAAGATCCGCGAGATCATCTCGCAGTTCGAACACAAGTTCAGCGAGTTGGAGCTGGAGCGTGAGCGTCAGCTTGATCGCATTGACAGCGGTGACGACGTGGATGCCGGCGTTATCAAGCGTGTGAAAGTCTATGTTGCCTCCAAGCGCAAGCTCAGCGTGGGTGACAAGATGGCCGGCCGCCACGGTAACAAGGGCGTGATCGCCAAGATTGTGCCGGAGGAAGACATGCCATTCCTGCCAGACGGCACGTCGGTGGAAATTGTGCTGAATCCGCTCGGTGTGCCGAGCCGCATGAACGTCGGCCAGGTGCTGGAGACACACCTTGGCTGGGCAGCCAAGATTCTTGGCTTCTCGGTGGCGTCACCGGTGTTTGACGGCATCGTCGAAAGCGAGATCAAGGAAGCGATGAAGAAGGCCGGTTTGCCTGAAGATGGCAAGACCATGCTCCACGATGGGCGCACGGGCGAACCGTTCGACCAGCGCGTGGTGGTCGGGTACATCTACATGCTGAAGCTGGGCCACCTTGTCGCGGACAAGATTCACGCCCGCGCGGTCGGTCCGTATTCGCTCGTCACCCAGCAGCCGTTGGGCGGCAAGGCGCAATACGGTGGCCAGCGTTTCGGCGAAATGGAAGTCTGGGCCGTCGAAGCCTATGGCGCGGCCTACACGCTGCAAGAACTGCTTACAGTCAAGAGCGATGACGTGGCGGGCCGCACACGCATCTACGAAAGTATTGTCAAGGGGCACAACACGCTGGAGGCCGGCACGCCGGAGAGTTTCAACGTGTTGGTGAAGGAAATGCAGAGCCTCTGCCTCGACGTGCGTCTTGGCAGGAACGGTGGCCAGTTGTTGCCGCCGGCTCCCGCTGAGGAAGTGAGCGCCGCCGCAGCTGCTGCGGTCGCGACGATTAACGAGGACGAGGAATAGGAACCGGCAAACAACTTTCGAGAATATAAGTCTCAACAACCATGAGTGCTCAACAAGTCAAAGACGTTCACGAGAAACTCTCCACCGACGCAGCGCGGAGGGCGCTGGGCCTTGAAAAATCCGAGGCGTTCGATTCCGTCGGCATTACACTGGCTTCGCCGGATGCGATCCGTTCGTGGTCGCGGGGTGAGGTCAAGAATCCTGAGACGATCAACTACCGGACGTTGAAACCGGAGAAGGGTGGCCTGTTCTGCGAGCGCATTTTCGGCCCAACCCGCGACTGGGAGTGCAACTGCGGCAAGTACAAGCGTATCAAACATCGCGGGATTATCTGCGATCGTTGCGGCGTCGAGGTGACGCTGGCGCGCGTGCGGCGTGAGCGCATGGGCCACATCGAGCTGGCGGTGGCGTGCAGCCACATCTGGTTCTTCAAGTGTTTGCCGAGCCGCATTGGCCTCATGCTCGACATGACGGCGCGGGCGCTGGAACGCGTCATCTACTACGAAGATTACATCGTCATTGACGCCGGCAAGACGCCCCTGAAGGAGAAGCAACTCCTCAGCGAGATGGAGTACCGCGAAGCCCTGGAACAGTACGGCGCGGAATTCGTTGCGAAAATGGGCGCTGAAGGCGTGCGCGAGTTGCTCCAGAAGGTGGACCTCAACAAGGTGGCAAAGGAGTTGGAAATCCAGCTCAATACCACCAAGAGCAAGCAGGTTCGCAAGAAGCTCAGCAAGCGCTTGAAGCTCGTGCAGGGCTTTGTCAGCAGCAAGGCGCGGCCGGAGTGGATGATCCTGACGGTGCTGCCTGTGATCCCGCCCGACCTGCGGCCGCTGGTACCGTTGGAGGGTGGCCGGTTCGCCACGTCGGACCTGAACGATCTCTACCGGCGTGTGATCAACCGGAACAACCGGTTGAGGAACCTGCTCCAACTCAAGACGCCCGACGTCATCATCCGCAACGAAAAGCGCATGTTGCAGGAAGCCGTGGACGCGCTCATGGACAACGGTCGTCATGGCCGTGCGGTCACCGGTGCGGGCAACCGTCCGCTGAAGTCGCTGTCCGATATGTTGCGCGGCAAACAGGGCCGGTTCCGTCAGAACCTGCTCGGTAAGCGCGTGGACTACTCGGGCCGTTCGGTCATCGTCATTGGTCCGGAACTGAAGCTCCACCAATGCGGTTTGCCGAAGAAGATGGCATTGGCGTTGTTCGAGCCGTTCATCATCCGTAAGCTCGAGGAGCGCGGCTTGGTGCACACGGTTCGCGCTGCCAAGAAGATGATCGAGCGCGAGGTGCCGGAGGTGTGGGACGTGCTGGAAGAGGTTACCAAGGGTCACCCGGTGCTTCTGAACCGCGCACCGACACTGCACCGCTTGTCCATTCAGGCGTTTGAGCCGGTGTTGATCGAAGGTGAAGCCATTCGTATTCATCCGCTCGTTTGTACGGCTTACAACGCCGACTTCGACGGTGACCAGATGGCTGTGCACGTGCCGCTTTCGACGGAGGCTCAACTCGAAGCGCGGTTGTTGATGCTCGCGCCAAACAACATTTTCTCGCCGAGCAACGGCAAGCCGATCACCACGCCGACGCAGGATATTACGCTGGGTTGCTACTACTTGACGCAGAATCCCCGGATAATGGGGCGGGGCACGAAAGAGCAGGAACGCCCGATGCTGTTCGAGAGCCGCGACGAGGTGTTTTTCGCGGTGGCTGAAGGTTGGCTGAAGACGCACGATTTGGTTCGGTTGAAGAATCCGGACCTCGGACGCGCTACGGTTTACGGCGATCCGGCCAAGAAGACGATCGACACCACCGTGGGACGCATCGTGTTCAACGAGATCTGGCCAGCAGACCTTGGGTTCGTCAACAAGTCAGTCGGCAAGAGCGTGCTCGGCGACATGATCTGGCGCTGCTACAAGATTTGTGGTCACGACCGGACCGTCATGTTGCTGGACAAACTGAAGGAGCTTGGTTTCAGCGAGGCAACTCGCGCGGGTATCTCCATCGGCATCGATGACATGATCATCCCGAAGGAGAAGGTGGAGGAGATCGAGCGCGCCCAGAAACAGGTGGCGGACGTGGAGAAACACTATCGCCGTGGCGTCATTACCGACGGCGAGCGATACAACAAGATCGTCGATATCTGGACACACTGCACCGACCAGATCCAGAGCGTCATGTTCCGCACGTTGGAGCGGAACCTTGAGAAGCGCGAGTACAACCCTGTGTGGTTGATGGCCGATTCCGGCGCTCGTGGTAACAAAGTCCAGGTGCGTCAGCTCGCCGGCATGCGTGGTCTTATGGCCAAGCCGTCGGGTGAAATCATCGAACGCCCGATTCTCGCCAATTTCCGCGAGGGTCTCAGCGTGCTCGAGTACTTCATTTCGACGCACGGTGCGCGCAAAGGTTTGGCTGACACGGCCCTCAAGACGGCCGACTCCGGCTACCTCACGCGCAAGCTGGTGGACGTGGCGCAGGATGTCATTACGACGGAAGAGGATTGCCACACGACCAAGGGCATCTGGGTCAAGGCTATCTACGAAGGCGATGAGGAAATCGTCAAGCTGCCGGAGCGTATCATCGGCCGCACCGCGGTGGATGACATCAAGGATCCGCTGACGAACAAGCCGATTGTCAAGGCCGACCAGGAGATTTCCGAGGAAATCGCCGCGGCGATCGACAAGGCGGGTATTGAGAAGGTTCACATCCGCTCGGTGCTTACGTGCGAGACGCGCGAGGGTTGTTGCGCCCGTTGCTACGGCCGCAACCTGGCCACTGGCCAGCCCGTGAAGCTCGGCGAAGCGATCGGCATCATTGCCGCGCAGAGCATCGGCGAGCCAGGCACGCAGCTCACGATGCGGACGTTCCACATCGGTGGTACGGCGAGCCAGGTGTTCAAGCAGCCGCAGATCAAGGCCAAGAACGACGGTGTGATCAAGTACGTGGATTTGCGCACAGTGCAGAGTCAGGAAGGTTCGCACATCGTTCTGAACAAGAACGGCCAGGTCCTCATCACCAACGAAGATGGGCGCGAGTTGGAACGCTACAACATCGTTATCGGTTCTGTGCTCGCCGTTGCTGACGACGCCAAGGTCAAGAAGGGCGATGTGTTCTGTCAGTGGGATCCGTACCACGTGCCGATCCTTTGCGAGAAGCCAGGCGTTGTTGCGTTCCATGACGTCATCGAAGGCGTCACCATGAAGAAGGAACTGGACGAGGCCACAGGCATGCCTTCCATCGTTATCGTGGAGCACAAGGAAGACTTGCATCCGCAGGTGATCCTCCGCGACGACTCGAGTCAGGTGACTGCAAACTACTCGATTCCTGCCGCTGCACATATCGTTGTCAAGGAAGGCCAGAAGGTCGCGGCAGGCGCGCTGCTGGCCAAGACCCCGCGCAAGATTGCGAAGACCAAGGACATCACGGGCGGTCTGCCGCGCGTGGCGGAATTGTTCGAAGCTCGCCGGCCGAAAGAGGCGGCGGAGATTGCCAAGATCGACGGCGTTGTTGATTTTGCCGGCATGGTCCGCGGCAAGCGCCACCTCGTGGTCCGCGACCCGAAGACCGGGGCAGAGGAAGAGCATCTGATTCCGCCGGGCAAGATGATCATTGTGCTGAAGGGCGATTACGTTCGCAAAGGCCAGCAGTTGACCGAAGGTCCGGTGGTGCCACACGAGATTCTCGACGTGTGCGGCCCGCAGGAGTTGCAGGAATATCTGCTCAACGAAGTGCAGGAAGTCTATCGTCTGCAAGGTGTGACGATCAACGACAAGCACATCGAAACGATCGTTCGCCAGATGCTGCGCAAGGTGCGCATCACCGATCCGGGCGACACGAAATTCCTCTGGGGCGAGCAAATCGAACGCATCGAGTTCGAGGACGAGAACAGGCGCATCATCGAGGCTGGTGGAAAGCCGGCGGAAGCGCAGCCTGTGCTCCTGGGTGTGACGAAGGCGTCGCTGGAAACCGACAGTTTCATCAGCGCAGCATCGTTCCAAGATACCACACGCGTGTTGACGGATGCGGCTTCTCTGGGCCGGGTGGATTACCTGCGTGGATTCAAGGAAAACGTGATCATGGGTCACTTGATTCCGGCAGGCTCAGGCTTCCCGTTGCACCGCAATATCAAGGTAAATCTGCTGGGTGAGCCGGTGGAAGAGGCTTTGCCGTCGCTGACGGAGGCCGCGGCGCTGTTGAAGAGCCAGTCGGCAGCGTAAAAATAAAAAAAGTAAAATAATTGTGAATAACTTCTTGAAATATTTGCCGCCTTCTATAATCTGGCGCGCTCTGTTTCAGAACGAAAACTGAGTAAGAAAAATGCCGACGATCAACCAATTGATTCGTAAAGGACGTAGCGAGACGAAGGTGAAGTCAAAAGCGCCTGCGTTGGATGGCGCTCCGTTTCGCCGTGGCGTCTGTTTGCAGGTGATGACGCGCACGCCCAAGAAGCCAAATTCCGCGCTGCGAAAGGTGGCGAAGGTGCGCCTGACCAACGGGTTTGAGGTGATTGCCTACATTCCAGACGAAGGGCATAACTTGCAGGAACACTCCATCGTGCTGGTGCGCGGTGGCCGTGTGAAGGATTTGCCGGGTGTGCGCTATCACATTGTGCGCGGCACCCTGGATGCGACAGGCGTCGAAAAGCGTCGTCGCAGCCGCAGCAAGTACGGCGTCAAGCGTCCGAAGGGCGCGGCAGGAGCCAAGGGCGCGGCGCCGGCGGCAGAAGCAAAGAAGTAAACGAAATACGGCAACTATGGCACGCAGACATCGAGCAACTAAAAGAGAGCTGAAGCCGGACGCACGTCACGGCAGCACGTTGGTAACTGTGCTTATCAGCAAGGTATTGCAGAGTGGCAAGCGGACCACCGCCGAACGTATCGTTTACGGGGCCATCGAGCAATTGTCCCAGAAAATCGAGAATTCGAACCCGATTGATATTTTGCAGAAGGCGATAGATAACATCCGGCCCAAGCTGGAGGTTAAGAGCCGCCGGGTTGGCGGCGCCACCTACCAGGTGCCGATGGAAGTGCCACATGAGCGGCAGGTGTCGCTCGCGTTGCGGTGGCTGGTGGACTATGCCGATGGGCGCAAAGCGATGCCGATGCGCGAAGCGCTGGCGGCGGAGATTTTGGACGCTTACAACAACACCGGCAATGCGGTGAAGAAGCGCGATGACATGCACAAGATGGCGCAGGCCAATCGCGCATTCGCCCACTACCGGTGGTAGGAACTTAAACGGCGCAAGGCTGCGAACCGAGATCGCTGAGCCGAGCGTATTTTTGTCTTTAGGCTAAGGATTAGAAACATGGCTGAAGCAGTGAAACAAACAGGGAAGCTGTCGAGCGTTAACTCGCCCGACCGTGAGTATCCCTTGGAATACACGCGCAACATCGGCATCGCCGCCCACATCGACGCGGGCAAGACGACGCTGACCGAGCGTATTCTGTTCTACACCGGTATGATCCACCGCATCGGCGACGTGGATGACGGCAATACGGTGACCGACTGGATGGAGCAGGAGCGCGAGCGTGGTATTACCATTACGGCTGCAGCAATCACCTGCTTCTGGAAACCGAAGGAAGAGGAGGGGATCAGCAAGCTTTGGGGCAATATTGGCCATCGTGTAAACATCATTGATACGCCGGGCCACGTGGACTTTACCGCCGAGGTGGAGCGCTCCTTGCGCGTGCTTGATGGCGCGATCGCGGTGTTCTGCGGTGTGGCGGGCGTGCAGCCGCAGAGCGAGACGGTGTGGCGGCAGGCCAGCAAGTATCACGTGCCTCGTATTGCATTTGTAAACAAGATGGACCGTACCGGCGCCAACTTCGAGAAGGCTCTGGACGACATCCGCAAGAAGCTGGGCGCCAACGCATGGCCTATCCTGGTGCCGATTGGCAAGGAAGACCATTTGCAGGGCGTGATAGACGTGGTGAACCAGCGCGCTTATCTCTGGCCCGACACGGAGACCAATGAGGCCCAACAGGGCACTCGTTATCAAATCGGTGATATTCCAGCCGAGCTGGTTGAGTCAGCCAAGAAGATGCGGCACGATTTGATCGAGGCTGTCGCAAACCTTGACGACAAGATTGCCGAATATTTCCTCTCAGAGCAGGAGCCCCCGGTCGCGGAACTCAAGGCGGCGATTCGTCGCCAGACGATCGCCAACAAGTTCGTCCCGGTGGCCGGTGGCAGTGCGTTCCGCAAGAAGGGTGTGCAGCCCTTGGTGGACGCTGTGATCGACTATCTGCCATGTCCGCTGGACGTCCCCGACGTGAAAGGGATTGACCCGCATACAAAGGAAGAGAAGCACGCTACGCCTGACGACAACGGCAAGTTCGTCTCCCTCGCGTTCAAGTTGTGGAGCGATCCATTCGTCGGACGGTTGGTGTTCTTCCGTTGCTACGCCGGCAAACTGCAAAAGGGACAAACGATTTACAATTCCCGCAGCGGCAAGCGCGAGCGCATCAGCCGCTTGCTGCAGATTCAAGCTGATAAGCGCCAGGAAATTGATTGCATCTATTCAGGCGATATCGGCGCGATCATCGGGTTGCGCAATGTGACCACTGGTGACACCCTTTGCGACGAGGACACGGAGATCGCATTGGAACCGCCGACGTTCCCCGAACCGGTTATCTCGATGGCTGTGGAGCCGAAGACCAAGGTGGACCAGGAGAAGATGGGTGTCGCCTTGCAGAGACTCTCGGAAGAGGATCCGACATTCCGCGTCAAGACCGACCAAGAGACAGGTCAGACCATCATCAGTGGCATGGGTGAGTTGCATCTGGATATCATCCGTGACCGCATGTTCCGTGAGTTCAAGGTGGAGGCGAACTCCGGCAAGCCGCAGATCGCTTATCGTGAAGCGATTACCAAGGGTGCCGATGGAGAGGGCAAGTTCATCCGCCAGAGTGGTGGTCGTGGTCAGTATGGACACGTGATCATCCGGATTGAACCTCTGGAACGGGGCAAAGGTGTCGTTGTTGAGAACAAAGTCACGGGTGGTCGTATTCCAAAGGAATACATCCCCGCGGCCATCTACGGCATTGAGGAGGCATGCAACACAGGTGTGTTGGCAGGCTACCCCTTGGTGGATGTTCAGATCAGCATTTTGGACGGCAGTTATCACGACGTTGACTCCAACGAACTGGCGTTCCAGCTCGCTGGCAGCTTCGCGTTGAAGGAAGCCGTCAAGCAAGCCGGCGCGATAATTCTTGAGCCGATCATGAAGGTTGAATTGGTAACGCCCGTTGATTACCAAGGCGATCTGATCGGCGACATCAACCGCCGCCGCGGCATCGTGCAAAGCATTGAGCCGCGCGAGAACGTTGTCGTTGTTAATTCACAGGTGGCGCTGGCCGAAATGTTCGGCTATGCCACCGATATCCGATCGCTGTCAAAAGGCCGCGCCAGCTACTCGATGGAACCGAGCCATTTCGAGCCGGTGCCGTCGAACATCCAGAAGCAGATTCTGGAGCAGCGTGGTGACCAATCTACCCGGAGGCGCAGTTAAACCTGTTCTTTGATTATGGCTGAGACTCAAACCCAACGTGTTCGTATTCGGCTGAAAGCCTACGACTATCGACTTCTCGATGCCTCGGTGGCGGAGATTGTCGAGACCGCACGCCGCACTGGCTCCAAGGTCAGCGGCCCCATCCCGTTGCCGACCGAACTCTGGCGGCATTCCGTGAACCGTTCGGTCCATTCGGACAAGAAGTCCATGGAGACGTTCGAGATGCGCACGCACAAGCGGCTCCTGGAGATTATTGACCCCACAGCGAAGACGGTGGATGAGCTGAAGAAGCTCAACTTGCCGGCCGGTGTGGATATTACCATCAAGATTTAACCTGAAACGAAACCATGTCCGTCGGACTTATCGCTAAAAAATTGGGAATGACCCAGGTCTATGATCCGCAGGGAAACCTGCGTGACGTGACGGTGTTGGAGGTCGGTCCTTGCACAGTGCTCCAGGTGAAAACCAAGGAGGGCAAGGACAAATACAATGCCGTGCAACTCGGCTTCGGCGACCAAAAACAACAGCGGATGCCCAAGGCAGAGTTGGGCCACCTGGCCAAGGCAAACGTCGTCAAGGATAACGTGGCGCATTGCGGACGAGTGGTCCGCGAGTTCCGCAACTTCTCCAAAGAGGTGAAGGTGGGTGACGTGGTCGGACCGACGTTGTTTGAAGTCGGCCAATATGTGGACGTCATCGGCACCTCGAAAGGCAAAGGTTTCCAAGGCGTAGTTTTCCGACATCATATGCAGGGCGGTCCAGAATCGCACGGCCACAAGGGCTGGCATCGCCGTGTTGGTGCAATCGGCATGCGCAGCTTCCCCGGCACGGTTCGCCGCAATCAGCGGATGCCAGGCCACATGGGCGACGTGCGCATCACGACGCAGAATCTGGAAGTCATCCAGGTGCGCGAGAAGGAAAACCTTTTGTTGGTGCAAGGCTCGGTGCCAGGGACGCGAGGCGGCTATGTGATCGTGCGCACCTCGGTGAAGCTCGGCACAGAGAAGAGGAAGTTGCCGGAGGCTCCGGCAGCGAAGAAGGCTGCGGGCAAGGCGGCACCCAAGGCGGGTGCGCCGGCCAAAGCTCCGGCCAAGAAGTAGCAGCAGGCTGAATTGCCAGTGAGAATTTCATGAAGATTCCGGTGTTAAACAGCGAAGGTGGCGCAGCAGGCGAGTTTGAACTGCGCGACGACTTCATTATCAAGGGCGCCCGCGGCCAGCAGACGGTGCGTGACGCTGTGGTTGCGATTCAATCGAATCGCCGTTCAGGCACGGCTTGCACCAAGACGTTGGGCGAAGTGGCGGGTTCAGGCAAGAAGCCATGGAAGCAAAAGGGCACGGGCCGCGCGCGCGCAGGCAGTTTTGCCAGCCCTCTTTGGCGTGGCGGTGGTGTGGTGTTCGGCCCGAAGCCTCGTGACTGGTCCTTGGGAATGCCGAAGAAAATGCGCCGGCTTGCGCTTCAAAAAGCGCTGGGCGACCGGCTGACAGACAGTGATGTCGTGGTCGTGGACGCGATCTCGCTGAAGACACCGAAGACGAAGGAATTCGTCAATGTCGTCAAGAATTTGAAAGTCGGCGCACGTTCAGTGTTGTTGGTTGTGGACGGCGCGGACAAGAATCTGGCGCTTGCCTCAGGCAATGTGGCGTATGTGAAAGTTGTGGATGCGTCGAACCTGAATGTTTACGACGTGACGCTGGCGCACAAACTGGTGTTTACCAAGTCGGCGTTCCAAAAGGTCGAACAAAGATTGGCGAAGGATTAAGCGATGAGGGACCCGCATCAAATTATCAAGACGCTGCGTGTGACTGAGAAGGGCAGTGCTCAGAGCGCGAAGGACAACCAATACACGCTGGCCGTGACGTTGGACGCCAACAAGATTGAGATTCAACAGGCTGTCGAGAAGCTGTTCAAGGTGACCGTGTTGCGAGTCAACACGCTCAACGTGCACGGCAAAGTCAAGATGACACGCGGTCGCGTCAGCAAGCAGACAGACTGGAAGAAGGCGATCGTCACGCTGAAGGCCGGCGACAAGATCGAACTCGCATAGCAGGATTTTTTCATGGGCATCAAGCAATTCAAACCAAGGACGCCCGGCTCGCGGTTCCGGATGGACCACACCTTCGAGGAGATCACGAAGGACACGCCGGAGAAGTCGCTGTTGGAGCCGCTGAAGAAGCACGGCGGCCGCAACTGCCACGGTCGGATGACGGCCCGCGGCATCGGTGGCGGCCACAAGCAATTCTATCGCATCATTGATTTCAAGCGCGACAAGAGTGGTGTGCCGGCGAAGGTTGCCGCGATCGAATACGATCCGAACCGCAGCGCCCGCATCGCCTTGTTGCACTACAAGGATGGCGAGAAACGTTATATTCTGGCACCCAATGGCCTGCAGGTGGGACAGAGCGTGATGAGCGGCCCCGAAGCGCCGACCGAGGTTGGCAATGCGATGCCGTTGAAGTCGATTCCGATGTCGTTGCCGGTTCACGCGATTGAGTTGAACCGGGGTCGTGGCGCGCAGATGGTTCGTACGGCTGGCGCGTCCGCACAGTTAATGGCGAAGGAAGGCGAATACGTGCAGATCAAACTGCCGTCAGGCGAAGTCCGGCGTGTGCACCAGGAGTGCTATGCGACGATCGGCCAGGTCGGCAATTTGGAGCATGACAGCATCAGCCTTGGCAAGGCAGGTCGCACTCGCTGGCTCGGCCGGCGTTCGATCTCCCGCGCCATGTGCAGAAACCCGATAGACCACCCGATGGGTGGCGGTCAGGGCAAGTCCAAGGGCGGCGGTGGGTGGCATCATCCATGTTCGCCTTGGGGCCAGCCGGCGAAGGGTTACAAGACGCGCAAGAAACACAAGTCCACGAGTCGGTTCATCGTGCAGGATCGGAGGAAGAAGTAGTCATGGGACGATCGCTGAAAAAAGGGCCTTTTGTAGACGAGCACCTGATGGACAAGGTGCGCAAGTTGAACGAGGAGAACCAGAAGAAGCCGATCAAAACCTGGTCACGGCGTTCGATGATTGTGCCAGAGTTTATTGGCCACACGTTCAGTGTGCACAACGGTAAGATTTTCAACGCGGTTTTCGTGACCGAAAACATGGTCGGTCACCGGCTCGGCGAGTTTTCGCTGACCCGTATATTCAGGAAGCACGGCGCCCACACGGAGAAGGCCGCCGCGAAGTAACGGAGGCCATCATGTGGGCCGGGATCCGATACGCGGCAGCGGTGTCGGTCCTGAGTTGGGTTGTCGCTGCCGCTGGCGCGCAAGAACGCGCGCAAGAACGTTCTTTGGCAGTCAATGGCCTCATCAAGGCCGAGGAAAATGCGTTGCAGCAGCAGGAACTGGAAGTGACGTTCCGCAAGCTGGTCAGTGATTACGCTGAGTTGCAGACCGAGATGGCTGAGAGAGAGCAGGCGCTAAGGGCGCTGAGCGACAGCCTCGCGGCGGCCCAGAGTGAAGTGGCGACGCTTCGCAAACGGTGCAAGGAACTGGAGCAACAGGGCGCGACGTTGACAAGTTCGGGTGACGCGGTGAAGCTAAATGCCCAACTGGCGGACGCAGCGACGGCGCTGCAGCGCAGTGAGCAGGAGCGAAGCAAGTTGGTCGAGCAACTGCAGCGGTTGAATACAGTGCTCGAGCAGATGCTGCATGGACCGGAAAGTATTAGTTTGGTCCAAAGGGCACAGGCCCTCGCCGAAGCGGAACGCGTGAGGCGGACGCTCGCGGCGGAGAAACCGGTGGCGAAGAAGATGTTACCGCCGGCAGTGCAGCAAACGACGGCGCCAACGCTGGAATCAGCACAGGTGGTGAGCCTGAACTGGAGCTTGCAGTTGGCGGTGATCAACCTCGGCAGCGAGCAGGGCGTGCGGTTAGGCATGCCGTTCTTGGTGATGCGAGATGACCGGGTTATAGCCCGGCTAAAGGTTGTCGAGGTCAGGAAGAAAATTTCAGGCGCGGTCATCGAGTTGATAGATCGCGGGAATGCGGTCAAGGTCGGTGATCGTGTGCGGTTGACGAAAAGCTAGAACATTTTATGGATGTGCAAGCGATAACTAAATACGCGCGGATGTCGCACCAGAAGGTGTCGGAGATCACGCGTCAGATACAGGGACTGAGTGTGGCTCATGCCCTGGACGTGCTGCAATTCACGCCGCGCAAGAGTGCGCGCATCGTCCTAAAGACACTGCGCTCAGCTGTCGCCAACGCGGAGAACAACGCGAACATGGCGGCGGATACGTTGGTGGTGAAGGAAGCAGTCGTGGGAACCGGCCCGACGTTCAAACGTTGGAAGGCCAGCGCCCGCGGCATGGCGGCCCCGCGGTTGCGGCGGACCTGCCACGTCAAGATCGTGCTGGCGGAAGCTGCGAGGCGCACGCCCGGTGCGGCGCCCGCTCCCAAGCCGGTGGCCAAGCCGGAAACGAAACCCGCCGAGGCCGCGAAGCCGGAGCAGAAATAACGGAGAACGTATGGGACAAAAAGTTCATCCTGTCAGCTACAGGTTGCCCGTGACCTTCGATTGGCGCGGCAAGTGGTTCGCCGACAAGAAGGAGTACATCAACCTGTTGCACGAGGACCTCAAGGTCCGCGACTTTGTCAAAGCGAAGCTCCAACAGGCGGCGGTGCCGAAGATCGTCATCGAGCGCGCGGCCAATCGCCTGCGTATCACCGTTTCCACTGCACGACCCGGCATTGTCATCGGCCGCAAAGGCGCCGAGATCGACAAGCTGAAGGAAGAGTTGCACGCGATGACCGGCGGCAAAGAGATTTACGTGGATATCATCGAGGTGAAGCAGCCTGAGACCGATCCTCAGCTGATCGCCGAGAACGTGGCGCTGCAATTGGAGCGTCGCATCAGCTTCCGTCGTGCGATGAAGAAGTCGGTGCAGACTGCGTTGGACATGGGCGCGGCTGGGATCAAGATTCGTTGTGCAGGCCGGCTGGGCGGTGGCGAAATCGCCCGTACCGAGTGGTATCGCCAGGGCACCGTGCCGTTGCAGACTCTCCGTGCGGAGATTGAATATGGTTTTGCCGAAGCGCTTTGCACTTACGGCAAGATCGGAGTGAAGTGCTGGATTTACAAGGGTCCGAAGGAGAAGACCGAACAGCGCCGTGTTGAAACACCGGCCGCGGCCCCGGCAGCACCCGAGCCGGCACAGGCCCGGTAAACAGTAGAACGTTGAACTTTTTGTTAGGATACGACCTATGCCGTTAATGCCGAAACGCGTCAAGTATCGGAAGCACCAGCGGGGCAGCCGCAAGGGCTTCGAAAGTCGCGCCGTGAGCGTGGACTTCGGTGAATATGGATTGCAGGCGCTTGAGCGCGCGTGGATGACCGCCAAGCAGATTGAGGCAGCCCGCGTGGCTATTGCCCGCTTTACGAAGCGTCGCGGCAAGCTCTGGCTGCGGATTTTCCCGGATAAGAGCGTCAGCAAAAAGCCCGCCGAGACCCGCATGGGTAAAGGCAAGGGTGCACCCGAGTTTTGGGTTGCTGTCATCCGCCCTGGCCGGATCATGTTCGAGTTGGGCGGCGTGCCCGAGCCGCTGGCAAAGGAAGCGTTCCGCCTGGCGGCGGGTAAGTTGCCCATCAAGACACGGTTCGTGTCGCGAATTTCCTAAATTGATTTTCAGTCCATGAAGGCCAAAGAACTTAAAGAGCAGAGTATTGAGGAAATGCAGGCGAAAGAGCGCGACTGTCGCGAAGAGCTGTTCAAGCTCAACCTGCAAAAACACGGCGGCCAGATCGAGAAACCGAGCCGCATCCGCGAGTTGCGGCACGATATCGCGCGCATCCAGACAGTGATTGCGCAGAAACGTCGCGCGGCAGTGCCGGCGCCAAATAAGTAGAGCGAGATTTTTATGCCCGATCAGACATCAACTCAATCCGCAGTCGCCAGCACGGCGGCTGACGGCGCGCACGTGCGCGGCGTCCGCAAGGAATTTATCGGCACGGTCACGTCCAACAAAATGGACAAGACTGTTGTGGTGCGTGTCGAGCGCCGGGTGCCACACCCGAAGTATGGGAAGATCGTCACCAAGAGCTCCAAGTTCTACGCGCATAACGACGAGAACAAGGCCAAGCTTGGCGACCGCGTTCGCATCACCGAAACCCGTCCGCTGTCCAAGCTGAAGCGGTGGCGCGTGGTGGAGGTCCTGCCGATGTCCCACAAGGCGCTGGCGCACATGAGCGAAGAGACAGAGGTATAACACCATGCTTCAGGTACGATCCATTGTGGAAGTGGCTGACAACTCCGGCGCGCGTCGCGCGTCCGTGGTGGGCGTCGTCGGCTCCAACAAAGAATATGCTCGCATCGGCGACATCATCTCCGCCAACATCAAGGAAGCGGCGCCAGACGGCACCGTCAAGAAGGGCGAGGTTGTCCATGGCGTGATCGTCCGCACCAAGCGGCCGATCAAGCGTTCGGACGGCTCCTACCTGCGGTTCGATACCAACGCCATTGTCATCATCGACAAGGAGCGGAATCCGCGGGGCACGCGCATCTTCGGACCGGTGGCGCGCGAGTTGCGTGAGAAGAACTTCATGAAAATCATTTCGCTTGCGCCGGAGGTGCTCTAGTTGATGAAGACACTGCTTCGGAAAAACGACATTGTGGTGGCCATTGCCGGCCGTTCGCGCGGCAAACAAGGCAAGGTCCTTGAGGTGCGGCGTAGCAGCGATCGCGCCATCGTCGAGGGCCTGCAGATGATCAAGCGCCACACCAAGAAGAACCAGGCGAATCCGCAGGGTGCCATTGTGGAGAAGGAAGGCACCATTGCGCTGTCGAACCTGATGCTGTTCTGCCCCACATGCCAGAAGGGCGTGCGGCTCGGCATCAAGCGCGAGGGCGGCAAGCGCATCCGCTATTGCCGGAAGTGCAAGCACGAGTTTGACAAGTAAACATTTCACGCGGCCGGCAAGCGGCGGCCAGGAACAAGAAACATGCCATCGCGGTTAGAAGAACATTACAAACAGAAGGTTGTGGCGGCGCTCGTGAAGGCGCGCGGCTACAAGAATCCTTTCGAGGTGCCGAAGATCGAAAAGATCGTCGTCAGCATGGGTGTATCCACGGCGACGATCAAGGCGGACAAGAACGCCGTGGAGGATGCGATCAAGGAGTTGACGGCTATCACGGGCCAGAAACCGGTGTTGAACCGTTCCAAGAAGAACATCTCGAATTTCAACCTGCGCTTGGGGCAGGAGATTGGTTGCCGGGTGACGCTGCGCCGGACGAAGATGTACGAGTTCTTCGACCGGTTGGTCAGCTCGGCGCTGCCCCGCATCCGCGACTTCCGTGGGCTGCCGGTGCGCAGCTTCGATGGCCGCGGGAGCTATACCTTCGGCGTGAACGACCAGACGATTTTCCCGGAGATTGAACTCGACAAGATCAAGCGCCAGCAGGGCATGCACATCACGATCGTGACCAGCGCCCCCACCAATGAGGAGGCGCGGTTGTTGCTGGAAGAGATGGGAATGCCTTTCGCGACGCGGCTGAAGCCGCACGCGGCGGCCAAGTAAAGAGTAGAGCTTATGGCGAAGACATGTTTGATGGCTAAACAGAAGCGCGCGCCGAAATTCAAGGCGCGTGCCTATAACCGTTGCCGGGTTTGCGGCCGGCGCCGGGGTTTCATCCGGCGGTTTCAGGTGTGCCGTATTTGCTTCCGCGAGCTGGCCTCGAAAGGAATGCTGCCAGGTGTGGTCAAGGCGAGCTGGTAACCATGAATATCACTGATTCCATTGGCGATATGTTGACGCGGATCCGCAATGCCAACGCCGCATTGAAGCAGGAAGTCCTGGTGCCGCACTCGAAGATGAAGACGGAGATCGCACGCCTCCTGAAGAAGGAAGGTTATGTGGCGGACTACGCCGTCGGGCAGGAAGGTGCGCACAAACAGATTCGGATCCAGTTGAAATTTGTGGGCAAGACGCCCGCCATTGAAGGCATCAAACGCGTGAGCCGGCCGGGCCGGCGCGTGTATGTCGGCTGTGAAGAAATGCCGCGCGTGCAAGGCGGCATGGGCACCGCGTTGGTGTCTACTTCGCGCGGCATCATGACCGGGACCGAGGCGCGCAAGCTGAAGGTTGGTGGCGAATTGCTCTGCACAGTTTGGTAAGATTATGTCACGGATTGGACGACAACCCATTGAGCTGCCGGCGAAGGTGAAGGTCACCGTGGCCGGGCAGAAAGTTTCAGTCGAAGGCCCGAAAGGCAAGCTCGACTACGAAGCGCCGGCACCCATCACGGTCGCGACGAAAGACGGCAAGGTCGTATTGACGCGCGCCGATGAGTCACGGCAGACCCGTGCATTGCACGGCCTGGCCCGCAGCCTCGTGAACAACATGGTGCGCGGCGTGAACGAAGGCTACGTCAAGCAGCTTGAAATCCAAGGCGTCGGCTTTCGTGCCGCCGTGCAGGGGGACAAGCTGAATCTGGTGATCGGCTATTCGCACCAGATCAACGCAGCGATCCCGAAGAACGTGAAGGTGACCGTCGCCGACAACACCAAGGTGACGATTGAAGGGCCTGACAAGCAGGTCGTCGGCCAGTTTGCTGCGTCGGTGCGCGGCTACTATCCGCCGGAGCCCTATAAAGGCAAGGGTATCCGGTACGTGGGCGAGCAAGTCCGCCGCAAGGAGGGCAAGACCGTCCAGCAGTAAGGTGATTGAGATTGGTTTTCTGAGATTTCGTCTATGAGACCGGTTAGGAAAAAAGAATTTGTTGAGAGGCGGCACAAGCGGTTGCGGCAGAAGGTGCGCGGCACCGCTGCGCGTCCGCGGCTGGCGGTGTCGTTCACGGGCAAGAACATCTACGCGCAAGTCATCGATGATGTCGCGGGCAAGACCCTCGTGTCTGCCTCGACACTCGACAAGAGTTTTGGCGACAAAAAGCCAAAGTCCAACAAGGAAGGCGCGGTCGTGATCGGCAAGACGATCGGGCAGCGAGCGATCGAGAAGGGTATCAAGGCGGTCGTGTTCGACCGCGGTGGTTACCGTTACTTGGTTAGCGAAAAAGGCAAGAATCGTGTCGCATCGCTCGCCGATGCCGCGCGTGAAGCCGGTTTGAAGTTCTAGGACGCATGAATACCGACAAGTTTGCACTGAAAAAAGAAATCCGGGTCGTTGCCGAGACCGAGAAGGAGATCCAGCAGGTCAAGGTCGTCCCGGTGGTGCCGGAAGAGGAAAAGCTGCCGGCGTACAGCCGGCCGGAGCGTGAGCGCGGCGAGATGATCGAGCGTGTGGTGTTCATCAACCGCACGGCGAAGGTTGTCAAGGGCGGCCGGCGCTTCAGCTTTAGCGCGCTGATCGTTGTTGGCGACCAACAGGGCCATGTCGGCTGCGGCTTTGGCAAGGCCAAGGAAGTGGCCGATGCCATTCGCAAGGGCACCGAGGCGGCCCGCAAGAACGTCGTGTCGGTTTCGTTGCGCAACAACACGATTCCGCACGAGGTGTTCGGCAAGTTTAGCGGTGGACGAGTGCTGCTGCGCCCCGCGTCGCCTGGTACGGGCGTCATCGCGGGCGGCGGTGTTCGTGCCGTGTGTGAGTTGGCCGGCGTCAAGGACGTGCTGGCCAAGAGCCTCGGCTCCAGCAACCCAATGAACGTCGTCAAGGCGACGTTGAACGCGTTGTTGAGCCTGCGTATGCCGGAACAGGTTCGGGCGTTGCGCGGCCTGAAACCGTTGGCGGCGGCCGCTCGTTGATAGCGTCGAATACGGGCAAGGCAAATTTCCAACAGCAACATAGACAGCGATATTTTTCCAAGGTTCAACATGCGATTGCATACGTTAAAAAACAGGCCGGGCGCCACGCACCGCGTGAAGCGGCTTGGTTGTGGTGAGAGCAGCGGGCACGGCAAAACCTCCACTCGCGGTGGCAAGGGCCAGACCGCGCGTTCCGGTGGCAGCCTGAAGATCGGTTTCGAGGGCGGCCAGACGCGCCTCATTGTCCGCCTTCCGCGGCGCGGTTTCAACAACGCGCGGCATACGACTGACTATGCGATCGTCAATATCGAACAGCTGAACGTGTTCGAAGACGGTGCGAAGGTGGGTCCGAAGGAACTGGCTGAACGCGACATTTTGCAGGGCAGGGGAGTGGGCGTGAAGATTCTTGGCGACGGTGAACTCAAGAAGAAGCTCAACGTGCAGGCACACAAGTTCAGCGGTTCCGCCAAGGAGAAGATCGAGAAGTTGGGAGGACAGTGCGAGATCATTGTGCTGCCCACGGCTCCGGGCGGGCGCAATCCTTACGGTAACAAGAACGCTGCCAAGGCGAAGGCGAAAGCCGAAGCCGCGGCATCGAAGGCCAGCTAATCCCTCTGAATTGACATGCTTTCGGCGTTTGCCAATACCCTGAAAATTCCGGAGCTGCGCACGCGCCTGCTCTTCACATTCGGCTTGCTGGCCATTTGCCGCGTATTTGCGGCGGTGCCGGTGCCGGGAATCAACGGTGGCGCGCTGGCGTTGTTCTTTGAGAAGACGGCGCAGCAGGCCGGTGGCGGACTTCTTGGGCTCTACAGCTTGTTCACGGGTGGTGCGCTTGAGAACTGCGCGATTGCAGCGATGGGTATCATGCCCTACATCAGCGCCTCGATCATCATTCAGTTGTTGGTCGCGGTGGTGCCGCAGTTGGGTCGCATCGCACGTGAGGAGAACGGCCGTCAGAAGCTGACGCAATACACCCGGTACGTGACGGTGGCCTTGGCGATCTTCCAGGGTTACCTGATGGTGTATGGCTTCTTTGAGCATCCGACTACGATTTTGCGTGGTTTCCAGGGCAATCTGGTCACGGACGCATGGCTCCGACATCCGTTCATTTACCGGTTGATCGCAGTGTCGAACCTGACGGCAGGCACAGTGCTGTTGATGTGGCTTGGAGAGCAGATCACACAGCGCGGTGTTGGCAACGGCATTTCACTCATCATTACCGCCAACATCGTTGCACGGCTGCCAGCAGCTATCGAACGTACGTGGCAGATGTTCTTCCCTGGCGAGGGGATGGAGTCGAAGTATAACTTCATCCACTTCATTGGCATGGTTGCGATATTGTTCGCGGTCATTGCGGCCATCATTGCAGTGACACAGGCACAGCGGAAGATCACCGTCCAGTATGCGAAGCGGATGGTGGGTCAACGGATGGTTGCAGGCGGGCAGACCTACATGCCGCTGCGGGTGAACTACTCCGGCGTCATGCCGATCATCTTCGCGCAGGCGATCCTGATGTTCCCCCAGAAGATATTCCAACTTCTTGGGGCGCAGAGCGGTGCGTTTGGCACGTTCTTTGCAAGCTTGAGCGAGTTGTTCAGCGAAACACGCGGTAGTATGACGTACTACACGATTTATTCGTTGATGATTTTTCTGTTCTCCTTCTTCTGGGTGGCGACGACGTTCAATGAGATTCAAATCGCTGATGACCTGAAGAAGTACGGTGGTTATGTGCCGGGCATGCGGCCGGGCAAACCCACGGCGGATTTCCTGCACGCGACCATGACGCGGATCACACTGGCGGGCGCGGTGTTTCTGACAGTGATCGCGCTGATTCCACAGGTGATGTACAGTCAGCTTGGAATTGATTATCTGGTAGCCAGCTTTTTTGGCGGCACCAGTATGCTGATCGTGGTCGGCGTGATGCTCGACACGATGCGTCAGGTGGAAACGCACCTCTTGACGCGGCATTACGACGGATTTTTGAAGAAGGGGCATTTGCGCGGCCGACGATAGGCCGTGGCCCCTGCGTTCATTGACACCTGAGGTGTAGCCCGATAGAGTGGCCGGAATGATTGCCCTGAAATCACCGGAAGAGCTGGTTCGCATGCGCTTGTCTTGTCAGGCGGCGGCCGAGGTTTTGGCAGAAGTGGCCAAACTGGTCGTGCCAGGCCGCAAGACTCGCGAATTGGACGAGGCGGCTGGTGAGTTCATCCGAAAGTGTGGCGGTAAGAGCGCATTTCTCGGATACCGGGGCTATAAGGGACAGATTTGTGTCTCGGTCAACGAAGAAGTGGTGCATGGTCTGGCGAGCGAGCGTCGCGTGCAGTATGGTGACATCGTCAGTCTGGATGTAGGCGTCATGCTGGACGGTTTTATTGGCGACAATGCCACAACGGTGGCGGTCGGCATGATAGACTGGAAGGTCCAGCGATTGCTGGAAGTGACGGAACAGTCGTTGACGGCCGGCATTGCAGCAGCACGTTCTGGCAATCGCGTGGGTGATATATCCCACGCGGTGCAGCAAACGGTTGAAGCGGCCGGATTTAATGTGGTACGTGAGTTTGTTGGTCATGGCGTCGGTCGTGTGTTGCACGAGGAGCCGCAAGTGCCGAATTTCGGCCCGGCCGGTAAAGGACCGAAGCTGAAGGCGGGCATGACGCTCGCCATTGAGCCGATGACCACGCTCGGCGGTCCGGCTGTGGAAGTGCTGCGAGATGGATGGACGGTCGTGACACAGGATAGGCTTCCGTCGGCGCATTTTGAGCATACGGTGGCCGTGACGGAAGACGAGCCGGAGATTTTGACGTGTCGAAAGATGACACCATCTGTGGCGAAGGCGTAGTTGTAGAAACGCTGCCGAACGGAACCGTGCGCGTGGAGATGCCGAATGGCTACCGCGCGTTGGGTTATGTGCCGGGCAGGAAGCGAGCGGCGTTTGGTCCGCTCACGATGGGCGACAAGGTGATGTTGGAAATGACGCCGTATGATTTAAGCCAGGGCCGGATTACCGGCAGGCGATAGTGGTGAAAAACTTATGAAGGTTAGATCGTCAGTAAAAAGGTTGTGCGAACGCTGCCGCATCGTGCGGCGGAAGGGCGTGGTACGTGTGATTTGCAACGACCCGCGGCACAAGCAGCGTCAAGGTTAGTAAGGACACATATTATGGCCAGACTTTTGGGCGTTGATATTCCAGGCGGCAAGAAAATCGGCATTTCGCTGCGTTACATCTACGGACTGGGTCCGTCGAACTCGCTCGTCATCCTGGAAAAGGCGGGCATTGATCCAAACATCCGCACAGAGAAACTGAGCGACGAGCAGCTTGGCAAGATTGTCAGCGTGATCCAGCAGGAGGGTTTCGTCCTCGAAGGCGACCTGCGGCGCGAGATCGGGCTGAATCTGAAGCGGCTCATCGGTATCAAATGCTATCGCGGCAGCCGGCATGTGAAGGGCCTGCCGGTGCGCGGCCAGCGTACGCAAACCAATGCGCGTACCCGCAAAGGACCCCGCAAGACCGTCGGCGTTGTGCGCAGCAAAGATGCGAAGGCCGGCAAAGTTTAGTTTGGATGAATAGTTGAGGCGTTATATGGCTGACGAAACAGATAAGAAACCGACAACGAAAGAACCCAAGGCGGCCAAGGAGCCGAAAGCCGCGGGCAAGGAACAGAAGGCGAAAGCCGCGGCTGCCGCGCCTGCTGCGGCGCCAGCGCCTGCAGCTGAGGCCGCGCCCGCCATACCAACGGCGGAGTCATTGCTTGATGAAGGCGCCAAGCCCCTCAAGGTGGCCAAGATCAAGGGTGCCAAGAACGTCCACAGTGGCATCGCCCACGTCGTGGCGTCATTTAACAACACCAGCATGACCATCACGGACATGCAGGGCAATGTCATCGGCTGGTCCAGTGCGGGCAAGGTTGGTTTCAAAGGTTCGCGCAAGAGCACGGCCTACGCCGCGCAGCTTGTGGCACAGGATTGTGGCCGTCAGGCGATGGCTCATGGCTTGAAGGAAATCGAGGTCCACGTCAAGGGCCCCGGTTCAGGCCGCGAGTCCGCTGTTCGTGCGTTGCAGGCGATCGGCCTGGAAATCACCTCCATCAAGGATGTGACGCCGATTCCCCACAACGGATGCCGCGCGCCGAAGAAACGCCGCGTGTAGTTTCTTCTGGAATACGCAATACGCAATACGCAATACGGATTACTGACCTATGGCTCGTTACAAAGGACCCAAACAACGCATCAGTCGTCGCTACGGCGTGCCCGTCTTCGGGGTGCACAAGGTGCTGGAGAAGCGCGCGTATCCACCGGGACAGCATGGTCCGCGCGCGCGCCGGAAGCTGACGGATTACGCCCGCGGCCTCGCCGAGAAGCAGAAGCTGCGTTACTGCTATGGTCTGCTTGAGCGGCAATTCCGCCGTTGCTTCGAGGAGGCCAAGAAGCGCCGCGGCAATACAGCCGATACCCTTTTGCAGATTTTGGAGACACGGTTGGACAACATCGTCTTCCGTCTTGGCTATGCGCCGAGCCGGGCTGCGGCGCGCCAGTTGGTGACGCACGGCCACTTGAAGGTCAACGGTCGCCGTGTGAATGTTCCGTCTTACATCGTCAAGCCGGGTGATGTGATCGAAGCCCGCGAAAATGCCCGCTCCCGCCAGATGGTCGTCAAGAGCCTGGAGTCGGCCGCGGTTCGCACTGTGCCGGCTTGGTTGACGCTGGAAAAGGAAGCTGCCAAGGGCACGATTACCCGTTTGCCCACGACGGACGAGGTCCAGCCGATCGCCAATGTGCAGGCGATTGTCGAGTTCTATTCGCGGTAGTCGTAGAGTAGTAAAACAAACGAAGTAAAAACAAACGCGAGTATATGGGCCGGTGGGCGCTCCCGCGCTGAAGCTGCCGCGAAGTCAGCGGCGGTGAGATTGCCAGTCGTGCCAGATCAAACTCGCAGGAGGATACCATGCCAGTTCGACTCGGACGTTTCGAGATGCCCAAACGGTTGACCAAGGACGAGGCAACCGCAACACCCACCTACGCCAAGTACGCCGCTGAGCCTTTTGAGGCCGGCTTCGGCCACACTATTGGCAACTCGCTTCGCCGCGTGTTGCTCAGTTCGCTGGAAGGCGCTGCGCTGACCACCGTCAAGTTCGACGAGTCCCTGCGTGCGCACCACGAATTTGCGACCATCGTGGGTGTGGTTGAGGATGCCACCGACATCATCCTTAATCTTCGCAAAATTCTGTTCAAGTCACAGACCAAGGAGCCGCATCAGATTCTACTGATGGCGAACAAGGAAGGCGTGGTCACCGCCGCTGACATCAAGCCTGACAGCGCGATCGAGATCATCAATCCGGACGTTCACATCTGCACGCTCGACAAGAAGATGAAGTTCGAGGCGGAGCTGACCGTCGAGGTCGCGCGCGGTTTCCGTCCCGCAGAGAAGAACAAGAAGCTCGATATGCCCATCGGCATCATTCCGATCGACTCGATCTTCTCGCCGGTGCGCCGCGTGCGCTACAGCGTGGAGAACACGCGCGTTGGCCAGCGGACCGACTATGACAAGCTGGTCATCGAAATCTGGACCGACGGCCGGATGACGCCGGACGATGCGCTCATGCAGTGCAGCCACATCCTGCGCCATCACCTTGATCCATTCTGCGAATACGGCAAGGAGCCGGTCGAGTTCGAAGCGGCACAGGAGAAGGTCAGTGATGAGAACGCACGCCTGCGCAAGCTCTTGAACATGTCGGTCAACGAGATCGAACTGAGCGTTCGCGCGGCGAACTGCCTGAACAACGCCAACATCACCAGTGTGGGGCAGCTTGCGATGAAGACCGAGGCTGAAATGCTCAAGTATCGCAACTTTGGCAAGAAGTCGCTCAACGAGATCAAGGACAAGCTGTCGGGTCTTGGCCTGCAACTCGGCATGAAGTTCGACTTGGCCCTGCTCGAGGCCGGACCGGCCCCGGAGAAACCCGCCGACGACTTGGGCGCTGCCCCAGAGGTGAAGGAGTAGGCGGTCGAAACGATAAAGCAAGGACACCATGCGCCACGGAAAACGAACCATTAAACTCGGCCGCAAAAGCGAACATCGCAATGCGATGATTGCCAATCTGGTCTCGAGCCTCATCCTTCACGGACATGTCCGTACAACGTTGATGAAGGCCAAGGCCGCGCGTCGGCTTGCCGACCGCGTTATCACGTTCGGCAAGAAAGGCACGCTGCATCATCGGCGTCTTGCCTTGTCGGCGTTGCGACAGAAGGATGCGGTCGCCAAACTGTTCAAGGACCTCGCCCCCCTGTATCAGGGTCGGAACGGAGGTTACACCCGCATCGTCAAGTTCAACCAGCGTATCGGCGATAGCGCCCCGCTGGCGCAGCTTGAGTGGGTGGAAACGGCTACGGCGGCGGCCCAACCAGCTGCTGAGCCGGCAAAGCCCGCTACGACCAGCTAGACGAGAATAGCGGTCAATCAAATCAAACATGCGAAGGCGTGAGGGTGTGACTCTCACGCCTTCGTTCTTTTTGGCGGGTATTCGGGGGGGGGTGGAGTTTGCCCGGGGGACATTGTAACCTTGTGGGTACGGTGTCTGTATAAGGAAGCAGGAATGGAAGAAGCAACCAGCGGCGCCCCGGAACGGCCGGAGGCAGGGCAAGCGGTGGCAGATCGAGCCACCGTAGAGATGGTGTTGGCTGGTGACACCGACGCGTTTGCGGATTTGCTGCAGCGCCACCAGTCGGCCGTTTACACGCACATGTTGAGGATGGTGCGACGTCCGGAAGACGCAATGGACCTGACCCAGGAAAGCTTTGTGAAGGCGTTCAAATACCTGGCGCACTACAACCCGAGATGGGCATTCAAGACGTGGCTGATGACTATCGCGACCAATACAGCAATCAACTTCATCCAGAAGCGCCGGCTTCAGACGGTATCACTGGAGGAGGTTGCCGAGCCGGCGGCGGAACCGCGGCGGGACGTGAAGGAACTGGAGTCGGCGCTGTTGGCGGCACTGGCGCGGTTGCCAGAGAAGGCACGGGCGATGTTCAACCTTCGCTATCAGGAAGGCTTGCCGGTGGCCGAGATCGGCGCGGCGCTCGGGGAAAGCCAGACAAACGTGAAGGTGACGTTGCACCGTGCGCGAAGGTTCTTGAGAATGGAATTGGAGAGAGGCGTATGAAAGCTGAAATGTGGCGCGAATTGAAGGATCCACCGGCGGAACTGGCGGCGCGGGTGATGGGCGATGTGCGCGCGTGGCAGCGACCGCCGGCGACAGGATGGTTGGTGGGAGGACAGACAGCTGTGTTGGCGGTGTTGTTGTTCGTCAGTGCGGCGAATCTGCCGGGGCAGATGGAGGAGACGGCCGAATCAGTGCGCGACTGGTCGGTGTCGGTGGCGATGTCGACCCTGGAGTTGTCGGATCGGATCGGTGAATTCGTGGGTGTTCGGGAAATCGAGGAGATTCTGTGAAACCTTTGACATTGATGTTGATGGGGCTGGGAGCTGTTGTTGGCTTTGGAGCGCTGGGACTGGATAGAAACACCGGGCTGTTTTTGTTGGTCTGGCTCTTTGTCACGCTGGGCGGTGTTCCGATGGCGTTGGTGTTGCAAGCGGTGTTTCCACGGTTCCTGCGGCGTGCATCGGAGAATCTGGAGCGAGGCCCGTGGTCCTCGCTGTTTGTCGGGGTGCTGGGCGTGTTGATCTTGCTGCTCGCGCTGCACGTGGCCCAACAATCACACGGATTGGGCCGGTTCCTGGCAAGCGTCACGACCATCGGGTTGGGGGTGATGACAGTGCTTGGCGCAACGGCGGCGTACCGGTTGCTTGGCAGCAGGATGTATTTCAGCATGAACAGCCCGCGCGCGGACCATGCGTTTCCCTCGACGCTGCTCGGTGGCGTCGTGTTAAGCATGTCAGTGTTGCTGCCGCTCGTCGGCGCTCTGGTGTTTGTGGTCGCAGTAGCAATGGGCCTTGGCGCGGTCTTGATCGCGTTGCTGGCCAAACGACCGCGGCCGGCAGCAGTCAGTCCAGTTCCGCCCAAACAGTCTTGAGATAGGGTTTCTCTCCGGAAGCGATCCGGAAATCGAACGGTTGTGTCGCGAAGTCCATTCGCCGCACCCGGGGCGTGCCTCGCTGGACTGCCTCCATGAAACGCTGTGGGGTGAGTGACCGCGCGTTGGTTGAGCAGAATAGCGTGCCGCCGGTTTTCACGAGCGGCTCAGCGAGGACAACGAGTTTCGCGTAGTCCTTTTCCGCGCTGAACGGCCGTCCTTTCTTCACTGTCGAGAACGTCGGTGGATCGAGCAATACCATGTCGAATTGACGGCCCTTTTTTGCAAGCCGCACCAGCCAGTCGAAACAATCCCCGTAGATGAAATCGTGCGTCTCCGGGGTGATGCCGTTCAGACGGAAGTTGTCGCGCCCCCAGTCAAGGTATCGCTTCGAGAGGTCGAGGCTGGTGACGATGGCTCCGGCATGCGCGGCGGCTACCGAGAAGGCGCAGGTGTAGGCGAAGGTGTTCAAGACGGTCTTCCCATGCAGGTCGCGCGTGAGCAGGCGGCGGCGATTCTCCCGCTGGTCGAGAAACAGGCCGGTTGAATAACCCGCATCAAGACTGACAAGGAACTTCAGGCCATTCTCGTTGACCTCGAAACGGGATTCGGGCGAAGCCGTTTCGCCCGTCGGTTGTTTCTCCATCGAACGCTCAACCAACGTCTCGGTGGCAAGTGCTTTGCGCAGAACTGGATTGGGCACCCCATACCATTGCGCGAGCAGACGGTCGCCGTAGCGGTCCACCATCGCATTGGAGAAACCGTCAGCGGCTCCGCTGACCAGACGGCAGACATTGCTGTCAGCGGGATCGAATAGCAGGGAGCGAAACTCACGCGCTGCCGTCAGCCAATCGGGGTTGGAGAACACTGCGGGTATTGGCGCGTCAAAACGCACCGCCTGATGGGTCTGCGGATGGCACAGTTCAAGCGAAGCGGCATGCAGCATCAAACGGGGCAGGGGAGTGACCGGCTTTTCGTACATGGTGTCGCCGGCGATGGCAAAGCTGTTTTGCACGGCATGCAGACGGATTTGATGAGTGCGTCCGGTTTCCGGTGTTGCGCGTATCAATGCGAAACGGCCGCAACGACCGGCTGGCTCGAACAGTGTCGCTGCTGGTTTGCCATCAACGGGAGATGAGACTCGCAGCGGCTTTGCGGGTGCGGCGGCTGCGGTGAGGAAGAGATATGTTTTTCGCACTCTCTTCTGCTCGAACTGTTCGGTGAGACTCCGGTTGGCCGCGGCGGTCTTGCCGAAGACAAGCACGCCGCTGGTTTCCTTGTCGAGTCGGTGGTGAATGGCCAGGGGGTGGCCGCGATGGCGCTGCAACCATTCGTGCAACCCCTCCGGGGCGAAACGGTCCGGCGCGTGCGTGTTGATGCCGGCGGGCTTGTTGACCGCCAGCAAATGATCGTCTTCGAAAAGGACGAGAGGTTCCACGAGGTTTAAATGAACTGGGTTCGGTAGTCCTGCATGACAGCGCCATCGAATCGCTCGACGAAACCAGCCACCTTCGACAGCGTCTCGTTGGCGTGCTGCTGCTCGTTGGAGACCGTGACGATGCTGAGTCTGCCGGATTGCCAGAGGTCCTGGTCGCCGGTTTCAGCGACGGAAATGTTGAACGTCTGTCGCAGCCGTGTCTTCAGGCTCATCAGGATCTGGCGCTTGTCCTTGAGCGATTGCGCCTCAGGAAAGCTCAGGTCAATTTCAAGATAGCCGATGGTCATGCGAAAGCTGGAGCTTGGGGTGTTGTGGGGATGTCAGCCAGGCTGTGAGTCGGCCTTCTCAAACGGCGCGACGTTCATGGCCATGATGTTGTAACCGGCATCGACATACATGATCTCGCCGGTGATGCCGCTGGACATTTCTGAAGCGAGGAATGTAGCGGTATCGCCCAGTTCGCGCAGTTCGATGTTTCGTTTCAGCGGTGCAGCCTCGGGGTAGATGCGCATCATTTTCGTGAAACCGCTGATACCGCGCGCGGCCAGGGTATTGACAGGACCGGCGCTGATGGCGTTGACCCGGATGTTCTTTCGCCCAAGGTCGAAGGCAAGGTAGCGGACGGAGGCTTCGAGCGACGCCTTGGCCACGCCCATGACGTTGTAGTGGGGGACGACCTTCTCGCTGCCGTAGAAACTCAGCGCCATGATGCTGCCGCCTTCGGTCATCAGAGGCACAGCGGCGCGGGTCAGGGCAACGAGTGAGTAGGCGCTGACGTCGTGCGCAACTCGGAACGCTTCGCGAGAAGTGTGGAGGAATTCATCCTCCAGCGCTTCTTTTGGCGCGAAGGCGAGCGAATGGAGCACCAGATGAAGCTTGCCGAAGTCACGCTGGACGTTGGCAAAGACGGCTGCGATGTCTTCATCGCGAGTCACGTCACACGGGTAGATCGGCGTGTCTTTACCGAGAGAGGCCGCCAGTTTCTCGACGTTGTCCTTGATCCGATCACCTTGATAGGTGAATGCGAGCCTGGCGCCTGCGTTGTGCCACGCTTGGGCGATGGCCCATGCAATCGAGCGGTTGCTGGCAACACCGAAAACGATGCCGAGTTTTCCCTCAAGTAGTCTGGACGTCATACGTGACTTTATTCTCCGGAATTTTTCTTATATCGAAGCCGCAATTCGAGTTCAAGCCAGTCAGTTTACGACAGGTGTCCCGGAAACGCAAAAAAAGGCCCGGCGATCTGGGTGACCGCCGGGCCTTCCGAAATTGGTTGCGGGGCCTGGATTTGAACCAGGGACCTTCAGGTTATGAGCCTGACGAGCTACCAGGCTGCTCTACCCCGCGATCCAAACTACCCAAGCACTGTAGCCATCCGCTGAGACCCGGTCAAGGGTTTCTCTGCGGCGGCGTGGAATTTCCCTGTTCAAAGCGAAAAACCGTCTCGCCGGGCTTGACCAATTTCAATTTTTCGCGTGCGACGCGTTCCACTTCCCGCGGGTCGTTGGTTAACGCCTGTTGGCGTGCCAACTGCCGATTGTATTCGGCCTCCTGTTCGCGCAGTTGTTCATCGAGTTTGTATTTTTCCGCTCGAAGATTCTGTGCTTCCCGCAATTTTGGGACATACGTCACCAAAAAGACTGTCAGCGCCAGAATGAACAGTGCCAGCCAGATTACACCACGGGTGGATGTTCGCACGGATTGGCTCATCGTTTAACGAAGCCGCAGCTTGCCGCCAAACACGGCGTTGGCGCCCAGTTCCTGCTCGATCCGCAGGAGTTGGTTGTACTTTGCCACACGGTCGGTGCGGCACATGCTGCCGGTCTTGATCTGCCCTGCGTTGGTGGCGACAGCGATATCGGCGATCGTCGCGTCCTCGGTCTCACCGCTGCGGTGGCTGATAACGGCGGTGTAACGCGCCTCTTTGGCCATCTCAACGGCGTCAAATGTCTCCGTCAGCGAACCGATCTGGTTCACCTTGACGAGAATCGAGTTGGCGACACCTTCCGTGATGCCGCGCTTGAGGAACTTGACGTTGGTGACGAACAGGTCGTCGCCGACGAGCTGAACCTTGCCGCCGAGCTTGTCGGTCAACAGCTTCCAGCCTTCCCAGTCGTTTTCGCTCAAGCCGTCCTCGATGGAGATGATTGGCCAGCGCTTGCACCAGTCAGCCCAGAACTCCACCATCTGCGCGCTCGTCCGCTCGCTCTTGTCGGACTTCTTGAAGACGTAGCGCTTCTTGTCTTTGTCGTAGAACTCGCTTGAAGCGGGATCAAGCGCGATGAAGATGTCCTTGCCGAACTTGTAACCGGCGGCCTTGACCGCTTCGGCGATGACTTCCAGCGCGTGTTCGTTGTTCTTCAGTGCGGGCGCAAAACCACCTTCGTCGCCCACGGCAGTGGAGAGACCGGCCTTCTTGAGCACGCCCTTCAGTGCATGGAATGTTTCCGCACCCATCCGCAGCGCCTCTTTGAACGTCGGCGCGCCCGCGGGCATGATCATGAATTCCTGGACATCCACCGGCGCATCCGAGTGCGCGCCGCCGTTGAGGATGTTCATCATCGGCACCGGCAACACGTGCGCGTTGGTGCCGCCGAGGTAACGGTAAAGAGGCTGGCGCTTTACGATGGCCGCAGCCTTGGCAGCGGCCATGGAGACCGCGAGAATGGCGTTGGCGCCGAGTTTCGACTTGGTCTCGGTGCCGTCGAGCGCGAGCATCGCTTTGTCGAGGCCGACCTGATCGGCCACGCAACGGCCCTTGAGCACCGGGGCGATCTTCTCCTGGATGTTGGCAACGGCTTTCAATACGCCCTTGCCCAGATAGCGTTTTTTGTCGCCATCACGCAGTTCGAGAGCTTCGTTCTCGCCGGTCGAGGCGCCGCTGGGGACTGCCGCCCGGCCAAGCGTGCCGCACTCCAAAACCACGTCGGCTTCGACCGTGGGGTTGCCACGGGAATCAATAATCTCTCTCGCAATAATCGATGCAATTTTAGTCATATTTGTCCTTTCAAGAAATCGCGCACATTCTAGGGTGAGCGGGGGTGCTGTCAAGCATCCCATGGTTGATGGCACAAAAACATCCATTGCGCGCCTGTATTGCTTGGCTAATATGGAGCACGTGGACAAAGACATCATATTACCGCAGTGGATTGTCGTGCGCCTTGGCAACGACATGAATTGGTGGGTTGAGAAGGCCAGCGAAGACATTTACTGGCCCGCCGGTGGATTGAGCGTGCTTGATCCAGGCCAGTTTCGGGATATCGCGGAACGGCTGGAAGCCTATGGCG
>CAZGGF010000095.1:0-2796 GCA_964524715.1 uncultured Verrucomicrobiota bacterium | reverse complement strand
GGTGCATGGTGTCAAAAGGGGGCGTGGACTGGGTGGCGGCGCGCGTGCCATCCGCGCGCCACCAACCCGGTTCTCGGAACCAGACAGGCGACTCCTGGCGGCGGCGGTTCTTGCCACCACTGCACCACGCCTGCCGCGTCGCCCAGGCCCGATAGTGCTCCGCGAGCGCAAACCAATCGCCTGACAACGCCACCGTTTCCACTTCATACGGCCATTTGCAGTCACGTGTGAAGCCCATGTCGCATGGATAATGCCGCGCCTCCAGCGACACTGTGCGCTGCTCATCGTTGCCGAGTGCGGCGAAATCCTTGGTAAAACATCGTCCGTCGCGGGCGATCACGCCCAGCGTGGTTTCGCCGCGCGTGTAGCCAACGAACTGCATCGTCGCGCCGCCGCCTGGGTACCGACTCTGGTAGCGCGCCGCGCTCGGTCTCGGCAGCCAGCGGCCCCAGCCGTCCGGCACAAGAACCGCGTCACCACCGTCGTCGCCTTCCAGCCGGCCCACGCCATCCAGCACCGGGAAATCGAGCCGCCATGCTGCCGCTCCCTCGCCGTCCACGGCGGCTTCCGCCCGCCAGTAAATACTCGGGCCGTCAGGCCGCAGCACGAGATCCACATGCGCCGGGATGGTGCCGAAACAAGTGCCTGTGTAGCGCAAACGCAGTTCGCCGTTGCTGAACTCCGCCGACGCGCGCTCTGTCTCGTGCGCCGTGAGCGTTGCCTCGACGCCGAGCGGATTTCGCGCAGTGAACCGGAACATCGAGCAAGGTCGTGACAGTAATTCCGCGTCAGCCAGGGCCTGATACAGGCTCGTCAACCGTCCTTTGGTGTCGAGGGTCAGCAACAGCTGGTCTGTGACGACGGAGTCGCGGCCATCGCCGAGCGAGATCAGTTCCACTGCGGGCGGCGTTTCGCGCGGCAGCGTTCGCTTGGGGGGTGCTTGAGTAATGACACTGCGTGCCGCAGCGACGTTGTGGAGCGAGTGAAGATCGGCGAGCGCATGATTGAGCCGCCACAGTTGGGCGGCCCGTGGTGTGCGATTGCCGAGGCCGGGTAGCGCGGTGTTCAACGCTTTGCGCAGGGACCGTGCCTGTGTTTCCAGTTCCGGAGACTCCGCGCGAAGTGGTTGCTGGCGGTCCACTTGGGCGGCGAGTTCGTCGAGCGTTTGGCGCGGTATGTTGCGCGGACCGATGTAAAGGTAACGGTCAAACTCGGTGCGCACGGTGGAGAAATCCACCCACGGCCCCATCACGTAGAGCAAATTGCTGCCGTCGTGGATGCGCGCCTGCTTGCTGCCGTCGCTGGTCGTATGCGGATTCATCACCGCAATGACGCCATTGTCGAAATAGAGCGCAGCCCAACGGCTGAATTGCCATGTGCGATTGGTGCGCGACACCATGCCTTCGGCGGATGGCTCGCTGCCAGCCCAGCTTTTCGCAAGCGGCATGGCAGGGGATGGAATCTCGTCTGCTGGACGTGCGAGACTCGAAGCTTGAGCGCGCAGTTCCAGAATGTGCAGTTCCTTCCAGGCGAACTCCCGGTTCTCTGAGATGGCGATGTTCACCTGCACAAACGGCGAGTTCCGAAAATAGGTGAAGCGATATCGCGCCAGCGGTTTGGACTCGTATTGCACGATCTGGCCCGCCTCGGTCCGGAAATAACCACCACTAACCTCGACGATCGCAGAGAGCGGACCGTTGGCGACGAGACGCACTACGGGCTTTGGGTTATTCGTGAGCGAGAACTGGCCAATATCCGCGTGGTAAAGCCGGTCGGCGTAGTCTATCGGCAACGGCGCCTTTGTGCCGGTCACGGTGATCACTGTCGGAAACCCGCCGGCCAGACCCGGCGTGTGTGCGACGCTGAAGACGCCATTGTTAATGTGAATGACGTCACGATCGATTCGGGCCATCGGCGCATCGTCTTTGTCTGGCTCGGCCGGCTGGTCCGCCGCGGGGCGCGCCGTAATCTCATACTTGCCGGCGCCTTGGGAGCGCCACAGGAGACGGCTCACACCATTGGCGCCAGCCAGCGTCTGGCTCACACAACGCCGGCGCGGTCCGCTGACGGTGAATTGAATGTTGGTGGACGACGCGTCATCGCCAGTCACCAGCGCGGCGGCAAGCTCGCCGGAGATCTCCAGCGGCAGATTGCCCGGGGGTGTGGCGTCCACCACGACGCGCAGCGATGCGGCATCCACGGAGCCGGCCAACAGATAAAGTCCGGCCGTCATCGCGACGGTCGCCAACCTCAAACGATTCTTCATTTTCAGTAGCGCGAACGATAAACGCGCGCTACCAGCGGTGCAAGCCTGCGACGCGCGTGGTTGTTGCATCGCGGCCACGCTGTGATAATATGCGCGCAGTTGGAAATAGTACTGTGAGTGCCAAGTCCATAGATTTACGCGGGATGTTGCGTTATATCCCGCAGTTTCGTGACAAGGTGTTCGTCCTGGCCGTGGACGGTCATCTTGTCAGCGATGAGGTTTTCCCCGGTTTGCTGAGGGACGTGGCGGTGCTGCGGTCGCTCAACATCAAGGTCGTGATTGTCCACGGCGCGAGTCACCAGATTCGCGAGATGGCCGAGCAGACCGGTGTGAAGATCAGTGATGCCTACGGCACCGGGGTGACCGACGCCGAAACGTTGAAGCTGGCGCTGACCGCGGCGAACCGGCTCTCACATGAAATTCTGGAAGGGTTGAGCGCCAATGATTTGCGCGCCGCCGTCACCAACGCCTGTATCGCGCATCCGCTTGGCATCCTGCAGGGCGTGGATCATCTTTACACCGGCAAGATC
>CAZGGF010000094.1:0-3266 GCA_964524715.1 uncultured Verrucomicrobiota bacterium | reverse complement strand
CGTAGCGGGCTTGGAGCTTGGGCAACAGATCGTTCTTGATCGTTCGGTTCATGTTCATGGCCACCCTTTTCGGGTGTCTTTTCTCCATGAGTCAACGACCCCTTTTTCGCCCCCTCAGCCCGTCCCCTTCGGTGTCTTTTGATTTGAGTCAACGCGCTGCTCACGGGTGGCGGATTTCTTCAGTTGCGCTCGCATGGCTGGCTGGTAGAGTGTAACGAGAGATTGCCATCCAATATATTAGGGCTCATTAACCATGAAAGTGACTCGACTCGCCTGTATCCTGTTCATCACGCTGTTGGGGTTCTTAGCCACGACTTCGTCTCTTGCAGAGACGACAGTGAAGGTGTTGGGGCTCGGGCCCGACCGCGCGGATCTGATGGTGAATGATCTCGTCCTTCGCCGGATGAAAGTCGGTCAGACATCGCCGGAGGGCATCCAATTGATCTCAGCGACGCGGGAAGAAGCTGTGATCGAGGTTGACGGCAAGCGTTGCACGCTGCGAAGGGGACAGGGAGTGGCTACCACGGTGAGCCTGCAGGCAGACGAACGCGGGCATTTCTTAACCACGATACGGATCAACGGCGTGTCGACTCTCGCCTTGGTGGATACTGGCGCAACGGATGTTGCCATCAACAGCGTCGAAGCCAAGCGGATGAAGATCGACTACACAGCCGGCAAACGCGTCATCCACAGCACTGCGAACGGTAATCGACCGGCGTGGCAGGTGACGTTGGCTTCGGTTCGACTGGGAAACATCGAGTTCCACAATGTGCAGGGATCGGTGGTCGAGGGAGGTCCGGAGATATTGAAGCAGACTCTCCTCGGGATGTCTTTTCTCAACCAAGTGGACATGCAGCGCAGCGGTTCAGTGATGACGCTGAAAAAGCGCTGAAGAGTTGCTGCCACGCCGGGACATCGTTATTGCAGACGGCTGGCTATTCCAGTCGCAGGACGCTCCACAGCTTCACTTCTGGAAGCTTGACGCGCACCCCCATCGTGTCCGCCTCGACGGCGGCCGTGGCGGGTTCGGTTCCCGGCGCAAAGACTTTGCAGTGTTTCGGACGATGGCCGTTGAGCAACGAATCGTGAAGGAACAGCGTCAAGTTCTGCTGAGTTATGGTCCGGTCGGTGGCGAAATCGTGGTTGCGGTTGAGGATGTGGATGATGAGAGGGGAGTTAGACAGGTGCGGATTGCGTCGCGGCAGCGCCCACACGTCATGGGCTCCTTCAACTGCGAGCGGCGGATTGAGGACAGTGCGTAGTGAGACGGCGTCTTTCCACACAATGGTTTTCCCCGGAGGAATTTGATCGAGGACCTTCTGTTGCGTTGCGTCGAGTTTGAGGTCGCGCGGGATGACCAGCTTGTTGAACTTTGCGAGCTTCGCCGCATCGAGCCGCAGGTCGAGGTATTGATCGCCAGCGGCGATGAACGCGAACGGGATGTTGGCTTCTTGTAGACAAGTGGCAATCGCTTGCGGCTCCCTGTTGCCTTTGTTCCAGGCGGTGTGACTGAAAATGACACCAACCTGTGCCACGGGTTCGTAATCGTCAAACAGGGCTGTATTCTTGCGCACGAACTGGTAGAGGTCGGCGTAGTCTTTCGGCTTGGCGTCATACCAGTGCGTGCCTTTCTCCTTCGTGTAGCACCACTGGTGCCGGCCTGGCGCCATGAAGCAATGGCCGAACGCGTAGGACTCGGCGACCCAGTAGCGGCAGAGATTGATCGTGTTCTTCTCGTTGACGTAGGCCCAGCTATGGCCGTCGGCAGTGCCGGCGATGCCGCGTTGGACCATGTCGGCGCAGTGGTAAACGAACGCCGCGGAGGCCGTGAGCTTCTTTGTTGAAACGCCCGACCACTCGCTGCCCGGTGCGCCCATGCCGATTTCGCACGAGTAATGGTCCACGTGCGGTCGGACCACGAACGCTTGCGCGCCGGGTGGCGAACCATTGACGGAACGGGCTAGTGGTCTGCCGCGCAGGTTGGCGGCGTATTCCTGCAATCCGCGAACGACCGTGCCTGCGGCTCGCGCCTGGAATTCCCGAAACTCGACGTAGAGGGGCAGGGTGTATCGTTTCTTCATGAACTCCGCGCCGTCCTTCACGTGTTTGGAGAGGAGCCATTTGCCGTAGTCGAAATCATCCAGCTTCTCGATGTCGATCTCGCGCAGTTTCTCCGGCGCGAGATGTTGTTTCAGGTAGTCGCGAAACAGCGGCATGCACGACTCGCAGAAACAGCCACCGCTCCAAATTGTGCCGGTGGTGCCGCCGTAGTCGTCGATATGATAGCCGTCTGGCTCGCCGGCCATCGCCAGTGCAGTGCGGTCGCGCAGGAACTTCTGGTAGAGCGGGCTGTTGCTGCAGAACCACCAGGCCTTGCCGAGCTGGCCATCCACCTTGTGATCCCAGAGCCATGGCACCGTCATTGGCTTGCCGTCGATGGTTCGACAGATGGCGCGTTCGTGTTCGGGGCAGCTCTTGATCATGCTGAGGAACTCGGTGATCATGCCGATGCCGGCGTTGTACTGGATGCCGAGGTCCTGCGCCAGTTTCACGCGAGCACGGAATTCAGTCCTGGCCTTTTCGGTCGTTCCCCAGGCGTGGCCGCCCCAGTCCACCACCGTCGCGCCGTAGGCTTCGTAGGTTTCCTTGCTGCCGCCACCCATGAATACCACGTCGGAATGTTTCAGCGGACGGGCAGAAGTGTCATCCTTCCCTGAAGTGGCCAACGGCAGCAGCAAGAGTATCGGTAGAATGCGAATCCATGCAGTCATTGAGTTGCTCCTATTGTGAGAGTGACGCATGAGCCGATGTTAACCATCCTCTGTGAACTTTTGCCAGCGCGGGTGAAAGCCAATGGCGTCCTGATCTTCGCAGCCGGACTATATCGGAGGGTGAGCCGTCTCGTGATCGTCACTGACCAAGCGCTTTTAGTTCAGCTTTAGCAAAATGGTATTCCGTCCAGTCCTCCGTTGCCGTGCTTTTTCGGAAGCAGTCGGCCGCGGCGGCCTTGTCTCCTGCCAGCGCCTATCAGCACGCAGATGGCGCCAAGAGCACGCATGCCGATTATTCCTTTCAGGTATCCCATTCTCTCCTCGCGTGTGCCATTCGTCCCGTTTCGTTCATCGTCTGTTAGCGCCGTTGCTCGTATTTTGGAAGGCCGATCTTCAGACGAGGTACTTGCGGATGATTCCTTGGAGCTGTTGTTCTTGTTTCTCCAAATGTGGTGCCAAATCAACGGAGTCTTTTGTTCTTAATTCATTTGCCAC
>CAZGGF010000093.1:0-2321 GCA_964524715.1 uncultured Verrucomicrobiota bacterium | reverse complement strand
AAAGCTGTTGTTACTGCCGCGGGCCGGAACCAGCGCGGTTTGCCCCTCCAGACACTGGTGAATCGCGATCGTGTGCAGACGACCGCGCTGCGAATCATCATCGAAGAGGCGTTGAACGCCGGCATCGAAGAAGTGTGTGTTGTTATTCATCCAGGCGACCACGATGCCTACGCGACGGCGGCGGGCGAGCATGCGCGGCGGCTGCGGTTTGTTGAGCAGCCGGCGGCGCGTGGTTATGGCCACGCGGTGTTCTGCGCTCGTGAGTTTGTGGGTAACGACCCGTTCCTGCACCTGGTCGGCGACCACCTTTACCTCAGCCGCGACGAGCAGGGAAAACCATGCGCCCGGCAGTTGGTCGAGGTTGCGGAGGCGGAGCAGTGCGCCGTTTCGGCCGTGCAGCCGACGCGGGAGACGATGCTGACGAACTACGGCGCCGTGGGCGGCAAGCGCGTGCCGGTCAAGCCGCTGCTCTATACCATCGAGCGCGTGCTCGAGAAGCCGACACCCACCGAGGCCGAGCAGAGCCTGATCGTGCCGGGACTGCGTGCGGGATATTACCTTTGCTTCTTCGGCATCCATGTGCTGACGCCATCGGTGATGGAGATTTTGGGGCGGCAGATCAAGAGCGATGTGCCGAATGTTCACCTGGCGCCTGCGCTGGCGGAATTGGCTGCGAGCGAACGTTATCTGGCGTACGAGATGAGGGGCCGCCGCTATGACATCGGCGTTCAATACGGTTTGCTTGTGGCCCAGCTTGCGCTGGCGTTGGCGGGCAAGGACCGCGCCGAGGTGTTGGCACAACTGGTCGAGTTGCTCGCCACGGGCCGCGACCTGTAGCGAACGGAATAACGCCGCGCTGGCTCATCTACAACCGCCATCATTGCCATGTCCGAACTTACAAAAATCATCACCTCCGCTGACCCGGCGATCCGCGACCAATCGCTCGACGCATTTTGCCGGCGGGCTACGCTGGCGGAGTTGCTGGCGGAGTGCGACGCGCTCGACACTTTCCGTCGTGACAGCGACAACCTCTATGAGCGTGTCCGCGCGCTCTTCTTCCTCTACGCCATCCTTCGCTTTCATCTGCTGACGAAGCCGGGGATGAAATCGAGAGGGTTGGTGTCTTTCGTTGGCTACGAACATCTGCTTCAGCGCCGGTTTGAGGAGGCGATCAGTTCGTTCCTGCATTCGCAAAAGGAACAGGGGCCGAACGAAACCGTCAGCAGCGCTTTGGCGGAGGCATATCACAGTCTCGGGTTTCAGACGCTGGCAGATCAGGTGCGGCGCAGCGTGCGGACGGTGCGCGGCAATCAATGGATGTTCCGCATGGGCCATCCTTCCGATCAACCGCTGCGGGTGCGGTCAGAACTGCTCGACCGCACCGCGGCTGCGGCTGGCATGAATGGTGAGAAGAGTTTTCCCATCCTCCGCGAACGGACGCCGGTGCGCATGGATCTATCGCACAGCGCATGGAGCGACATTTTCTTTCTGGGGATGGATTTTCCAGAGGGCGCTCGTGTGTTGAATGTTTCGATCGACCTCGCTGTGCGCGGACGCGACGCGGAGCCTCGACCGCCGGTGGAGAGCTACTTCCGCGTGATTGACGAGCCGGTGTTGCGGCTGACGAGCGTGGACCTTGGCGCGAGCGCGGAGATTACAGAACTTCGCGACGTGTTTGACTTTGCCAAAGATTACCTCGGATTGCTGAAGGCGGCGATTATCGCGTCGGGCATCCTGCCTCCAGGTATCGAGGGGTCCGGGCAGAGCCTTGGCGACCTGCTCACGCGACTGGTCGGGCCGGGACTTGGCATCGAACTGGTCAGCAGCGTCAACGACATTCCGAAAGGCTCACGACTGGCGGTGTCCACCAACCTCCTTGCGTGTCTCATCTCTGTCTGCATGCGGGCGACCGGGCAGGCGAAGTCGCTGACGGGCCAGCTTCAGGAATCGGAGCGGCGGCTCGTGGCGGCGCGCGCCATTCTTGGTGAATGGCTCGCCGGTTCCGGGGGTGGCTGGCAGGACTCCGGTGGCGTCTGGCCTGGCATGAAACTGATTCAAGGTGTGCTCGCTGGCGAAGGCGATCCCGAATATGGCGTCAGCCGCGGGCGGTTGCTGCCGTCACACAAGATTCTCGACGAGCGCGACGCGCCGCCAGCAGTGCGGGAGCAACTCTGCAACAGTCTCATCCTTGTTCACGGCGGCATGGCGCAAAACGTCGGGCCGATCCTGGAGATGGTGACGGAGAAATACCTGCTTCGCTCGGAAGCCGAGTGGAAGGGACGCAGGCAGGCGATGGGCGTGCTTGACGACATTGTCGGCAC
>CAZGGF010000092.1:0-47203 GCA_964524715.1 uncultured Verrucomicrobiota bacterium | reverse complement strand
TTAACGACGGGGCCGACGAAGAAAGCCAACGAACCGATGAGCTAACGACAGTCGACCAACTCGAAAACGCCTCGACGGCGACTGCCAACAGACGCGATTACTCAATCAAACAAAAATACTCACAGCCTCGGCGTGGCGGGCTACAATTTCGCGTCCACACAATCGCAATTACCGTTTCGAGTTCAAATCGTCGTACCCTCGCGTGGCGATTGTTTATGATGATTCCGCCGGGTTGGGAGCCCGGCTGCATCGGAATCCGCATTTCACGGTCTTGTTCAACGACTTCCCGATGCTGTGAGAGAAGATGGGCTCTAGGGCTTGGGATTGTCGGGCAGGCGAATCGCCGGAATGGACAGGACCGTCCCCATCCCCGTGTTGGGGATGTGGAGGCCATCCGCCGCAGTGAAATAGCCGACGCGTTCAAGATAGCCACGCGAATTCACCGAAGAAGTGCGGACGTAGACATGCTCGAACAACCGTTCGCCCGTGGCACAGTAGTGCCCGATGATGGCATAGACCATCACCTGCACCGGGTGCTTCTCGCTGTCCACGGGAGTCTTGGGAATCAAATGCCAGGCTGCTTCGCCGCGCTCCTTGGCGAAAGGCTCCCCGTTGTACCAGGCGTCCTCGTGTTTGTTGAAGAGGCTGCGCTCCACTCTTCCACGAACCTCGAGAATCGACAGGGGAAGAACCGCCACAAGGACGTGGGTGTTTTTCACCTCGCTGAGCCTGGCCTCGGGAAACTGAATCCTTGAAAGCGCGGCGAGTTGTTCGGCGGAGGGATTGACCCCGAAATGCCGGACCGCTTCCTCGACTCCAAAGAAGTTCTTTCCCATGATCTCACGGGCTCGCAACCAGTGTGAGTTAAGATTCGTTTTCGAATGATGCGGTGTTTCAGCAGAAGCCATGATGCGTTCCTTGGTGACTGTCACGCTCGGAATGAGGCGAACGTTTGACCGCGTGTTGAGCGGGGTATGACGCTCGCGTCAACAAGTTTTGAGCCTCACACGTGGTCATGCCCACTTTATACCGTCGTCATGGCAGTGGGGCAAGGGCTTTGACTGCGCCGGCAGCGCCCATCGTCCGCTTGCGTCGCCGTGAAAAAGCATGTCGCGTCATCGGCAGTGAATCGGGTAAGCTGAAGGTCACCCAGCATGAACATGAAAACCTCCTCTCCTCTCATCGTTGTGCGCGCCACCGTCGTATTTGCCCTGCTCTGGATTCTCGTTTCCAGCTCCGCTGCAGCTGAGCCAAAGGCTCCGCCGATTCGCGCCGGGGCATTTGCGATGGATATCACGCCGAAGGAATTCCCGCTCAGCATGCCGGGCCTGTTCACGGCCCGAATGGCGGAGAGCGCGCACGATCCGCTCTACGCCCGTGCCATCGTGCTCGACAACGGCGTAACAACCATGGCCCTCGTGGTGGTCGACAATATTGGGATGGTGCAGGAAGTCACTGATGAAGCCAAAGCCATCGCATCAAAACAGTGCGGCATCCCCGTGGAGAAAATGCTGGTGTCGTCCACTCACACCCACACCGGTCCACTCACCAATGCCAAAACCGGTCCCGCGCCTGCCGTGGCCTATCGGAAGGTGCTCGTGAACGGGATCGCGGAGTCCATCGTGCGCGCGCACGCCGCACTGCGTCCCGCGGGCGTGGGCGCCGCCGCGTGTCCCTTGCCGGAGGAGGTGTTTTGCCGCCGCTGGTTCCTGAAGCCGGGAAAGATGCAGCCGAACCCGTTTGGCCAGATGGACCAGGTCAGGACGAACCCCGGCACGAATCCCGACGTCATCGATCGCCCGGCAGGTCCCACGGATCCCGATGTGACCATTCTCTCGGTGCAGGACGCGAAGTCCGGCAAGCCGCTGGCCGTTTTGGCCAATTATTCGTTGCACTATGTCGGCGGCGTGCCCGAGGGGGTGCTTTCCGCTGATTACTACGGTGAATTTGCACGAGTGATGCAGGCCCGCATGGGCGGCGGCGACTTTGTCGCCATGATGTCCAACGGCACTTCCGGCGACATCAACAACAACCCCTTCCTTGTGAAGCGCCCGCCGCGCAAGCCCTTCGAGCAGATTCAAATCATCGCCGGAAAAGCCGCCGATGCGGCGTCGCGTGCGCGTGACACGATTGCGACCTACCGCCAGGACGCGCGCCTCGCCATGGTCCAGCGCCAAGTGACACTCAAGCTGCGTCATCCGACGGCCGAGCAGATCGCGGCGGCTAAAGCCGTGCTGGCTGTGAAAGACAAGGCCCAGCTCGACAAGCTCCCCCGTCTGGCTGAAGCCTACGCACAGCGCACGCTGTCGCAGGCCAAAGCTCCCGAAACTGTGACCGTGCTGGTGCAGGCCCTGCAAGTTGGCGATCTGGCCATCTGTTCCCTTCCGTTCGAAGCGTTTGCTCAGATCGGTCTCGATCTGAAGAAACGCAGCCCGCTGCCGCACACCATGGTCATCGACCTCGCCAACGGGACCAACGGTTACCTGCCTACGCCCGAGCAGCACAAACTCGGGGGTTACGAAACCTGGCTGGGCAGCAATCGCGTGCAGGAAGACGCCTCCGTCATCCTCACCAACACGCTCATCGAAATGCTCAACGATTTGCAGAAGGCCACTGCGGAGAGCGGTGCCGCCAAATAGAGCTTTCTTGAGGACGCGAAGCACTTCCGTGCTTGAGCGCGGAGCGCCCGGCTGCGGGATCGGCAAAGTAGGACAGGCATCCTGCCTGTCCAGTGGTGGATGATGGGACAGGCGAGACGCCTGTCCTACTCTGTTGGCATCGCCTCGATCATGTGCCCGGGAACCGTGTCCATAAACGCACGAAGTCTCCCGAAAAAGCCGCACGAACCGGGATGGACAAACCCCGGACACGAAAGTAGACTCACCAACAATGGTCCCCGATTAACACGAGCCCTGGCCCGAAAACCGGACCCTGTGAGGGGCAGAAATGGACTCCAGGGTTCAGTGGTTCAGCTATGAAAACAAACATCGTTACCGAAGAACTGACAACAAGGCGCGCGTTTCTTGGACGTGCGGCAGCCCTCGCGGCCTGCGCCCTCGTGCCCGGGCGTGTGCTGCAAGCTGCGGCCGCAGGCAAGCCCAACTCCGTTTTCAACGGGGTGCGTATTGGGTGCATCACCTACAGCTACCGTAGCGGCATCAGTTCGGCTGAAGATACGCTCAAGGCCCTTCTTGAGGATGGCCTCAGCGAAGTGGAATTGATGGGCGGGCCGATACAAGCGTATGCCAAGATTGCCGGTGGAGGTGGCAGCAAGGCCAAGGGCGCTCCCGCAGCGCCGCCACCGCCGAAGCCGACCGACGAACAACGCGAAGCCCAACTGGCGAAATGTCAGGAGCTGCGCAAAATGTACAACGACGCGGGCGTCAACATCCACATCCACAAGACCGGTTTTGGCTCGTCGGACGAGGAGATCGATTTCAATTTCCGGATTGCGAAGGCGCTGGGCTGCGTGGGCATCACCACCGAGCGTTCGGAGCCGCTGGCCAAGAAACTTGCGCCGTTCGCCGACAAGCACAAGATCTGGGTCGCCTTCCACAATCACACGAACAACTACCCGGTGATGGACAAGCCCGATCCGATTCTCGAGTTCGGCCAATACATCGGCTTCAACTTCGACATCGGCCACTATTTCGCCGGCTCCAAGGGACTGTCCCCGATTCCGGTGATTGAAAAATACCACGACCGCATTGTCAGCCTGCACCTGAAAGACCGGACTGCCGACGGCGGCAATCTGCCTTGGGGCCAGGGCAAAACGCCGATCAAGGAAGTCCTCCAACTGGTCAGGAAGGAAAAGTGGACGTTCCCGGCCGACATCGAGCTTGAGTACAAGATTCCCGCGGACTCAAACGCGGTGCGGGAAGTGGGCAAGTGTGTTCAGTACTGCAAAGAAGCGCTCGCTTGAGCGGCAGCAGGTTCTGAAGCAGCTTGGATTTCAGTGGTCAGGACGTTCAGGGGAACGCTCCTGACCACCGGATTCTTCATCGGTTCTCGCGCTGTCCGCGGATAGTCTGCGTCGTAGACTCCGGCGGACCAGATCAAGCCTCGGCGAGCCAGCCCTTGAGGACGCGCAGGTTCTGCTGAAGCATCTTCAGCATCGCCTCGCGGGTCGTCGGCTGGCCTTTGGGGTGCCACTCATACTCGATGTGCATCGAGAGCGGTGCCGTGAGGTTCATCTGCTTGAGCCGCTTGAAATAATCGGTCTTGCTGAACTCGCCCTCGCCGAACGGCGTGAGCTGCCGCGGACGCTTGACGTCCTTCACGTAGGCGACCTTGATGTGTGGCTTGAGTTGGTCAAATCGGGCCGTCCAGTCGTCGCCGTGGACGATCAGCGCGTGGCAGAGGTCGAACGCAACGCCAATTTCGTCGGGATTGAAATCCTTTACGATCTCATACATCTCATTGAGGTCGCCGCCGACGTAGGTGCTGCGGCCGGACGGCGAGTGATTCTGGATGACGCCTGTGAGGCCGAGCTGTTTGTTCAACGCCGCCAGCTCGCGCAACTGGGCCTTGATCTCGGGGATAGACACCCCGGCGAGCTTCTGTTTGGTGTTGGTGCTGAAGCCGAGCCGGTAGTAGCGGATGCCAAGTTTCTTCGCGGTGCGCAGAACGGTCTCCGCGTGCGGTGAGGAAACGCTGTTGATGCCGGTGGTGATCAGCAGCATGTCCAGCTTGCGCTTGCGCAGCGCCTCGGCGTAACGCGGCATCTCGTCGGCCGCGCGCTCCGGCTCGATCTCGCCCTTGGGCCGCACGGGGCAATCCACGCCGTCGAGGCCCGCTTCGGCCGTCAGTGCGGCGGCCTCGTCAAAGTTGAGTTTCAGTTCCTGATAAAGCTTGCTGAACACGGGAATCTGCGGCGAGAACTTCCCGCCGGATGACGCGGCGGAGGCGTCGCGGTGCCAGAGAGCGGCAGCAACCCCGGAAAGCGCGGCGCGGGTGAGGAAGTCACGGCGGGAGAGGAGATGACGATTATTCATGGCGGCCGAAGTCTTCAGCAAAAGCGCGTGCGGTTCAAGAATTCCTTGGCGTGTCCTTAAGTATATCCTTCCAAATGGCCACTTGTTTCGCTCCCCTACCGGGCTGAAATTAAGCTGTCTGCCTGGAGGTCCAACTCCCTGCGTTTCAGCCACTTGCTTCAAGACCTGCGGGGGTGGCGTGCCGTATTGAATAGACCCGGCCGCAAAGCGTCCAAGGAGGTGTTATGAAGACATGGAAAACCTCAGCAATCGTCGGATCGTTTTTGGCCGGTGCTCTGGCGACGGCGCTGGGTGCGGTGGTTTCGCTAACCAGCGGCGACATCGTCAGGATGTCGAAGGCCGGCATCAGCGATGACGTGATCATCCAGACCATTCAGTCCACCGGCTCAAGTTTTCAACTGGCCGCGCAGGATATCGACTCTCTCAAACGCGACGGCGTCAGTGACCGTGTTGTAGCAGCGATGCAAGCTCCCGCTCCCACGGCCCCGCCAGCCGTCAAGCCCGCCGAACCCGCGCCTCTTGTGACTAACACCACGAGCGGCCGGGAGTACGTTGGCGGACTGGCCGATACGCAAGTGGTGCGCGCCCTGCCGCCGGATCCTCCGGTCTATTACGCGGCCCCACCGCCAACGGTCTACTATTACCCCTACCCGTCGTACTATTACTATCCCCCACCGCCGCGCTACTACGGGCCGCCGGTGCGTTTCTATTTCGGGTACGGGGGCTGGCATTATCGCCATTGGTGAGGCGCGAACTCCGTGTGCGCCAGCGCGACCTGCCCTCCTTCGACGAGGTCAGCAACAATGCGGTGAAAGCTGCATTGTTGCTGTTCGTTTGAGAATGTCCCGCCAATCGCCCAGCGTCCTGTTGAACGTTTGAGTGGCGATGGCATGCCCGTTCCTACACCTGCGAGGCGACTGCGGGCGGACAGGCTGATCTGAACACGTCGAAATCACTGCCGTATTGCTGGAGATAGTAAAGCGTGTAGGACCGCTCAAAGACCAGGACTGGCAGGAGCATCACCGTGCCGATGTAGGGAAGCATCAACAGGCAACAACCGATGCAGAGAAGGCAGCAAGTCCCGACCAGAATCATGATCAGGAGTATGCCAATCGCCATGTGCAACACGATCTGGAACAGGAGATACAGGACGAAACGCCCCACGTTGAAGGGTAGGAGCGACAGGAATTCCCGCCACGCCGCCACACATTTGCTGCCCCGCAGGAACATGATTGGCACGACGAAATCCGTGGTGAGTTTCGTAATGATCAGGGCAAAGCAACCCAGGACCATCAGCACGACAACCACAACGATCAATTCCATGAGGTCTCCAGTGATGAATTTCCTGGCGGAGAACATTCTATAGATGGGGAAGAAGCACATGACGAGCAACGGCAACGTCAGCACGGTCCCGATCATGCCCACCACAAACCGAAACCAGAACAGGCTGTTGCCCTGGACTTGGAATTTGTGCCATGGCACAGCGACCTCGGCCACATCGAGGGCCACACAGTGCAGGAACATGAATTGCCCACGGCTGTTGAGCCAGAGGAACACGATTCCCAGCGCGATGCAAAAAATGATCAGCACGACCGCCAGCGGAATGATCCAGTTGAGGTTGGCCATCACGAACACCTTGAGCTCTTCCACCTCACGATGGATATCCTTGCCGTGTCCTTGCGAAGGAGAATTGAAATTACCGCCGCCAAACCCGTTCTCGCCAAGGGTGGCCAACCATGCGCAAAAACCGATGGTCATCCACTTGGTCAGGTCGAACGGACGAAACAGCATGTTTTTAACCCGTTCAATTGCGAGGCTGATGGGATCGATGACGCTGACGTATGCAGGGCGAGGTATCATATAAACCTCCGTGGATGGAATTGGTCTTGGGACAAATTATAACCCACTCGTCCCGTGAGGGCAATGCTTCAACTCATCGCGCCGCCGTCTCAAGACCCGTTGAGGGACCAATTTTCCAGACACGCTGTGAAGACAATTGGAGTCTTCTTGTCGCCTTTCTCGATCGTTGTTTGTTCCGCCCAAGAGAGCGGATGTCATCCTTGGCGCGGCAAGAAAGGCTTGATGGCATCGTCAAAGGTGATACAGAGTTGGCCGGTGATCCTGGGCGGCGCCGCGATGGTTTGTAGGAGGGGGCATGTGAGAAAGGTCTGCTTGCAGCCATGAAATCGAACAGAAGAACCTTCTTGAAAGCCACCTTGTTGAGCACGGGCGCCATCGTGAACGGCATTGCCGGCGCAGCCGCTGTCTGTGAACTGAATTCGAAAACCGGTTCCTCGCAGGGAAAACTCTCCAGGCAGCAATTCAACATGTGCGGTTATGCGGCGCCCAAGTTGGACAAAGTCAGGATCGGCCTGATTGGGTTGGGGGCGCGCGGCACCGCGGCTCTCCGGCGTTTGACCTTGATCGAGAACGTCGAGGTTGTCGCGCTCTGTGATCAGTACGAAGACCGCGTGGAGAAATGCCAGCAGATGCTTGAGCAGCAAAAGCTGCCCCGCGCAAAGGGCTGTTCCGGCAACAAGGAAATCTGGAAGTCCGTCTGCGAACACCCGGATGTTGATCTTGTCTACATCGTCACGCCGTGGGCATGTCACGCATCCATGGCCGTTCATGCGATGGAGTGCGGCAAACACGCGGCCACTGAAGTCCCGGCAGCCAAGACCATTGATGAATGCTGGCAGTTGGTCGAGACCTCGGAACGCACCCGGAAACATTGCATGATGCTCGAGAATTGCTGTTACGATTTCTTCGAGTTGCAGGTTCTGAACATGGCGCAGCAGGGATTCTTCGGCGAAATCATCCATGGCGAGGGATCGTATGTTCACCACAATAGCCCGGGATATTTGAAGAAGGACGGCTATGCGGAAATGTGGAGGCTGAAGGAGGAAACCCGCAACGGGAATATTTATCCAACGCACGGCATGGGCCCCATCTGCCAGGTCATGAACATCAATCGTGGCGACAAGATGGAGTACATGGTGTCCATGCAATCCGCCGATTTCCTGATGGCCGCCCAAGTCAACCAGCTGGCTTCCCAGGACGCTTTCTACAAGCCCTTTGCCGGGAAGTCTTATCGCGGGACGGTCAACACCACGGTGGTGCGCACGTTCAAAGGCCGGACCATCGTCTCTCAACACGACGTGGCCAGTCCGCGTCCTTATTCGCGCGCTTATCTGGTGAACGGCACAAAAGCCACGGCGCAGAAGTGGCCGTTGCCTGCGCGCATCTCCACCGGGCACGATTGGTTGCAGGAAAAGAAAATGAAACAGCTCGAGGAGAAGTACACGCCCGAAATCGTCAAACGCGTTGGGGAGATGGCCAAAAAGGTTGGCGGCCACGGGGGAATGGACTTCATCATGGACTGGAGGCTGATCTACTGCCTGCGCCACGGCCTGCCTCTTGACCAGGATGTGTATGACGCCGCTTCATGGAGTTCCATAGCCCCCTTGAGCGAACAATCCGTGGCGAACCGTTCCGCTTCGGTGGACATTCCTGATTTCACCCGTGGTGCATGGAAAACCAACTCTCCGGTCAATTTAGCGCTCAAAGGATAAAACCCCCGGCCTCTGGCTGGCAGGATCGTGGCAACCGAATCGTGGCACGAAGATAACTTATGAACTATTCCATCAAGCCATTGCTGATCGCATTGATCGTTCTCACATCCAACGTTCAGGCAGGGAGCCCGGTCCCGGCGGAAGCCCCGCCGAAAATCGCCGTCGCGAAGGTCTGCGCTTCGGAGGCCGTCGACAAGAACATCTACTATTGTTACCGGTCTTTTTGGCCTGAATTGGACATGACCCGCACGTTCGCGCAGATGGGCATCAATACGCGGGCTTTTTTCGCGGCCAACGCCATCAATTCCATCGGCTTCGAGTACTGCAAGTACCCTTTGATATGGAAGGGAATCAAGAAGTACGATTTTGCCGCCTACGACAAACAGGTGGATGACCTGTTGGGAGCCAATCCAAATGCAACGTTCCTTTGCATGATTGACCTCAACACCCCCTACTGGTTGACGCGCCGGTTCGCCTTGGATTCCTTTGCGGAAATCAGCCATGCGGCCGCCGATCCCGACTGGATCAAGATCACGACGCAGTGGATGGTCGATTTTATCGCCTATTCCGAAAAGAAATACGGCGACAAGATCAAGGCCTACATTCTCTCCGGCGGGGGAACTTCTGAATGGTATGAATACGATCGAGGACGTTCCAGCCGGGTCAAGAACGCTGCATGGAGGGCTTGGTGTTCAGCCAAGGGTTTCCGCTTTGATGCCGATGTGCCGGGCGAAACCAAGCTGGCCAGGGCTGCCCACGAAAACGTCATCTACGATCCCGCGACCGAGATGGACAAAATTCAATACTGGCGTTTCCACAACGAGGTCATCGGGTCAGCCATCCTGCAATTCGCAAAAACAGCCCGGGAGAAAATCCCGGCCCAAAAGGAAATCGGAGTTTTCTTTGGGTACTATCTGGTGAGCGATTCGAAACTCACCTCGTTTGGCCATCAGGATTATGAGCGGGTCATGGCCAGCCGCGACATCGATTTCTTCATCAGTCCCGGCACGTACAATGACCGGCAGATCGGGGGCGGGTCCGGCCCGCAACTCGTTCACGGGACCCTCCTGCGTTACGGGAAACGTTACCTCCACGAAATCGATCACCGAACGCACGTGGTCACCAAGGAATCCTGGAAGACACAGGCGGATGACAACGCAGGACTGAAACGCGAGGCAGCCTTTGCCCTGATCAACCATTGTTCCCTTTGGTGGTTCGATATGTGGGGAGGCTGGTATGGAACGCAGGAGACCCGGGACGTCATTCGGCGATTGAAGCTGATCTCCGACAAGTACATCGGCGACAAATCCCCCTCTGCCGCCGAGGCGTTGTTGATTGCCGATCCACAGAGCGTGTTCGGCGTCAACGAGAAGATGCCCGAGGCTTCTGCAATGGCCCGGCGATTCCGGGATACGCTCAACAAAACGGGGACGCCGTTTGATGTCTATTCGTTCAACGACATCCCGTTCATTAATCTCTCCCGCTACAAGGTCGTCTTCCTGCCGGCCACCATTCTGATTACGCCCGAAAGAGCGGACATATTGAAGAAGCATGTCTGCAAGAACGGCCGGACGCTTGTCTGGGTTTATGCTCCCGGTATTTCGGACGGCAAGACGCTGGACGTCGCCCGAATCAAGCAATGGACGGGATCGGAATACAAGACGCCGGGACCTGTGACCGTCGACATGGGCGGCTGGAAATCCGTCTACGCCTACGAATACAAAACGATGACTGCCGCCGTTATGAAGAAGATCATGAAGGACGCGGGAGTCCATCAATATACCGGCGAGGAAAATCCCGTTTACTGCAACGGCAAATTGCTGGCCATCCACTTCAAAGAGGGCGGACTGAAAAAGGTCTATCTGCCAAAACCGTGCCGAAGGGTGGTGGACGTGTTCAACGACAAGGTCGTGGCCGAAAACGTCAGGGAATTCACGTATGAATTCCAGACGCCGGACACGGCGATTTTTGAACTGAGATGACTGTTGTGGTGAGAACGATGTGGCCCGACCGGTTCCCCGGCGCAAAAAAATCTCCTGCGCCATGTGGCTGTGTTTGACACGTCGACGGTGTGACGGTAGCCTCTGCCTTCAAAAGCTGGTTGGTTCGCTTCAATTGAAGTGAAGCGGGCTCGGGCAGAGGAGAGCGTTCGACGCGGAAATCCGGTGTAATCGTAAAGGAACTGAAGCGTTTGTAACCATGAGACAGAAGCCACTGCGAACACTTTTCGTGTTTGAGCGGTGATCGCCGAACCTGATATCAACAACCGGCTGTTCCAATGACCGTTTGAATCATACAAGAGGAGAACTATCGCCATGAAACTGAGCTGTTCCAAATCGGGGGCCGTGTCCATCATCAAAGTGGAAGACCGGATTGATGCCCAATCCTGCCCTGATTTTGAGAAGGAGTGTCAGCGTCTGATCCAGGAGGGTGAGAAACAACTGGTCGTCGACCTGGGAGCTCTCCGCTATATTTCGAGCGCCGGGCTTCGGGCTTTTCTTATAGTGGGCAACCGCCTCAAGGAGACGGGTGGTTCACTACGCATCTGCTGTTTGGACGGCCTCGTGAAGCAGGTGTTCCTCGCAGCCGGCTTCACATCCATCTTCCCCATTTTCGATTCGGTCGAAGCAGCCACCAAGTAGCCTGATTCACAACAAAAACCATCCGGAGGAATGCCAGTGAACACGAATGAAACGGTTGAATTGACCCTGCCCAACCAACTCTCCTATCTGCCGGTTGCGCAAGCGGTGGTGCGAGAGGCGGCGCGGAACTGCGGGTTCGCTGACGCGACCTTGAGCGAGATCGAGTTGGGCGTCGAAGAGGCGGTGACCAACATCATGAAGCACGCCTACGACGTCGAAGAGAATCCGACCTTTGACATCGTGTGCAAGCGCCTCCCGGAGGGACTCCAGATCATTCTGCGGGAGAAGGGAATCCCCTTCGATCCCAAACTCATCCCACACTACAAGCCTGAAGGGATGGATCTCGAAAGCTCGTCAGCCGGCATGGGCTTCCATTTGATGAAGTCGATGATGGACGATGTCCAACTCGTCAACCTTGGCCCCGGTGGCAAGGAGACGCGCCTGCTGAAGTTGTTCAAGGACACAACCGGCGCCGGCAAGACCGGCGGTCCGGCCACGCCCGTCGTCGCCGAGCCGAAAGTGATCGAGGAGAAGATCGCATACGACGTTCGTTTGATGGCCGAGAAGGAAGCCATCGAGGTTTCCAAGTGCGCCTTCAAATCGCATGGATACAGTTTCTTCGATGACCACATCTACTTCCCGGAACGGCTGGTCGAGCTGAACCAGAACGGCACGATGATCTCGGCAGTGGCCGTCACCAAGGACAACGTCTTCATGGGGCATGCGGCCCTGCTGTACCAGCATCCTGAGGACCGCATTCCGGAGCTGACCTTCGTGTTCGTCAACGTCGAGTACCGTGGCCAGGGCGCATTCAACCGGCTCAATGAGTTCCTGATGAAGACGCCCAAGAAGCGTGAGTGCACGGGCATTTACGCTTATGCGGTCGCGAACCACACCTTCACGCAGAAGACCATGGCGCGCTACGGCATCAATGACTGCGGCATACTGCTCGCCACAAGCCCGCGAACCTGGAAATTCAAGGGCATCCCCGGTGATCCGACGCAACGCATCAGCGTCATCCTGGCGTTCAGGTACATGGACACGCCCAAGCCGATCACGATCTATGCCCCGGCGCATCATCAAGAGATAATTGCCAAGCTCTACAAGAACCTGGGAGCAACTCCTGCCTGGGGCAAGGCAGCCGGCGCGCCTGCGTCGCTTCCAGAGTCAGCCCCGGAAATCCTGAACGAAATCAACGAGTCCGAAAGCTGCGCCGAAATCTACGTCAAACGGTATGGCAAGGACATCGTCCGCGAAGTTCACAAGCAGTTGCGCCGCTTCTGCATCCAGCAGACAGCCTGCATCAACTTGTTCCTGAACCTCGAAGACCCCCTCACCCAGGCTATGACCGCGGAGTTCGAGAAACTGGGTTTCTTCTTCGCTGGCATTCTGCCCTGCGGACGGGTTGGTGACACGTTGATCCTCCAGTACCTGAACAACGTCGATCTTGCCTACGAGAAGATTTCAGCCTACTCCGAGATGGCCAAGGAGTTGCTTGAGTACATCCGCTCACACGACCCGAACGCTTCGCTATGAGAAGGGGCAGGACAGCCTGCTCTTTCCGGGCCTGGCGGGCACGACAGTGACGCGGGTCAATCTGGATACCGAGCAATTCGCCTTTGCGCGGCGTCACCCGGAACTCTTCACGGACCCGGCGGTCAATCCGTTGCTCGACCCGCGCATCTGCCAGCAGATGGTGCATGAGGTTCACGCCACCCATGGTGTGGACTGGTCGTACGGCGGCTATCTCGAGGACCGGCGGCACCTTTGGCGGGGATCGTACCTCGATGCCAAGGGCGCGTACCTGCACCTGGGCGTCGATCTTAACGTGTCGCAGGGCACCCAGGTAGCCGTGGTGGAGGATTCCGTCGTGATACTGGTGGACGTGGACACCGACTACGACGGCGGCTGGGGACCGCGAGTCTTCCTCAAAGCTTCAACTGCCCATCGGGTGAAACTGGTGCAGATCTTCGCCCACCTCCAGGCGGTGCGTGTCCAGCCGGGAGACCAGCTGCCAGCGGGCACGGTTTTCGCCGAAGTCGGAGGTCCCCCGCACAATGGAAACTGGCATCCGCATCTCCACATTCAAGCCATCCGCGAACCGTATTTTCAGGAGGTTCTGATCGAACGTTTCAGCGAGTTGGACGGCTACGGGCACCGCGACGAAATATCCATACTACGCCGCGAGTTCCCCGATCCCCTGCGCCGCATTCCCGGCCTTGCGTGACACCAGCGCCGGCGTTTCCTGATCACGAGTTTGTTCGAGGAAATGCGGAACACAACAAAGCGGGGCGGAGATATGGTTTTCCGCACGCTGCGGTTCACTTTCATCTCGCGTTTGAAGATGGGTGGGGTAGATTTGCGAACAGTGCAAGGTTGACGGCCATAAAAGGGGTCGAAAGACGACACGTTATGCCAAACCTCGCACCGGAGCAGAAACGACGGATCGTTGGCCTTTTGGAGGGGCAGTCTCCTACAAAAGCCCCCTCGGCGTCTGCTGATGTTGTTCCGAGTATTTGCGCGCCTGTAGCTCAGAGGACCAGAGCAGGAGTTTCCTAAACTCTTGGTCGGGAGTTCGACTCTCCCCAGGCGCGCCATTCTTTTCTACCTGCGGCGCGGTTCCCCCAGAATTTCCCGTATAAAGGGATTGGTCGCGCGCTCGCGGCCGACGGTCGTCGCCGGGCCGTGACCGCACAGTAACTGCGTGTCGTCAGGCAGCGTGAGGATGTTCTCGCGGATGGCCTTGGCCAACGCTTCCCATGAGCCACCCGGAAGATCGGTCCGGCCCACCGAGCCGGCGAAAACCAGATCACCGCAGAAGCAAACCTTCTCCCGCGGCTCGTGCAACACGATCAGACCGGCGGAGTGGCCGGGGCAGTGCGCTGCGCGAAATGTCAGCCCGCCCACCGCCAGTGTGTCGCCGTGCTTAAGATGCCGGTCGGCCGTCATCGGATCGACAGACTCCATCAAACCAAAAGCCCGCATCCGGTCCGGTTCGCGAAGCAGAATCTCGTCGTCGGCGTGGCAAAGCACCGCCGCGCCGGTAAGCCGCTTCAAGATCGCGTTGTCGGCCATGTGGTCCCAGTGACCGTGAGTGTTGATAATGTGGTGGACGGTCAACCGATTCCTTCGCGCCGTCTCGGCGATCTGTGCTGCGCTGCCGGGCGGCGCGTCCACGACCATCGCCTCGCCGCTCGGTTCGTCCCCGACGAGGTAGGCATGCGTTTCATACGGCCCACTGGTGAAGGTGAAGATTTTCATTGCTGTCATCGCTTGTAGTGGCAACGCCTCCGTTTGGCAAGAACGCTTAGTTTTGGTTTCATTCCGGCAGCTGGGGTGTCTGCTGCAATATCATGGAGTTAAAGGGTGTCGTGACTCTGTGAGAATGTCGCCTTTTTTGCTCTTTGGAAGCCGTTGAAAAAGGGCCGATTGCACGGCGTGTGAGTCAGTCAACTCATCTCCGGTTGCCACGCGTCCGAAACGGATTGAGGACCGATTGCAGCGTAACGACCCGGCCACACACGCCAATCACTCGGCAAATAGGTTATGCCAAACGCCGCCACGGCCGCTCCGAGGTGATCCCAAACAGATAGCCCACTGCCATCATCCGCTCCAACGCCTGCGGCGGCACCGAAGGCCGCCCGGTGTGGCTGTGGAGGGCTTCCGTGCAACGGTCAATAAAGGAGAAGTCGATCACGCGTTCGATCCGCCGCAGAAGGCACTTCTCCAGAAATTGTTCGGCACCCGCCCGGTCATGTCCTTCGCTGTCACCGGTAACACTGGCGATGGCTGGCTGTTCGTGACCCATAGCCAGTAGGGTGGTGCTCTCTCCCGCCAAAAACAAAACCGGGGACGGCTTACGCCGTCCCCGGTCGTCAAACTTCAATAGTTCCGCCGTTTACGCGTAGAGCGGGCCGAAGTTCGCGCAAGCGCGGTAGTCGGCGCCTTGCGGGTCTTGCGCGCCGAAAAGGCCCCATGCGCTCGGGCGGAATACTTGTTCGTCCGCGACGTTGTGCATCGCCACGGGAATGCGCAGGAGCGAGGCCAGCGCCATCAGGTCCGCACCGACGTGGCCATAGCTGATCGCGCCGTGATTGGCGCTCCAGTTGTTCATGACGCTGTACACGTCGCGGAACGGGCCGGAACTCGTCAGCCGCGGCGCAAACCATGTCGTGGGCCACGTCTGGTTGGTGCGCTCGTTGAGCGTCTGATGAACCTTCGCCGGGATCTCGACCGACCAGCCTTCGGCAATCTGCAACACGGGACCAAGGCCCTTGACGAGGCTGACGCGCATCATCGTCATCGGCATGCCGCCGCGCGAGAGATAGCACGAGGAGAAACCGCCGCCGCGGAAGTATTCGTAAACCGCCGACGGCCAGTTCGTCGCCGCGAGGCACGCCTCGGCCTCGGCATCGGTGATCTGCCAGAACGGTTTCATCGCCGGCTTGCCGTCAATCATCTGTTCGCCGGTGCCGTCGAGCGTGGCCGCGCCGGAGTTGATGAGGTGGATAAGGCCGCCCGCGGCGTCACCCGCCAGCTTGTGGCCGGTGACGCGTTTGACGGCGTCCGGACTCCAGTAGGTGCGGACGTCGGCAAAGATCTGGGCCGTGTTGGTGAGCAGGTAGCCGAAGAGCATGCACACGCCGTTGAGGCTGTCGTTCTCGGTGGCAAGGATCATCGGCTGGCGGATGCCGTTCCAGTCGAACGACGAGTTGAGGATCGCCTCCGGGAAATCGCCGTTCGGGAAGTGGTCGGTCCAGGCGCGTTGGCCCTGGAAACCGCCGAGGATGGCGTTGTGACCGAGCGCTTCCTCGCCGAAGCCGAGCTTGCCAAGGCGCGGGTTGCCGATCATCAAGTCGCGAATGATCATCGTCATCTTGACGACCGTCTCCCATTCCTTCTGCTTCGCCTCCGGGCTGCGGCGTTGCTTCTCGGAATTGCAGTCCTTGCCCTCCTTGCACTTGGCGTTGGTCCACGCCAGAGCACGCTTGAACTCGGCCGGGTCGAAAATCTTCTCCTCGATGCGTCGGACCAGTTCGCTCATGTCCACGCACTCGACGCGGATGCCGAGGTAGTCCTCGAAGAACGACTGGTCCACGATCGAGCCGGCGATGCCCATCGAGACCGCGCCGACGGAGAGATAGCTCTTGCCGCGCATCATGGCGGTGGCGAGGCCGGCCTTGGCGAAGCGCAGCAGTTTCTCCTGCACGTCGGCGGGGATGGCGGAATCGTCCGCGTCCTGTACGTCGCGACCGTAGATGCCGAACGCCGGCAGACCCTTCTGGTTGTGGCCGGCGAGCACGGCGGCGAGATAAACCGCGCCAGGCCGTTCGGTGCCGTTGAAGCCCCAGACCGCCTTGGGCACGAGCGGGTCCATGTCCATCGTCTCACTGCCGTAGCACCAGCACGGCGTGACGGTAAGCGATACACCGACGCCTTCGCGCGCAAACTTCTCCGCGCACGCTGCCGCCTCGGCAACGCCGCCGATGCAGGAATCCGCGATCACGCACTGAACGGGCTTGCCGTTTGGATAGCGCAGGTTGGCCGAAAGGAACTTCGCGGCAGTCTTGGCCATCGCCATCACCTGGCCTTCGAGCGACTCGCGCACGCCCCGGCGCCGGCCGTCGATGGTTGGACGGATGCCGATCTTGGGGAATGAACCAATCCACGGATTCTTGACGCTGGACTTCATTTGGAAGCTGTTCCTTTCTTTAATGACGTTTCGGTGCTGCCACCACACCGCCCAGGCAGCGGGCGGCTAATAAATACGAAGTTTGCCGGACTTTCAAGAAGGGTTTTCGGGAACCGAATGCGGAACTTTTGACCCGGATGATGGAGCTGTATCACAAGCATTGCCAACGGATGCTTTGCAGAAATGGAAAGAGACTTCCGTTAACGTCTTCAAAAACCGTCGCGTCAGCACTTCATCGCGACACCGGCCACTCCCGTCCAGAGTGGCTGTGTTCAGACGCCCGTGGAGACGCAAGAAACTCCCCGTGCGCGATTCAGGTTCTTAAAAAATGGTGTGGATTCTTCCTTCTCCTTGTCTCCCGACACATATATGCTGACAGAAGTGTTTTGTTTCTGTGTAGAGCATGGAAACCTGCGATGAAATCATGGTCCTCTATTCCGAAAGAGTTTTCCGCCATCAGAGTATTTTTGGCTGGTTTCGCAGCGGTGTGGCTGATGACGGAGCCGGTCATGGCAGCCAGTGCGACGACCAACGTGGTGTCCGCGCCCGCGCCAGCGAGTGCCGGCCTGTTGAACGATTGGTTTCGCACAGAATCCAAGGCAATGCGCGCATGGGATATCGGCGGTGAGTTCAGGCTGCGCTATGCGGATTCCCAGGGGGCGGTTCCCGCCGCGAGTACAATGACCGCCACGCCCTCGGGCACGAAGCCGCTGACGGCGCGAATCAACCCGAGCACCGATTTCATCGGCAAGGGGCTGCCGAACAACAACGAAGAACTGTGGTTGCGCGAGAAGATCCACGTCGGCTACACACCTGTTTCGTGGTTCACGGTGTATGCCGAAGCGCGTCACAATAACGAGTTCTGGGATGAACGAGTGCCTTCGCCGGACGCCGATGAGACCGATTTGCAGCAGGCCTACATCCAACTGGGCGACCCCAAGTTGTTCCCCCTCATGATGAAAGCCGGACGGCAGGAACTGGTTTACGGGGACCAGCGGTTCATTGGCAACTCAGGCTGGAGTGTTTCCGGCCGTGTGTTCGATGCGGTCAAGTTGCGGTATGTGACGGATGAGTTTTCGGTGGATGCGTTTGCGAGCCATGTGGTGGTGCCGCAGCAGAACCACTTCAATGAATGGAACGATCACGACTGGTTTTCCGGCGTATATGCGTCGAGCCAGAAGCTGGTGCCGTTGCATGAAACACAGGTCTATTTCCTTTCGCGCAATGCCGACAGTCATGCAGTAAATGCCGCCGCCCTGCTCGTGCCTGGCACGCCTTCCACCGCGCGGGACATCTACACGGCAGGCGTACGACTCAAGTCGTTGCCCGGCCAGATGGGGGGGTGGGATTACACCGTCGAAGCGGCCGGCCAATCCGGCTCCGTTTACCACGCCACGATCAAGAAACGGCTGGACCAGCAAGCTTACGCAGTCTTCGGCAACGGCGGCTATACGTGGACGAATATCTGGGGATCACCGCGCGTGGGCTTGGGTTATGAGGGCGGGTCGGGCGACTGCGACTCAACGGATGGGAAGAGCGAAACGTTCGAAAACCTTTTCGGGACGAGTCATGGCTTCTATGGGCAGATGGATTTGTTCTGCCAGCGCAATATGCACATCCCGCACATCACCGCATCCCTGACGCCGCGAAAGGACCTGACCCTGGCGGTGGATTGCATGGGGTTCTGGCTGGCCGATACGCACGACTATCTGTATCCCGAGTCGGGTGCTGGACGAACCCTCAACGGCTACGGCATCCATCCGGACTACGATCCGTATGTGGGAACCGAGGTGGACGTGGTCGTCAAGTATTCTCCCAAGGCTTGGTTGAAGCTGGAAGCCGGCTTCGGGCACTTTTTCGCCGGCGATTACATCAAGCAATCCGTCGGTTCGGTGGCGGCCAACGGCGCCGCCAAGGATGCCAACTGGATTTACGTCCAAACGACGTTCACCTTCTGATTCCCATCGTGAAATACGCCCTTTCCTTCCTTGCGGCTGTCGCTGTGGGCCTGGGATTGCTCGGTTGGTTCCATGTGCGGTCGCGCTCATCCCAAGCGCACGGCACGCTGACAGTTTACTGCGCCGCCAGCCTTAAGAAGCCCGTCGAGGCCATCGCTGCCAGCTTCCAGAAAGAACACGGCTGGGCGGTCACCCTGCAATACGGCGGCAGCGCATCGCTGCTGAGCGCCGCTCGCGTCAGCAAGACCGGCGATCTTTTTCTCTCCGCGGACGATGGCACCATCGCCGATGCGCGCAAGCATGGCGTAATTGGCGAGGTCATTCCATTGGTCAGACAGCAACCCGTGATCATGGTGGCCAGGGGCAATCCGAAGAACATCCGCGCTCTTGACGACCTGCTGAAACCGGGCGTGCGCCTGTCGATGGCCAATCCCGAAAGCGCCAGCATCGGCCGCGTCGTGCGCAAGGCGCTTGGAAATCGGTGGGAGACATTTCGCGCCCATGCGACGGTCTTCAAACCTACCGTGATGGACGTGGCCGCTGACGCTGCGCTGGGGAGCGTGGATGCGGCGATTGTTTGGGATTCGGTGGTGCCACAGTTCACAGGGACAGAGTTGGTGAACGTCGCCGAGTTTGAGAAGTTGGAGGAGAACGCGAGTGTTGCGTTGCTCAAGTCGAGCAAGCAACCGGCGGAAGCACTGCGGCTGGCACACTATTTGGCCTCGCCCTCCAAAGGCGGCCAGGTCTTTGAGAAGAACGGCTATCGAAGTGCGAACAACAAGGTCCGAAATCCCAACCCGTAGAAAACACCACGTGAAGCCGGACAAGAGTCGAGCCAGCCTTGGATGAATTCTTGTCATCTTCCGGTTTGAGAGGCATAAAGTTGTACGTCATGAGTCTGGCCAACCATTGTCACTCAGATTTCGTCTCGATCACCACGCCATGCGAAAAGGACGACTCGATGCGTTTGCCAACAATCCATGATGTCAAGGAGAACACTATGAGAACCGCTGCCATGAACAGACTTCGGATATTGACCATCGTATTGATGGGAGTCTTTCCAGTCATCTGCTGGTCTGCCCCACCGGAAGTTCGCCGTGATATTCATTTCCCCAATCTGCCGGGCTTCAAGACCCTGGCCTGCGACTTCCACATGCATACCGTTTTCTCGGACGGGAATGTCTGGCCGATCGTCCGAGTGAACGAGACATGGCGGCAGGGGCTCAATGCCATTGCGATCGCCGACCATATCGAATACCAGCCACACAAGAGTGATATACCGATACAGTATGGCCGATCCTATGAAGTGGCCGAGAGCGCAGCCAGGTCTCATAACATGTTGTTGATCCGAGCCGCTGAGCTCACCCGGGATACGCCTCCGGGCCACTTCAACGCCCTTTTCCTCAACGACGTCAAACCGTTGGTGACTCCCGAATTCACGGATGCCATCAAGGCGGCAAATGAGCAGGGCGCCTTCGTGTTTTGGAACCACCAAGGCTGGAAGGGTGAAGAGAAAGGCCAGTGGCTCGATGTGCATCAGATGTTGTTTGATAAGAAGTGGTTTCAGGGAATGGAGGTTGCCAACGGCGATGAATACTATCCAACGGCCCACAAGTGGTGTTTGGAAAAGAACCTGACCATGCTGGGAAACACGGACATTCATGAACCGGACCTTCGGAAAGAAAGCACCTCCCAGGATCACCGCACGATGACGCTGGTCTTCGTCAAGGAAGCGACCCCCGCCGGGATCAAGGAAGCCCTGTTGGCAAAGAGAACCATCGTATGGTTCAAGGATCAGTTGATAGGCCGGGAAGAACTGCTGCGCCCGTTCTTTGATGCGTGCATCCAGGTCAGCAAACCCAACACGCGGTCGAAAACCAGCATGTATGTGGAAGTGCGGAACAATTGCCATGCTGACATCTGCCTTGAACCGACCAACCTGCCTCCGGTTCCCCAACCCCGCCCGCTCATCCTGCCGGCGAACAGCACGGCTCTGCTCAGGATTCCCATTACTGATGCCTCCAAACCCGGCGTGGTAACGTGTGTGGTCAGGAACTTCCTTATCGGCCCCGACAAGTGTTTGCAGGTGACGCTGAAGGTCCCGAATCCGCCGGCATCAGAGAAGAAGAAAGGCAAATGATCCGGCCCGCAGGCGGGGCCATGCACGGCGGTCTGCGCCATCTTTCCGTCATTGAGCGCAGAGCGAGTCAACCTTTGAACAACAGGCGGTCGCAATAGAACTGAGAGTGTCTGACTGTACGAATATTTCCTATCATGCGCGGTGGCGTGGCCGGCATGGGTTGGCAGGCATCGCGATAGCGACAGCTTTGAGCGCCGCTGTTTCCTTGTGCGCACAGGACACGGGGACGTCGCACCCATCCTCAACAGGGCAAAAGACGACGGCCAACGAAAAAAAAGCGGATGATAGCAGTTTGAATCTGCCGGAGGTCATCGTCACGGCTTCTCCGGAAGGCAGTGCGAAAAACGGTTACCGCAGCGAAAGCGCGGAACTGGGACCGATGGGCGGAATGTCGCTGAAAGACACGCCGTATTCGCTCAACGTCACTCCCGGCGAACTGATCGAAAATCGCAATGCCCATAATCCCACCGACGCTCTCAAGACCAACCCAACGGTTGCGCCCTTGATGTCATCCAGTGGTTACTCCTCCATGTCCCGCGTGATGGTGCGCGGGTTCACGGCGGGGGATCAGAGCGATCTGCGCGATGGGATGACGGACCGCAGTTTCACCCTGCCTCCCGTCGAGGACATCGAGCGAATCGAAGTCCTGAACGGTCTTTCAGGTTTTCTATACGGGTTCTCCGCCGTGGGCGGCACGGTGAATTATGTCACCAAGCAACCCACAGCGACGCCTCGCAACTCCGTCTCGATGGGCCAATACAACAAGGGCATTTTGTTTGGACAGGTGGATTCCAGCGGCCCGATTGGCGACGACAAGCTCACCTATCGTTTCACGGGTTACGGGGAAAACGGGGACACTTACGTTGACGGTGGCAGACAGAGCCGGTGGCTTGCGTCGGGCGCGTTGCGTTACCGTGTGTGCGATGACACCTACCTGAAGTTCAATTTCTATCAACAGGGTCTCGAGACCAAAGGCATACAACCTTATTTTGACATCAGCGGGATCGGCTACGCAGTCCCGTCAGCCTTGGACCCGACCAAGCAATACGGACAATCCTGGACCTACGACAATTCCCAGAAAGGCGTCTATGACCTGGCGCTGGACTCGCGCATCAATGACATCCTGTCCGTGCGGGCGGCTTATCGCTATGGCGTCATGCAGCGGGAGTACAGCTGGATCGGCGCCAAGTTTCTCAACGCGAACAACGGAACTTATAGTGAACGCGAATGGGAAACGCCGCGGCAGGACGAGGAGGAAGACGCTGCCTACGCGCTGTTCGACGCGCGGTTTGACACCTGGGGCGTCGAGCATAACGTGACCTTCGGTTACACGCACTGGGGATTCACTTTCTGGAGAGGCGCGGACGTCAGCAAGTTGTTGGGCAACTCCAGCATTTATTCGCCCGCTTCCTATGATGTGTCCACCAGTTGTGCCGGCCAGACTGGAGACATGAACACGATCACGCACAACTTCCTTGTGGGCGACCGGATCGTGTTCGATCCCTCATGGTCCTTGCTGACGGGCGTGAACTATGCGCGAACCGAGACAGAAACCTTTGGCAGTTATTATGCAGCCAGCAAGCCGGAGGTCTCAGGAGACAGTCTGACGCCCACCGTCGGCTTGGTTTACAAACCGCACCCCGACGTTTCGACCTACGTCTCCTATATGCAGGGCCTTGAACAAGGCGGCACCGCCCCGTCGGCGGCCAAGAACGCCGGTCAGGTGCTGGACCCCGCCGTCAGCGATCAATACGAAGTGGGTGCCAAGGCGACTCTTTGGAAAAGACTGGATCTTTCTGCCGCGCTGTTTCGCATCGACAAGGTCAATCAGTATCTGGATACGGGTGACAACGTTTACAAACAGGATGGACGAGAGGTTCATCAAGGAGTGGAGTTGCTGGCAACGGGGAAGATCACGGATTGCCTGACCATCGTTGGCGGCTGGACATGGATGCAGGCGAGTATAGATAAAGCTGCCAATCCGGCGACGGAGGGAGCGGTCCCTGTCAATGTCCCTGAACAACAAGCCCGATTGTATTTGGAGTATGACATTCCGAAGGTGCCTTGGATACCCGGCGTCATCACCCTTTCGACGGGCGTCAATTACTACGGCGAGCGTCCGGTGGATATTCCCAATGCCCATTACATTCCTGATACAACACTTCTCGACGCTGGACTGCGTTACCGGCCCAACGACAGGCTTGTGTTCACCGCCAACGTGACCAACTTCCTGGATACTCATTACTGGTCCTACTACCGAAGCGGCAGCACCGGCGATGGGTTGTGGCTTGGCGACCCCAGGCTGATTTCGTTTTCTCTCAAATACACGTTCTGAAACGTGTATGATGAACCTTCATGTTAGTAAGAAACAAAGTCCTCAAATGTCCGCCGTGCCAACCGTTGCCGTGACTGACAACGCGCCAACACGATCCGCTGCGGCTGGTTATCGTCGCTTGGGCCGGCGCCGGCTTTTTCTGATTGCCGGGATGACCATACTGCTGCTGTTGTCATGCCTGATTGATGTCATGACCGGACCGGCCATGCTGACAATCCGGGATGTCCTTGGTGCTGTTTTTGATCCCTCTGGCGCGACGCCACTCAATCGCACGGTGGTCTGGACCTTCCGTCTGCCGATCGCAATTTTTGCGCTTCTGGTCGGCTCGGCGCTGGGCCTGGCTGGCGCGGAGATGCAGACCATATTGGACAACCCGCTGGCCAGTCCCTACACGCTGGGCATCTCATCGGCGGCGGGTTTCGGCGCGGCGCTGGCGATCGTGCTGGGATGCGGCGCTGTTCCTTGGGCGGGCTTTCTCGCTGTTCCCGCCGGCGCCTTCTTGTTTGCCATGCTTTCTTCGCTGGCCATCTGGGGCGTGGGGCGGATGAAGCGAGGCGCCACGGACCCGATTATTCTCTGCGGCGTGGCCCTGCTGTTTCTGTTCAACTCAGCGCTGACGTTCCTGCAATATGTGGCTTCGGAGAACCAGTTGCAGGCGATCGTCTTCTGGATGTTTGGCAGTCTTCAGGGTGCCACATGGCCCAAGCTGGGCGTCCTAGCCTTTGTGCTGATGCTGGTGCTGCCGGTTTTTGCCGCGCAGGCATGGAAGCTTACGACGCTCCGCTTGGGCGATGAACGCGCGCGCAGTCTTGGAATCCATGTTCAGCGGATCCGTCTTCAGACGCTGATCCTGACCTCGGTCCTGACTGCCACGGCCGTCTGTTTCGCGGGCGCCATCGGCTTCATCGGTCTCGTAGCGCCGCACCTCGCGCGGATCATGGTGGGCGAAGATCAACGATTCTTCATGCCGTTGTCGGCCCTGACAGGTGCTCTTCTCCTGTCCGCAGCGTCCATCGCCAGCAAGCTCGTCATCGCAGGAGCGATTTTCCCCATCGGCATCGCCACGTCGGCCATCGGGGTGCCGTTTTTCATCGCCATCGTGCTCGCCAAGAGGAGGACATACTGGTGATCCTGGAAGCGCTCCAACTCCACTTCGACTATGGCTCCATGCCTGTCCTCAAGGGCGTTGACATCGCTGTCCGGCCGGGTGTCACAGCCATCGTCGGGCCCAACGCCGTGGGAAAATCCACCCTCTTGCGATGCCTCTGCGGCCTGCTGAAACCCTCAGGCCGCGTGCTGCTCGAAAACCGCGACCTCCACAGCTATCGGCCGGACGAGTTGACTCAAGCCATCAGTTACCTGCCGCAAACCCTGTCCACGCGCGCGGTCCTGACCGTGTTCGAAGCCGTGCTGCTGGGGCGCGTGCATCAGCTCCACTGGCATGTGAGCGCGGAAGATTCCCGGCTGGTGCAGACGCTGCTGGAGGAGTTTGGTCTGGCCGATCTGGGCGAACGATACATTACAGAACTCAGCGGCGGCCAGGCCCAGCTCGTGGCCATCGCCCAGGCTTTGGCCCGCGAGCCAACCGTCCTTCTCCTCGACGAACCCAACACAAACCTGGACCTGCAGCACCAGTTTGAAATCTGCGCTCGCATCCGCGATTTGACGGTCTCGCGAGGCCTCAGCACCGCCATCTCTGTGCACGACATCAATATGGCGGCCCGCATTGCCGACACCGTATATGTTCTGGAGAACGGGCGCGTGAGATGCTCGGGCACACCGCGGGACGTTCTGACCGAGGAGATGATTGCGTCCGTGTATCACGTATCGGCCCGCGTGACAGTCGATGACGATGGCCGTCCCCTCGTCACACCGGTGGGTTTGAAGACGCGCGCGATATGAAACAAACCAAACACACCAGCGCCCAGCGGGGAACCTATCATCTAGAGTGGTTCATCAACTCGCGGTGCGACTACACGTGCAGACGATGTGGCTCTGCGGCGGACCAACAACCCGCGCCGGACCTTCCACTCGACGGTTGCCTGGAGGCACTCCAGTCTTTCGTTCAGTTCGCCCGCGACAACAACCGCGATGCGACGATCGCCTTCTATCCACGGCAGGCGGAGTTTACCGAGACATTTCCCAAGACCCTCGCTGCCGCCCATGAGTTCAGGAAGCAGGGGCTTCTGAAACAGATCAAGACGGTGACGCGCGGCGATGTGCCGCACGAAAAAATCATGTTGTTCCAGAAGTCGGGTGTGGATGTCTGTCAGTTGACCATTGACGGACTTGAGCAGGTCCAGGACACGCTTCGAAGACCGGGCAGTTTCCAGAACACGCTTCGGGCTTATCGAGAAGCCCGGGCCGCCGGCATTCACGTCATTGCGCTCATCATCCTCGTACGCTTCAACGCGCCGCAACTGGCGGACACGATGCAGTTGCTGCTGAATGAGGGCATCGAAGACGTCATCCTGCAGGTCGGTATTCGAGCAGAGCCTGGCCGGTATCCTTCCATCACCGGCACTCCTTTGAAACCCGAGGACCCGGACGACCTTTGGAATCAATCACTGACTGCGGTGGAGTATCGCGCCCTGCTGATGGAGGCGCTTCGTTTTCTGGATTCGATTGGAGATCGCAACAGGGATTTTCGATCCAAATTGATTCGGTTGCATTTCATGTTTGCCCGATTGTTCCACGAACTGGGCCGTTGGAAGGAATATAAGGAGCTTCGCGGGGATGTTTCAGATGGGGACCATCGCCTCACGTTCCAGCTTCGGCCGACTGGCAAGGTGTTTGTTCAGCGGGATGTGTTGGCTCTGGGGTCGTTTCCGGGTGGTTCATTCCAGAAGATGTATGAATCCTCGCCTGCGGTGAGGTTACTCGACGATAACGCCCACCTGACCCATTACCGGTCTGAGAACCAGAAAGAGTTTGTGAAATGCAGGACGTGTCCCGTGGCAGCATATTGCCAGCCGGAACTTGTCGCAGCGTCGGGTGGGAGGTTGTTTTTCTGCCCGGATGCGCACTGCTGGGTGGCATGTTGAGACATCACACTGAATGAAAAGAACCGCCATCCTCACGATGATCGTTGTCATTGCCGCGTGCGCTGGCGCTGTGTGGTATGCCGCGAATAGACTCTCCTGGCACACAAATCCCGCAACAACCGGCGGCAAAATCCTTCACACCGATTTGGCGGGACGAAAGGTGTGGATTTCCAAGAACGTAAAAAGGATCGCGCTGCTGAGAAGCAAGGACATCTACCTGTTGGCCTCGCTGCTCGGGGAGGAACTGCCGGCGAAACTGGTGGCATGGGGGCCGGATCTCAAGATGGATGATGTACAGGTTTATGAACGCCTTGTCGCGAGATTCCCGAAATTGCGCGATATCACGATTACCGGCAGCGTCTACACCGACAGCCTCAACGTCGAGCAACTTGCGCAGCTTCAACTGGATCTCGTAATCGCCGACAAGTTCATGCTGGACAGGGGTTATCGCTACATCGAGAAGCTGAATGCAGCCGGGCTGCCGGTGGTGTATCTCGATGGGTCCACGGATCCTCTCACGGGGCCCCAGAACGGTATTCTGTTGTTGGGAAAAGTGCTGGGCAAAGAAGAACGATCCCGCGCGATAGCGGGATTCATCAACGACCAGATACGCCAGACAGTTTCCAGGATTGAAAGCCATGCTCCCCGGCCGCCGTCAGTCTATCTCGAAGCAGGTCATCTTGGACCGCAAGGATATGGGCAATGCTACGGATACGTGGGCACCTCCAAGCGACAGACGTCCTGGGGTGCAATCCTGCAAGCTCTGAAGGTCCGCAATATCGCCGACGGCCGGGTCGTGGGCATGGCTTCCATCAACCCCGAGGCCCTTCTGAAGGCCGACCCGGACATCATTGTGATCACCGGACAGAACTGGTCACGCTGGAAGGCTCCCGGTTCGATGCAGCTTGGCTACGATGTGACCGTGACCGAAGCCCGCGGCCTGCTGCGGGGTTTTACGGAGCGCCCCGGATGGAATCTGCTTTCCGCTGTCAAGAACCGGAAGCTCTACAGCGTGTTCCACAACACGGTTTCGCCGACAATTTTCTCAGGCATCCACGCCCTCGCGAAATACTGCTACCCGGGTCTCTTTGGAGACATGGACCCGGAAAAGAATTTGCGCGAATTCTATGACCGTTTCATGCCCATTGCCTATGATGGGACCTGGATGTGCAGTCTCGAATAGGATGCCGCGTGAGAAGTGTTGAAAGACCTTCTCCGGTGAGCGGCCGGACGCATACGGTTCGCGATGGAAGTGCTTGTTGAACACCCGTAGAATCAGCGACTATATTCAGCCGTGAAAATCAAGATATGGGGCTGTCGAGGTTCGATTGCAACGCCGGGGCCGACAACATTGCGCTACGGCGGCAACACGACGTGCGTGGAAATACGGACTGCCGAGGGCGAGGCAGCGCGTCAGACCGTTGTCGTGGACGCGGGTTCCGGTGTGCGTCTGCTCGGCAAGGCGTTGCTACGCGAGAAGAAAATCTCCAACATCCGCTTCTTCTTCACCCACTCACATTGGGATCATCTGGTCGGCTTCCCGTTCTTTGATCCGGCATATTTTCCAGACTACCACATCACTTTTTGTGGAGGCCCGCACGCGCAGGATTCCATCAAGCGGTATCTCAGCCGCCAGATGGAAGCGCCCTTCTTTCCCGTGGACTTCAGCTTGCTGAAGGCGCGGTTCGATTTTCGCTGTGAACAACATCATCAAAACTCTGGCCCCTGCCACCTCGACGGCATGGACGTCTCGTCTGCGCCGATGAATCATCCCAACGGCGGCTTCGGTTTCAAGTTTGCCGGGAAGGGAAAATCCTTTGTCTTCTTCCCTGACAACGAGCTGGGTTTTCAGCATGAGGGCGGACTGGACCGCGCTGGCTACGTTGAGTTTTGCCGCGGCGCCGATCTCCTCATCCATGACGCGCAATACACCGATGCGGAATACAAGATCACCCGTGGATGGGGTCACTCCACCTATGCCGACACCGTGGACCTGGCCGTCGCCGCCGGCGTCAAACGCCTCGGTCTTTTTCACCACGACCCCGAACGCACGGACGACGATCTCGACCGACAGGTCGGGTTCTGTAGCGAACGCATCCGCGCAGCCCGCAGCAACGTCGAGTGTTTCGCCTGTGCTGAAGGAACGACGCTCGAACTGTAGCCGGGCGACATTCGCGGCACGTCTTTGACGTTTTCAGGTTGTCCTCGCTTTCGATGTGGCGGGTGTGTATTTCACTGGAAACAAAAATGAACAGGTGGATATCGATGCTTTTTCTTGTCATCGCTGCTGGCGTTGCGTGGGCGGAACCGCCCAAAGGCGCGGAGTGGGAGCTGGTTTTTGCCGACGAGTTCAATGGCGCCACGGCCGATCTCGACAAGAACTGGGATTTTCAGAACGGCCCCAGCGGTCACATCCTTTGCAGCCGATGGCGTGAGAACGTCATCGTTGAGAACGGCCTCTGCCGCCTGCTCAACAAGAAGGAGAAGCGCAGCGGCCAGGATTGGACCTCCGGCAGCCTGTGGACCACGCGGCAGTTCCGCTACGGTTACTTCGAGTGCCGCTACCGCTATGGCGCGGCGACGGGACTGAACAATTCGTTCTGGATCATGAATCGCCTGCCGGGTGGCGCGCCGGGCCGGTTCGAATTGGACATCAACGAAGGCCACTGGCCTGACCGGGTGAACATGAACATCCACAACTGGTCCGGCAAGCACTGGGCCAGGAGCCAGAAGTGGCGTGCCGAAGGCTGCGACCTCGCCAAGGAGTTCCACGTTTACGGCTTCGAGTGGAATGAAAAGGAACTGGTCTGGTATTTCGACGGCAGGGAGATTCGCCGCGAAACCCATGCCATTGCCCGCGGCCCTGCGCCGGTCTGGCTCAGCTCGGCGATCATCAAGTGGGCCGGCGAGGTCACCGACAAGATTGATGGCACGAGCATGGACGTGGACTACGTGCGTGTCTATCAGCGGCGCGATGCGAAGCCGGCGTCTGCCGGTCTCGATTTCAACGCCATGCTCCGGCCCGTGCCGGCGGCGGCGAAGTTCAGCGATTCCGATTACTACATCTGGTGTGGCACGATGGTGAAAGGCGACGACGGCAAGTGCCACCTCTTCTACTCACGCTGGCCGCGCAAGCTGGGCCACTACGCGTGGGTGACACACTCGGAAGTCGCGCACGCCGTCGGTGACACGCCGCTCGGGCCGTTCAAGCACAAGGACGTGGCGCTGCCCGCGCGCGGCAAGGAATTCTGGGACGGCCTCTGCACACACAATCCCAACGTCCACAAGTTCGGCAGGAAATACTACCTCTACTATATGGGCAACACGGGCGACGGCGCGGCGATGAAGACGTTGAACTGGACGCACCGCAACAATCAACGCGTCGGCGTTGCCGTCGCGGACTCGCCCGACGGGCCGTGGAAACGGTCCGACAAGCCGCTCGTTGCGCCCACGCCGGGTTTCATGGACGCGCTCTGCTGCACCAACCCGTCCGTCACTGCGCGGCCCGGCGGTGGCTACCTCATGGTCTACAAGGCCGTCGCCGACAAGAACAAGCTGCCGTTCGGAGGGCCGGTGCTCCACTGCGTGGCCACGAGCGATTCGCCGACCGGCCCGTTCAAGAAATATCCGAACCCGGTGTTTGCCAAGGAAGGCGTTGCTTTCGCTGCCGAGGACCCGTTCATCTGGTCGGCGGACAGCCGTTACTGGGCAATCGTGAAAGACAACGCGGGCCATTTCACCGGCGCGGGCAAATCCACGGCGTTGTTCGTGTCCGATGACGGTTTCGACTGGAAGCTGGCGAGCCATCCGCTCGTGGCAACGACGGAAATCGCGTGGGAAGGCGGCCAGAAGCAGAAGCTCCATTCGCTGGAGCGTCCGCAGCTTTATTTCGAAGATGGCCGGCCGGTGGTGCTGATGTTTGCGTGCGATGAGGACAAGAAGCGCGAGCATTCCTTCAACGTGCGGATACCGTTGGAGCCGGCCCGCTGACGGCCCCCGATGCAACCGCCATCAAATCCCGCCGGGCATGACGCGCTGTTTCCCTATCGGGTGCGCGAAAGCTCCCGCGCCCGCTGCGTGGGATTGCGGGTGACCCTGCAACACGGGCTGGAGGTGGTCCTGCCGAAAGGCTGCAACCCAACGGTGGTGCCGGACGTGTTGCGGCGCAAGCAACGCTGGATTCGCGCCGCGCTCGACCGCCTGGCGGCGCACTTGAAAATTTTCGGCCCACCACAGCCGTGGCAACTGCCGGCGCAGATCGAACTCCCGGCCATCGGACGCGTTTGGCGGGTGGAAGCCGTTGAGACAGCCTCGCGGCGCGTGACGGTGCGCGATGCCGGCGCGGACTGCCTGCGAATCACCGGCCCCATCGGCAACGAGAAAGCCTGTCGCGCGGCGTTGGCCCGCTGGCTCTCGACACAGGCGCGCGCGCATTTGCCGCCGTGGGTGCGCGCCGTCGGCCAGCGAACGGGGCTTTGCTGCCAGCGCGTGAGCGTGCGGCAACAGCGGACGCGCTGGGGAAGTTGTTCGCGGCGCAAGACGATCTCGCTCAACGCGAAGCTGCTGTTTCTGCCGCCGGATCTCGCAAACTACGTGCTTATCCACGAACTCTGCCATCTGGCCGAGATGAATCACTCCCGGCGATTCTGGGAACTCGTAGCCCGGCACCATCCCGATTACCGGCACGCAGACCGCCAGCTTCGCGACATGTGGAAACACCTGCCACACTGGGCGAGGTGAACGAAGGCAAAAGTGCCCGGCAGCGAACAAGCCGGGAAACGTTGGCGCGGTATTGGTGTTTCACGGGTATTGGAGTGCAATCGCTTTTCAACTGACGGAGCTTTCTATGAGCCTGATTCGATGGCAGATGATTCTTGGCCTGGCCGTTTCCCTGACGATGACGCCGGCCCTTCGCGCACAACAACCCGCCCCACGGATCGGCTACGTTTATCCCGCCGGCGGCCAGCAGGGAACGACCTTCCAAGTGGTCATCGGCGGCCAGAGACTGAAGGGCCTCAACGAGGTGTTTGTTTCCGGTGGCGGCGTTCAGGCCATCATGCTCGAACGCGCCCGGCCGCTGACACCCCAGGAGTTTCGCGAGTATCTGGAACTGAAGGCAAAGGTGGATGCGCTGGAGGCAAAACGCGCGGCCTCGATACGAGCAGGAAGACCCGCTGCGCCGCATGGCGAAAAAGGAAAGACGCAGCCTGCCGCAAACGCGCCGGGTGGAACTGCGTGGACTCCCGAGGATGGAAAACTCTTGTCAGAAACCAAACAGAAGCTCGCGGCTCTGGTCCGAAAGCCGGGCGGGGCGGTCCGAAAAGCTCCCACGCCCGCGCTGGCGGATATCCTTGTCGCGCAGATAACGGTGGCCCCGGATGCGGAACCTGGTCCGCGCGAAATCAGGGTGGCCGGACAACCGGGCATATCCAACCCGCTCGCGTTTCTCGTCGGCCAGGTACCGGAGTTCTCCGAGGTGGCATCGGAGACGATCACTCAGGTCAAGAGTGTCATCCAAAAATCCGGCGAACGTCCGCAGACCAGCAATCCCAAAGCAGAGATGACCGTCACGTTGCCCGCGACCATCAACGGCCAGGTCCTTCCCGGCGAGGTCAACCGCTACCGGTTCGCGGCCAAGAAAGGTCAGCGGCTCGTCATCGCCGTCAGCGCGCGGCAACTAATTCCCTACATCTCCGACGCTGTGCCCGGCTGGTTTCAGGCCACGCTCTCGCTCCGCAACGCGCAAGGCAAGGAACTGGCCTACGCCGATTCGTTCCGTTTCAACCCCGACCCAGTGCTTTCCTTCGAGGTTCCCGATGACGGCGAATACGTCATTGTGATCAAGGATTCGCTCTACCGTGGCCGTGAGGATTTCGTCTATCGCATCACCGTCGGCGAATTGCCGTTCGTGACGGACATCTTCCCGCTCGGCGGCCCCGTCGGCGCGCAGACGACCGTTGAAGTGACGGGCTGGAATCTGCCTTCCTCCAAACTCGTCGTGGATGGCAAGGACAAGGCGCCGGACGTCCGTCAGCTTTCCGTGAACAAGGATGCGTATATTTCCAACGTCGTGCCATTCGCCATGGACACGTTGCCGGAGCGCTTGGAGGAGGAACCCAACAACACGCCGGAGACCGCGCAACGCATCACGCTGCCGGTCATCATCAACGGCCGGATTGATTCGGCAGAGGACACCGATGTGTTTTGCTTTGAGGGCCGCGCCGGCGATGCGGTTGTCGCCGAGGTCATGGCGCGCCGCTTGAACTCACCGCTGGATTCCGCCCTCAGACTCATGGATGCCTCCGGCAATCAAATCGCGTTCAGTGATGATTACGCGGACAAGGGCGAGGGGTTGATGACGCATCAGGCTGACTCGTATGTGAAAGCCACCCTGCCAGCCAACGGCGTTTATTTTCTCCACCTCAACGATGCACAGCACAAGGGGGGTATGGAACACGCCTATCGTTTGCGCATCAGCGCGCCGCAGCCTGATTTTGGTTTGCGTGTCGTGCCGGCCAGCGTGAGTGCGCGCGCCGGCAAGGCCATCCCGCTCACCGTGTACGCGTTGCGCAAGGACGGTTTCGCCGGCGACATCGCTCTCTCGGTGAAGGACGTGCCGGAAGGATTCAATCTCAGTGCCGTCACCGTGTCGGCCACGCAAACGGTGGCGCGGTTGACGCTCACCATCCAGCCGACGATCAGCGCGCTTCCGACCGCCCTCAAACTCGAAGGCCGGGCGACGATCCAGGACCGCGAAGTCTCCCATCTGGCGTTGCCTGCGGAAGACATGATGCAGGCGTTCGAATACCGCCATCTTGTTCCCGCCACCGAACTGAAACTTGCGATGACGGGCAGCTATAAGATTGCCGGACCTCCGAAGATCCTCAGTGACCTGCCCGTCAGGATTCCCGTCGGTGGCATGGCCAAGGTACGCATCTCCGCCGCCACAATTGCATTCTCAAACAAGACCCGCTTCGAGTTGGCCAATGCTCCGGAGGGCATCACCATCAAGAAGGTTTCGCCGTCCCGCGATGGTGGAGAGATTCTGTTTCAGTGCGGCGCAGGCGTGAAACCCGGGCAGAAAGGCAGCCTGACGGTCACCGCCTCAACTGGGAAGCCCACGCTTCCAAACAAAACCGGGGCGCCATCGAGGCAGCGTCCGATCACCACGCTGCCAGCCATCCCGTTTGAGATTACGCAAAAGTGACGTTGTGATTTCACCCGCCGGGCAGCCAGCCGGTCACAGCAAGACGCGCGCAGAGGAGATTGTCACGCCGTCTCAGGCAGGAACGTGGGCAGGTTCACGCCGCGGAAAGGTTGGTACGCTCCGCGAATCTGGCTGAAGTGCAGCTCATAGTTCCGGGCGCCCCACGCGTAAGCCGTCTGCACCAGCGGCGAACATTCCACCGGCACCAGGAACACCGGCGTCCGGCCGCGATACCGGTCGAGTTCTGTCCACAGCAGCGACGCCGCTTCCTGCGGTCCCCGCGCGAAACCCGGCCCGACCATGTTGAAGCCCAAATTCCCCGAGGAAGCGCAGAAACCGTCAATCCGCCCTCCCTTGCCCTCAACGACTGACGCATGCCAGAAGCCGGCTTGGTTCTTGATGAAGTAACGATAGTCCTTCTTGCGCTGGATGCCCGTCAACTCCAGCTCCAGTTGCCCGATGGCCGGCACGTCATCGAGCCGCGCCCGGCGGACGTGTTTGACACCACGCGGACGGCCCTTCAACCCGCTCTTCGGCACCGGGAGAAACATGTCCTGATAAGCGCAGCGCGGCACGAAACCCGCCCGCGTGTAGAGCGAGAACGAATCGAGATTCAAGGCGCTGCTGACGAGCCGCACGGGCTTCCCTTCGCGATCCGCGAAACGGATGATCCAGTCCAACAGCGCGCGCGCCACGCCGCACCCCCCGTAGCTCGGATGCGAGTTCATGATGCCCAGCGAGACGTGCGTCTCGCGCGGATGGTAGAAGCACGAGCCGATGAGCCGGCCGTTCGGATGAATGGCCACGATGCCGCAGCCGGAATCCAGCGCCTCGTAAACGTTGAAGAACACCTCGGTCAGCGCCGGCGCGCCCCTGAAGACCGGCGGGCGGCCGTGGGTTTGATACCAGTGGTTGGTGGAGAAATGGATCAGTTCACTGACTACAACGCGATCCGCCTTGGTCATCTTCCGGATTTGCACAGTTGCCATGAGTCGCTCCAATCAGCGCAACATTCAGCGCCGGCTGAGCGTGCGAAACTATGGGGCCGTTGTCAACTCAGTCTGTCAGCCTCCGAAGCCGGTCACCGTTCGTCGGGGTTCAATCCGCACACTCTTGCCATCGGGCAGTCTTGCCCCTTGTTTCAAGTCGTCAGCTTTTCCACCTTGCCGGTCATGAAATCCTTGTTCTTGTCGCCGACCCAGTAGCGGCTGCCGGCGATGCACCAGATGAAATGCAGTTCCTCGTTCTGGCTGAAAACGGGATGATAGTTCAGCAGCGGGATCGTCACTGCGTCGCCTTCACCCACCGAGCGCACGAAGCTCTTGGTCTCCTCATCCGCATAGACTTCCATCGAGCCGTGGCCCTTGATGAAAATATAGATTTCCTCTTGATCGGTGTGGTTGTGCGGCGGCCATGAACGCTGGCCGGGCTGGAAGATTGTGTAGCCGGCAATGAGCTTGTCCGCCGGTTCGCTCACGTCGAACATGAGGAACACGTCCTTGCCCTTGAGGTGACGGATGCGGCGCTCGTCTCGCGAGAACTCGCTCCATCGGGCATGAAACGCCGGATGCGCCTTCTCCGCTGTCGCACGGCAAACAACCACGCGGCTCTCCCCGCCGGTCTGGCCGATTTGATAAGCCGCGCCCCGCGGCACGTAGAGCACATCATGATGGCGCAACGGATGGCTCGCGCCGCAAAGCGTTACCGTAACTTCGCCCTGCCAGCAGAACAGCAACGCCTCCTCGCCCGGATGCGCGAGCGGGCTGGACGTGGCCGGTCCGCTCAACTCGTAGACGCCGTAAGTCAGGAACTGAAGATTGGAACTCTGCGGGTTGGATTTTTCGACGTAGCGAAACGCGCCGGAATCAGCCGGGACGAAGGTGGCTGGCTTGGGTTGGCTCATGGCTCTTTTCCTTTGCGAAAAACGGATCACCACGCGCGCGCGCGTTTGAACGCGTGATACGCTCGAAATGCTTCCGCCGCCGCCACGCCGGCCTGCATGCCGCGGGCGCGCGCCTGCTGGAGCATCAAGTCGAGCAACGGCGAGAAACTGCTGTCGCCGCCGCGCGCCATCTGGCTGCGATGACACGCCAGCATCTTCTCTTTCAGCGGCGTGAACCCCGAGATGTCCACGTAGAAGCCCGGGTCAAAACCGATCATGTTCATTGTGTCCATCCACCACAGCGCGGGCGAGGCCGGCAGCGGCGGCGACTTCGTCTTCTGTCCGCGTGAGCTGCAGAACCATGAGGCCGCTTCGGCGAGCGCGCTGGCGGCGCGATGGTCAACGTGATAGTCCGTCGGCGAGTGAGCCAGCACCAGCGTCGGACGAAACTGGCGATAGACCTCTGTCAGCAGCAGCCGCGTCGGGCGGTCGTCAACGAGCGTGCCGTCGGAGATGTTGCCGCAATACAATTCCGCGCCCAGCAGCCGCGCAGCGGCATCCATCTCGCGGCGGCGGACGGCGGCGAGATTGCGGATGGGTTTGTGGGGCTGGCCGCCGTCGCCGTTGCAGAGCACGGCGATGGCGATGGCCGCGCCGTCGGCCTTTGCGCGCGCCAACGTGCCGGCGCAGAACAGCTCCGCGTCGTCAGGATGCGCAACCACGGTCAGAACGCGTTCGGAGCCAAAATGAAGTCTCATGTTGATGTCAGTTCGTTCGCGTCTTTTGTTTATCACAACGAGCTATCGCTGTCCCATTCGGCTCAGGATGTCCCAATAGGCGCCGCGAGCGCCCGCAGCGATGGCCTGCACCAGTGCCGTGTTGTCGTTGTAGTTGTAGTTTGCGTTGTCAGCCGAAACCTCCGGCAGAAAGAAGCGCGGGTCACCCGCCACGAGTTCGCGCGTGACGGCAACAATGTCGCGGCCCAGCGCCGGCGCGATGTAGAACACCGGCTTCAGGAATTTCCCGTTGTCGCGGGTGGCGCCATGAAGGTTTGGATTCCCTTCCGGATCGCCTTCGCTTCGCACCCATTCCGCCACGGTCGTGCCGTTATAAATGCGCACTCCGATGGACAAACCCACGCAGTCTGGTTCCACCCGGCGCATCAGCGCGATGCTTTCCCGCAATGTCTCGCGCGTCTCACCCGGTCCACCCAGCAGCAGGTCATACATGAACCGAATCCCATGCTCCCGACAAATGCGTGCCGTGTCAGCGAGATCGTCCGACCGGAACGGCCGCTTCAGCCGGCTGAGCATCGCGTCGTTGCCGCTGTCCGCACCAAAGTCAATTCCCGCGCAACCCGCGCGCTTGAACAATGCGGCCATCTCGGCGTCGAACGGTTTTGGCGCACAGTAGGCGTACCAGCGAATCTTCCCGCCCAGCCCGGCGCGAATGATCTCGCGACACACTTCGCGCGCGTGCCCGGCAGGCAGGTTGAATTCACTGTCACAGGTGTGAAAACAATCCACGCCTTGCGCCAGAAGCGCAGCCAGCTCCGCCGCCACAGCGGCTGGCGGCATCAGGCGCGCGGTGCGACCCTTCGCGATGGGTTCGGCGCAGTAGACGCACGGCATCGCGCAGCCGCGTTTGCTCTCGAACCCCGCCTGACCTCCGGCGGCAAAATAGCGGCGATTGTCCACGAACGCGCGGCGGCGCGGCGGCAATTGCGACAGATCCACCGGCTTCGCCTGGTTCTGGCGGATGACGCCGTTTTCGCGGAAAAGCAGATTGGGCACTATTTCCCACGCACGGCCGCTCTGGAGCGAGTCAAGAAATCCGACGAAGGCCATCTCTCCTTCACCCGCAATGCCGAAGTCCGCGCCGCAAAATTCCATGACCGCCGCCGGCATGATGGAGAACCCCACACCGCCCAGCACAATCGGCGCATCCGTGTGCTGGCGCAGCAAATCGAGGATGTGTTTGATCTCCGGCAGGAAGAAAGCCTGGCCGCTGAAGTAACAGTCGTCTGTGTTGCGCACAGTGACGCCGACGACACGCGGTGTAAACGAGCGGCATGCGGCTGCAACATCGGCCGCCAGATCGTCCGAAAAACAGAGATCGAGCAACTGAATGTCATGCCCGGCGGCAACCAGCGTGTCAGCAAGATAGTCCAGACCGATGGGCGCGATGGCCGGCTTCATCGTGTTGGCGTTGACGAGAAGGACGTTCATCGCAGCATGATGTTCGGCGGCTGGGCCACGTAGTCGGCGACAGCAAGCACCGCGTCGGGATGCAGCCTCATCAACGACGCGGGGCATGCCGCCGTGATGGGCCCATGCAATGCGCGGCGAACCACAGCGCTCTGCCACGGCCGGTTGCAGTAGAGCCGCAGCCGCCGCGCACCGAGGCATTCCTTCATGCCCACCGTCACCGCACGGCGCGGAACGATGGCGATCTCGCCGCCGACAGTGACAGAGTTGATCGTGCGTGTTTCGCGCGTCAGTGACAACACCCGCGTCGGCAGCGCGGCGAACTGCTCCACGCTCACCGTCTCGCCCTTCTCAGGCGGTTCATTGAAAGCGAAGTGGCCGTTGATGCCGATGCCGCCGAAGCACGCGTCCACGCCGCCGCGGCGCGCAATGAGTTGCGGCACAGCGGCCGGATTCTGCGGATCGGGAAAGACGCGGTTTTCCGGCAGCGGCGCCAGCGCGGGGTCGAGCCGATTGTAAAAAAGCCGGTCCATGAAACCGCGAAAGCTCAGCGGATGATCGGCGGGAATAAACCGGTCGTCGTCGGTGAGGTATTCGTCCATATTGATGAGGACGACATCGCAGCAGTTGATGCGCTCGTCGTTGATCATCTTTGCCAACAACGGGAACTGTTCCACCGGCCCGACCGGCACGATGAGCGTCGCAGCACGGCCCGCGGCCTGCGCGCTGAGAATTTCCTGTCTCATCGCTTCGGCCACATCGCGGCCGATGGACGCCATGTCGCCGAGGACGCGAACCTTCACCGGCGTGCCTTTGCCAAGGTCGGCCGCCGTCACGTTCAAGTAATCAGGAAGTTCGCTCATCACTTATGATCCATCACTCTGGCAACGGTTGATCCTTCGTCTCCGGCAGGAATATCACCGCCACGATGCCGATCACAAACAGTAATCCCATCAGCGTGATCGCCAATTGCAGATTCATGCCAGGCAACGCCTTCAGCCAGCCGGAAAAAATCAGCACCGGAGAAGCCAGCAGCCGGCCTGCGTTGAAACAGAAGCCGGCGCCCGTTGAGCGAAGATGGCTCGGAAACAACTCCGGGAAATAGATCGCGAAGCCCGCGTGGATGCTGAGCGTGGCGAAGCCCATCAACGGCAGAAGCACCAACATCTGCGTGTAGGTCGCCGGCAAGTAGCAGGTGATCGGCACGATGATCAGCGAGAGAACCTGCAGCAGGATAAACGTCCGCCGCCGGCCCAGCCGCACGCAGAGCGGCCCGAACGACAACAATCCCAACGCCATCCCAATCGCTTCCACACCGCCATAGGCGAACTTGGCCTTTGCCGCCGCCTCGACCGAATCCATGCCGCCGCGTCGCAGCAAATCCAGCATGAGATCCTGGCCTGCAACCGTCACGCTCCAGAACGTGCCGAGGCCCACCGCAGCGAGCACCATGCAAAGCAGCGCGCGCGGCCCCCAGACGCGGTGGAAGAAAAGTTCGCGAAAACTGCCGAGCTTGCCGCCCTCGCCCGCGGCAGCCTTGTCGCGCGCGCTCGTCCAGCTTTCCGGTTCCTTCACGCTTGACCACACCCACAGCACAAGCATCGCCGGCAGCACGCTGATTAGATACGCGTAGCGCCACTCCGAGCCGACCCAGAGCCCCACGGCCGCCGCCACCCATGTGCCCATCGTGCTTGTCGCGTGAAAAATCCCCGATGCGTGAGCGCGCGCGTGTTTCGGGAAGACTTCCGCCACCAGCGTTGCCGCCACGGCCCATTCGCCGCCGACGCCCATCGCCACCAGGAATCGCAGCACACCGACCTGCCAGAGTTCCGTGACGAAATACGTCAGCCCGGCGAACACGGAGTAGAATAAAATGGTCGCCACCATGATCGGCTTGCGGCCCCACCGGTCGGCCAGCGACCCGAACAGAATCCCGCCGAACGCGCCGCCCGCCAGGAATACGCCGAGGAAAACGTCGCCCCACCGCCGCACCTCCGGCGCATTCTCCGCCGCCTGCATGATATCTTTGAGCAGATCGTTCCGGGTGATGTTGAAAAGCTGCCCCTCGAATGCATCAAACACCCAACCCGCTGACGCGATCAGCAGCACGAGCCATTGGTAGCCGGTCACACCTTGATACCAGCGGGCCGGCGTGGAGACCGCAGCAGTGCTGTTCATGGGTGCGGTTCCTTGGACAGTCTTCGATCCGCCCTCATCCCGCCTGCCAGCCGGCGCGATACGTTCGCTTCAGGTAACGCTCCGCTTTCGGGCAGTTGGGGAACTTCATCGCGGCGGCGTCCCACTCCAGTTTCTGGCCGGGGCAACGGATGGCGATGGTGCCCAGCAGGATCGTCTCGGTCATCGGCCCAGTCTGGGCAAAGTGCGATTCCGTCTTCTCACCGCCAAGACACGCGTCCACATAATGGTGGTAATGATTTCGTGGCAGCGGCTTCGGGCGCTCGTAGCCCTGGAATTTCTCTTTTGGCAGCAATCGCGGTCCCGTCTGGTGCTCGTGGAGGATGGCGCCCTCGGTGCCGATCAGCAGCGCGGCTTCCGTCGGATACGTGTCGGTCGGGTTGAGGGCGCGCGCTTCCTTGGGCGGCAACATCGCCCCATCAAACCACTCCACCGTGAGTTCCTTGCCTTCGGTCATCGCGTTGCCGGGGAATGTCCACGTTACATGCTCGCTCTGCGGCCAGTTGTCAGCGTGGCGCTCCGGCGAGTTCTTCCACGATTCCTCAACCTCGGCGACCACCGTCGTCGGCGCCTTCAGGTTGAGGCCGCGCCACGTGCCGTCAAGGATGTGGCAGCCCATGTCTGCGCACCAACTGGTGCCAAAATCCTGCCAGGCGCGCCACTTCCTCGGATGATAGATATCAGACACAAATGGCCGCATCGGCGCGTTGCCGATCCAGTGGTCCCATTTCAAGTGCGGCGGCGGCTCTTCGCTTGTGGTTGGACGCGGCCCTTTGAGACGGCTTATCCCGGTACGGTTGGAACAGAGATAAACGTGCTTGATCCTGCCGATTGCGCCGCGCCGGATGAGTCCCACAGTCATGCGATCCGCGATGCTGGATGCGAACTGTGTGCCCAGCTGTGTGACGATGCCTTTCTCAATAGCCGCATGGCTCAGCTTCCTGACCTCGGCCAGGTCGTGACACATCGGTTTCTGGCAATACAGGTTCTTGCCGCGCTGGACAGCCGTGTAGGCGATCGGGAAGTGCATGTGATCAGGCGTCGTGACGTTCACCGAATCAATCTTGTCGCCCTCCTTCTCAAACAACTCACGCCAGTCGGTGTAGAGCCGCGCGCCCGGCACGATCTTGGCGGCCGCCTCCAGGCACTTGGCGTCCACGTCGCACAGCGCGACGATCTGGACGCGCTCGTGGCTCTGGAAGTTCTTGAGGTCGCCGTGGCCCATCCCCGCGACACCGATGCACGCGTGGCTGAGCTTGCTGTTCGGCGAAGCGGCGCGCAGACCGGCGGGAAGGACGAAGGGCGCGCCAACAACCGTCATCGCCGCGGCGCGCAGGAATTGGCGTCGTGTTTTCATTCAGGAACCCTCAGGCATACAGAACGCGGTCCATCTCCGCGGAGATTTCGGCAAGCACTTTGCGGTCGCCGCCACGCACTTCTGCCGTAGCCCAGCTCTGAAACCCGATCTTCTTCAACTCCTCGCGCACTCGCTTCCAGTTGATGTCGCCCTGGCCGATCGGCAGGTTGAAGCCCTTGCTCATGCCCTCCTTCATCCCGATCTTCAGGCTGTATTCCTTGATATGAATCTTCTCGATTCGCTTCCCGAGCACTTCGATCCAGTGTTGCGGCCAACCCCAGCGCATCACGTTGCCCACGTCGAAATAGGACTTCACCCACGGGCTGCCTATCTCGTCAATGTATCGGGCCATCGTCAGTGGCTCGATGAGGAACGTGGCCCAGACATTCTCGATCAGGATTTTGACGCGCTTCTTCTCGGCATGGGGAATCGCCGACCGAATCAGCTCCTGCGATCGTTTGTAGTTCTCCATGAACGACGTTTCTTGATCGGCGCGCACGACGTGCAGGACGGTGTCACTGCCGTAGATCGCAGCGTCGTCAATGGCCTCTTTGAGGTCGGGGTTGCTGCCATTCGACACGCCGTGAATCGGAATGCCAACCTTCTCGCTGGCTCGCGCAAGGTCCTTCGGTTCCGTCTCGGCTTTTTTCGATGAGTTGCGCGACACTTCCACTCCCTCGAAACCAACGTCCTTCGCAACACGGAACCTGTCCTCCACCGACAGCTTCGGCTCGGCGATCATGCCCCAGCCAACGGCCTTCTTGATGCGCCCGCCCGCTTCCGCTGCCACGATGCGCCCCGACGGGAACGCCGCTGCCACGCCTCCCAGAAGAAGTCCGCTTGTTTGGATGAATTGCCGGCGATTTATGGATGCAGTCATGAGTAAATCCTTGTGTTGGGTGAACAGCGGTAATTTCGATTTCAAAAAAATACTCAAATGAAGCCCCGCGAGTAAAGCCGAAATCCTCCGCCTCGATGCCGAGTGTGGGAATGGTCCACCGAGCGACCGCAACCTGTAGGCCCAAGAGAACATGCCGCAGCGGAAACACGCCGTCCGGCGGGTCAGGGTGGATGCCTACTCTCTTGCCGCCAGGTTTTCGACGCGAAGGCCTCGCTCGAAGGTGTTGAAACCAAAGGGCCGCGGCTTGTAGCCGCCGACGAAGTCAACATTCGTTCTGGCGGGAATCTCCTCCTCCAAGCCCACGGCCCAGAGACAGGCGTTGACCACCATGCGCCGGAAATTTTCGTCGAGGAAGTCCTGGCTGGATCCCATCGTCGTCATGAAAACGCGCGCGTTGCCTTTGGGTGTGGGATACGACTTGGTCCACGCAAGCGGCATCTGGGGTTTGTCGGCGGGCGGATCGCGAGGATCCATTGCCTTCAAAACCTGGCCCATGACGAGCACCTCTCCGTCCTGGGGAATCGGCGTGCGCACGGTGTAAACATCGCTCGGTCCCCACATCGTCCCAACTCCCCGCAGGATAGGATGCGATTTCATCTGCTCGACGACCAGCCCGCGCGTGCTTTCAACCTTGTGCCGGCCGTGATGCGATATCCAGGTCGAGCCGAGGACTTGCCGGCCAAAGCCGCTCTTGTAGTCATCCCCCTTGTAGCCACAACTGTATTTTTGGAACTGGCTTCCCGGCTTGTTGCGAAACGCGACAACCGATGGCCGGATGCCAATGACCGGCCGGCCAGTCTGGAGATAGGCATCCACCCATTTCATCTGTTCGTCCGGCAGGTCACGGAAACGCAGGAACACAATCATCAGATCGGACGCGTTCAGCGCCTGAAGGCCCGGGATATTGTCGGTCGTGTTGGGGTCGATTTCGCCGGTTTGCTTGTTGATCGCAAACAGCACCGTGCATTTGAAGCCGTGGCGGACGGCCAGCAGTTTGCCCAACATCGGCATCGCTTCCTCCGAGCGATACTCTTCATCGCCGCTGATCAACACAGCTCGCTTGCCGTGACCAATGCCGGCATCGCCTTCGAGAACCAGCCACGGGTCAGCCGCGAGTGCGAACGGAACAAGCCACAGCCCGACAACGGAGAGACAAAGACGCATGGCGACGGCCAATTCAACTTTCATTTTCTACTTCGTGCTTTTCTTGGGCGCGTTGATCAATTTGCCGGTTTTCTTGTCCCAGTGGATGGTCCGCACATTCATGCGGTGTTTGCCGTGGCAATCCGTGCAGACCAGACTGGATGGCGTGAGCTTCTGCAAACCGCGCTCCTGCCAGCGGGCAATCACCTTCGACGGCGCCACGTTGTGTTCTTTGTGGCACTCGGCACATCGTTTGGCGATGGCTTCGCGCGGGAACATGGTTTGCGGCGGCGTGGTGTTGTCTTCGTCGTCGGCGTGGGCGCGCGATTCGCCATGGCAGGTCACGCAAGTGATGTTCACGGAGGCGTGCTTGATGGAGAACGGATCCTCGCGGAACGTGCCGTGGCAGTCGTAGCAAATGAGCTTCGGCGAAACCGGCGTTGTTTTGGCTGGAGCATCGTCGAGCAGCAACGGCGCGGACTTGTCCACCTTCAAGGGTGGCGGCGCGGCGATGACACATGCCCCGATGGCAGAAATAATGATGGCGGCGAAACGTTTACACATATTCCCAGTTCTTCAACCATTGGTAATGCGGTGGCAGGTTCTGCCACGCGAGGTCCATCGCATGCTCAAGCTCGGCCTTTTCCTTCGCGTCGAGCTCGCGGCGCTCCTTGACGGCCAAAGCGACATTGTCCACCTGTTCGGCGTTGATCATGCCCGGGATGGGCGCGGTGATGGCAGGGTTGCAGAGGATGTAGCGGATGGCGAGGCGCGCGAGGCGGTCGTCTTCGTCGGCTTTCGGGCTGTCGGGCGCGCTGTTGCCTTTGAAGAGGCTCGTGCCGGCGAACGGCTTGATGCCGAAGAAACCACAGTTGCACTTCTGCACCGTGTCGAAAAAGCTCTCCTGTGGCAGGACTTTCGACTTCGCGGTGTAGGGCGTGACCACGACCTCGATCTGGTCGGGGAAGGTTTTCATCATGTATTCGAGCCAGATGCGATCGTGGCTGGAAATGCCGGTCCGGCGGGCGCGGCCGGTTTTCCTGGCGCGTTCGAGAGCCTTGGCGATCTGTTCGGATTCGGCTTCGGTGTGGGCCATGATGTGCTGGCCGTCGGGTCCTTTCTTGCCGTCGGAGTTGGCAACGATGCGCCAGACGTCCACGTATTCCTGCTCGCACTCCTTGAGGCTCATGTCGAACGTCTCCATCAGCGCATCGGCAGTGCGGTATTTCACGTTGCGGCTTTCACGCTCATACCATGACCAGCCGAGATACATCCGGTTGCGGCGGCCTTTCATGGCGCGGCTGTAGGCGATGATTTCGGCGTGCGTGCAGGCGTCAATGTAGTTGATGCCCCGCTCGATGCAGCGCGTGACGACATCATACCGGTTCTTCTGGAAATCCTTGTTGTTGAGGTCGGCGCTCAGCCAACTGCCCTTGCCGAAAACGCCGGGCACCATCCGGTCCACACGTTTCCAGTGGCCGCCGAGGCAGACGGCGCTGACCATCCAGCCGGTCTTGCCGCAGAGGCGGTATTCCATGTCCGGGTTGTAATTGAGGATCTTCTTCGTGTCCTCCCCCTTCGGATTGTTGACGGCAAGGATGTGTGTCGGTCTGATGCCGATGGCCGCCCAAGCGGCGACGGCGGCGGTGGTGTGGATGAACTCGCGACGCGAGACGCTGTAATGGTTTCGTTGTTTCTTCATAAGGCGTTCTCCTGTGACTCTGGATCAAACACCGCAACCACTCCACTGTCGCAGGCGGTTGGCGGATTCCTTCATTGCTTCCTCGCCGGCCACTTCCAGGGTGGTCGGACCATGAAAACCGGCACCCAGCAGGGCGCGCACGACTGGCTCGATTCCCACCACCCCGTCCCCGAGCGGGATGGTGCCCATGCCGCAGCCGAACATCTTGCCGCGTTTTCCAACCCAATCGGCGGACATGTCTTTCCAGTGAACGTGCTTGATGCGTTTGCCGAAAACTCTGACGAACTCCAGGGGGTCTCCGCCGCCGAGCCAACTGTTGCCCGTGTCGAGGTTGACACCGACGGTTTCCTCGTGACCGAGCGCATCGAGGATTGACTCCATGCCGCGGACCGTATCCGTGAGCATGCCGTGGGGCTCAAGGAGCAGGTCCACGCCGAGATGCGCAGCCCAACGAATCGGCTCGTGGAGCTTCTCCTTGATCGTGAACAACCGTTCAGCATCCGAGAGACGATGGCCGAATTCCGTCTTCGGGTCGCCCTCGGTGGTGATGACCTGCTTGATGCCGAGGAAATGCGCCAGTTTGATGGCTTTGATGATTTGCGTCGTGCCGTAGCGGTCGGGACTGGCGGGGTCGAGCAGGTTCGCGTGGGCGCAAACGCTCGTGAGCGTCAAACCCGTCTCGCGCGCCATCGTCTGGATCGTCAACGGATGCGAATCGAGGCTATATGCGGCGACGAAACCTGCTTCGCCGCCGAGCGAGGCGCCGTCGTGGCTGTCGGTCAGGTCGACATAGTCGATTCCCAATTCGCGGATCAACTCGAACTGCTGGCGCAGTGAAGAGAACGGACGGATGAGAGCAAAACAACCGATAATCATATGTTCGAGACAGCGCAGTTCTGTTATTGATTAACGGCAGTAGATTACACGTTGGCGATGCGAGTGTCGTTCGCCAGCGTGCATTGGCCGATTTTGAACATGGGCAAGCAACCGGCAATCTTCCGCGGCAACCGCGAACACTATCGCGCCGACACCTGCCGGCCTGTCGAGGTGGCAGCGAAAGCGGGCCTGATCCGCATGGACGCCGTCGCCCATGGCACGTATCCCGGTTTGAAGCTCCCCGACAAATTGATGCCCGAACTGCGCTCGGCCGGTTCGTGGGACGTGCCTTGCAACCAGACGTGGGGGCTCGACTGGCACCGCAATGAGGGAGTCGAATTTGTTCTCATCGAGAGTGGCAGGCTCGGCTTCGCCGTGGACAACCAGAATTACCAACTTCGTCCCGGCCATCTCACCGTCACGCGCCCGTGGCAACGCCACCGGCTCGGCCTGCCGCACGTCGAAGCCTGCCGCATGATCTGGCTCATTCTCGACGTGGGCATGCGCCGTCCGCACCAAAGCTGGCGCTGGCCGCGATGGCTCATCCTGACGACGAGCGAACGCGAACGGCTCACCACCCTGTTGCGCCACAACGAGCAGCCGGTCTGGAAGGCGGACGCAACTATCGCAAGCTGTTTCGCCAAAATCGCGCGCCTCACGGCCAGGGAATCCCAGCCGTTTGACCGCACGCGCATGGCACTGGCGATCAATGAACTGCTGCTCGCGATTTGCGAGATGCTCGACCGCCGGGGCATCCCCCTCGATGATTCATTGACGACCACTCGCCGGAGCGTGGAACTGTTCCTGTCGGAGTTGCCGCGCCGCGTCGAGGAGCCGTGGACCGTGGACACGATGGCGCAGCAGTGTGGCCTGAAACGCAGCCGCTTCACCTCCTACTGCCGGCAACTCACCAACATGTCGCCGACCCAATACCTCGCCCATTGCCGCGTCGACACGTCCGCGCGTTTGCTGCGCGAGCAACCCAACCTGAGCATCATAGACATCGCGTTGGCGTGTGGTTTCAGCACCAGCCAATATTTTGCCACCACGTTCCGCCAACTCAAGGGCCAGACGCCTCGCCAGTGGCGCAACGCAGTTCACCCTGCGGCCGGGTAAACCCTTGCGAACAGGGGAATCCTCGTTGATCGCGGTTCATCCCTTGCATTTGTTCAGACTGCCAGCGGCTTGTTGGGGTCGCGAACCATGAACACGGTTCCCGTCTGGACACCGTTTGAAAGCTTGACACTAAATTCGATTTCAAAATAATCTCTGCAAGATGCGCTTGAGCAAAGTTCACTTGGGGCTCATTGGGCATGGCGCGCAGGGCCGCCACCATGCACGGGTCATCGCCGGAG
>CAZGGF010000091.1:0-7809 GCA_964524715.1 uncultured Verrucomicrobiota bacterium | reverse complement strand
CATACGCGCATTCCAAGGGCGTGAAGCTGATGCTATGGCTGCCGGTTCGAACCTTTATCAAGTGTGGCAACGCACAGGTGCTCAACACGATCAAGCGATGGGGAATCGATGGACTGAAAGTGGATTTCTTCGACCGCGACGACCAGACCGCAATCGAGCTGTATGAGAATATTGCGCGTGAGTGCGCTGAACGGAAACTGGTCATCGATTTCCACGGCTGCGCCAATCCGGCCGGTTTGAATCGCACCTATCCCAACGCCCTGAATTTTGAGGGCGTCCTTGGCGGTGAATTCAATTACTGTGGCCCCAAAGACGTGGTGATCACGCCCTCGCACAATGTGGATATCGTGTTCACCCGGATGTTGCTGGGACCGATGGATTACACGCCGGGATTTCTTCTCAACCGAACACCCGATCAATACTCGAAGCATATGACCATTCGCACGGCGATGGGGACGCGAGCGCATCAGGTGGCCATGTTCATTCTATACCACGCGCCCTTGCAGATGCTTTCGTCTGCGCCGAGCGAGTACAAGAAATACCCCGACATACTCAAGTTTGTATCGGGTGTTCCGACCACTTGGGACGACACCAAGGTTCTTGGCGGCGAGATGGGGCAATACGTGATGATCGCCCGCAGGAAGGGCGACCATTGGTACGTGGGCGCTCTCAGCAATTGGGACTCCCGCAAACTGACGGTGGATTTCTCCAAGTTCCTGGATGCGACAAAAGAGTACTCGGCCATCCTGATCCGCGACGGACCTAATGCCGACAAGTTTCCGCAGAACTACTGTTCGGAAACGCGAAAAGTGTCGCCAACGAACAAGATGAGTTTGGACGTGCGCAAAGGTGGCGGTTTCGCAGTCAAACTATCCCCTGTGGGAAAACGACAGTGAATCCAGCGGATAAGCGGATAGCGAAGGAGTTGCAGTAATACAGTCAATCGGGAGGGAACCGCATCGGGTTCTCGCCATGTGGATCATCATGACGTTGCCGTCGTCATCCGGACGCTGGGGGCCTATTTCATCACAACCAGACACCCAGTCCGAGGCGAGAAGAAAGCAAAACATAAGAGGCTTGGATTCGGCGCTTGTACCCATAGAAGCCGGTGCTACAATGACTTCCTCAAGATTTCCATCCCTTGATTGAGGTGTAACAGGAGCGATCTATGAAGCCACATCCGATTCGACGCTACCGTGTTCCCCGCTATCCGGCCAAGTTGCAGGTCATCTCTGATCCTGACCTGCTTCTTCAACATACTCCTCCCACTTGGCGTGCCGTGCCGGAAATGGCTGGAGCCGTGGCATTGCTTCTGGCAATGAACGAGACCGCTTTCGGCGGACAAGACAAAACCGCAGGAGCCCCTGCGGCCGCGGCTATTGTCGCTCCTGTCTTTGAACATGGCGAGGGGCGCGGTGCGATAGGTTGCATAGTGGTTTCTCCCCCTGTCTTTCTATCGGAAGAAGAAGCCTTGCAAGTGATTCAGGAAGAGCTTGGACGACAAGGCGTGCAGGCTTCGCAGACCAACCTTGCCATTCCGGGAGTCAGCGTTCCTCAACACGTTACGCAATTCGAGCTCAAAGGTGGGCAATTAGAAAGAAAGACCGTTACCATGCCGGGACGGGTAAAACCACTGAAAGCAACTGTGACGGATGCGAAAAAGAAGGTGGCAGTCACGTTTGTTTCACAACGGAATTATCACGATGTAGGCGGCCCCTTTCCAAGTTCGACTGTGCACAAATACGACTTCAAAGGCGTTGCCGCCTCGCTGGCCAAAACGGTCAAGGAACAGGCTACGGAGAAAGTTTACTTTGGTACGTTGTATGATCCCGCTGCCCAAGTCGACGAGAGAGATATCTTCGCCATTAGCCAGAGCCCGGAAGATTGGCGGCAAGTCATGAAGAAAGCATATGCAAGCAAACTCATGGAGTCCAAGCGACTTCTTCGCCTGCAAGTACATGACTTCATCAAGTGGCTTCAAGCCCAAGGCGCGATCTAAGCTGTGCACCTAACCCTCCACCTGACCACCGCCTGCAATATGCGGTGCGACTACTGTTATGCGCCGCCCCACAACAGCATGCCGATGAGCTTTGAAACCGGCCGGCGCGCATTGGAACTCGGGTCGCGACTGAACAGTGGCGGCTCATGCGGCATCGTTTTCTTCGGTGGTGAACCGCTGCTCTGCAACTCTCTGATGCGGCAAATCATTGAGTGCGCCCGCGAAATGGAGCGCCGCCAAGCCGGCCAGTTTCACTTCAAAGTCACCACGAACGGGCTTCTGCTCGATGATGCGTTCTTGGACTTCTCCATTCGTCAAAACGTGCTGGTAGCGATGAGTTTTGACGGCGTGGCATCAGCCCACAATGCTCACAGGCGTTTGCCGGACGGCGGGCCAACGTATGAAACGCTGTTGCAGAGACTGCGACTGCTGCTGGCCGCACGGCCTTACTCCAGCGTGTTGATGGTCGTCAATCCCGACACTGCGCAAAACCTTGCAGACTCCGTGTGCATGCTGCTCAATGAAGGGGTACGCTACTTGATTGTTTCACCCAACTACGCAGGCTCCTGGCAAGAAGAACACTTCGCCGCCCTGCGACAATCCTACGAAAGGCTGGGCGACCTCTACGTGAAGTGGACCGAGGAAGGACGCAAATTCTACTTAAGCCCGTTCGAGGTGAAGCTTTCTTCACATATCAACCAACACTGTTACCGCAAGGAACGTTGCGAACTCGCACGTCGCCAGCTTTCGGTTGATCCTGCCGGCTGTCTTTATCCATGCGTACAGTTCACTACCGCCGGCCCGACCAGCCGCTGGTGCATCGGCCATGTCAGCACCGGCATTGACGAAGCGGCACGCTCGCACTTGCACGGCGAGTCGGAAGCGGAAAAAGCCTTCTGTCGCGACTGTGCGATCAGGAACCGCTGCAATAACACGTGCGGATGTTTGAATTGGCAAACCACGGGCACTGTGAACGGAATCTCACCCGTCCTCTGTCGCCACGAACAAATCCTCATGCCCATTGCGGATCGCGTAGGCCGGCGGCTTTATAAGAAACGCAATCCGATCTTCTTGCACAAACACTACAATGCTGCTTATCCGGTGTTGTCATTGCTCGAAGACGCTTATTCTTCGCCGGCTTCGAATTCCACCGGCCACGACCACTGAGCTGGATGCATGACTGGCAGGCCTCTCTTGCGGATGGTCGCCGCTTTGTGCGATGCTGTCAGTAAACACCAGTCGGAGGTTGTCATCATGGCTAAGGTCAAGGCAGGGCCGATGAGTTTGCTGGAACGCCGAGAGATCGAGGCACAAATCGCAGCGCCGCTGGTCAGGGCCTTCATGGACGAGTTCGGCCGTGAACGAACCCTGAAAACCGTCGAGCGGGTGATCCAGAAGCTTGCCAGACGCAAAGGCGCCGAGCTCGCGAAGCTCGCGGGCGGCAACAGCCTGAAACATTTTGCGAACGTGGTCCTGCCGGTCTGGCGCGAGGGCGGCGCGCTCGATATCGAAATTCTTGAAGCGAACGACCAGCGATGTTCCTTCAACGTCACGCGGTGCAAGTACGCTGAGATGTATCAGCAGCTGGGTCTCCAGAAGTTCGGGTGCCTGTTCTCGTGCTGCCGGGATTTCGCGTTCATCAGCGGCTTCAATTCCAAACTGAAACTGAAACGGACTCAGACGATTATGGAAGGAGATCGTTTCTGCGATTTCCGGATCGTCCGGGGCAGGAAATGAAGAGAACAGTGTCTCACGGCAACCACTGTTTCCTCGCGAGGGATTGCGTGGTTGCGCCTGCGGAGACCCTTGTTATAATGCCGCCGGAGTCACCGAATGAACAAATCGCATGCCGCTTCCCACATCGCTATCCTTCTGGCATTGACCGGCGCCAGTATTGGCTGGTCGCAGTCCGACACAGCTCCAGTCCCGCTGGTCCAAGCCCATTCCCATAACGACTACACGCGTCCCCGAGCGTTGCTCGATGCTCTCGACCACGGTTTTTGCAGTGTGGAGGCGGACATTCACCTGGTGGACGGGAAAATCCTGGTCGCGCATGATCTGGACAAGACCCGCCCAGACCGCACGCTCCAGGCGCTTTACCTCGACCCGATGCGAGAGCGGGCCAGGCGGAACGGTGGGCGCATCTATCGCGGAGGGCCGGAGGTGACATTGCTGATTGACCTCAAGCACGACTGGCATGTGCTGTATCCGGCCTTGCGTGCCGTGCTCACCAACTATGCGGACATCCTCACGACGTTCCGCGACGGCAAGAAGGAAACCAAAGCCGTGCTGGTCATCATCAGCGGCAATCACTCGTTCGACATGTTGGATGGGGAAACCGTGCGCTACGCCGCCCTGGATGGCGTCCTGGCCACTCTGAACTCCGATTTGCCGGCGAGTCTGGTCCCGTGGATCAGCGGCCAATGGAGCCGCTCGTTCAAGTGGCGGGGCAAGGACACAATGCCGGAGGAAGAACTGACACGGCTCAAGGAGATTGTGGCGAAGGCTCATCAGCAGGGCCGGCGGGTCCGATTCTGGGGCGCGCCGGACCAGCCGAATTTCTGGGCGACGATTCGCGACGCAGGCGTGGACCTCATCAACACGGACAATCTTGCGGGATTGGAAAAGTTCCTGCGCTCATCCAAGTTGCCCTCGCAGTGACGCGGTTTCGTGCAAAACTCCCGCGTCGTTTCCTGAGCCTGCGCCAGACAAAAACAGCAGGCGGCACTCGACTGGCAATGCGTGCCGGCAAATCCATGAATACGCTGATTTTCTCACGGTCTGTCCATCTACGGATAACCTGAGGAACCAGACAGAACGAGTTTTCCCCTCAATCCGTTTCCAAGCGCGTGACGTTGGGCCAGACTGATGGTATGAACCTGTGGCATTTACCAGCGAACGCTGGACGGGAATGAGAATTTGAACCAGACTGACCACCGGACTTCACTGTAAAAATATCGATGAAAAACTTCTCTCGGGTACTGATCCTATGCACGACGTTGGTGTTGGGGATCGCAATGGTGTCCGGCCAGACCCGGCCGGTTCGTCCGGCAGTTCCAGCCACCGCCACTGCCAGGACCGCCGATCAGAATTTGATTCCGAACGCCGACTTCCTCGCGAATCCGCCACTGTCTGGCTGGCGCACGGACTTCGGTTATGAAAGCTGGCATAAGAACAACAAGGACTACATCCGCGTCGTGACCAATCACGCGCCCCGACCCGGCGTGAAGGTCGTCGAGATCAGCCAGCCGCCTGCCGTCGCCAAAAACCAAGGCACGAAGCTCCAGTGTCCGTTTATCAAATGCGAACCCGGCGCAACCTACCGGGCGTCAGTAGATGTGATGACCTGGCACCCAGCCGCGTCCGCCAATGTTTTCATCCTGGTCTATACGACCAACCCGGAGCCGCAATTGCACACGCTCGCCACGACACAGATTCCGGCGATGAACGGCATGCCGGCGCTCAAACAATGCTGTCGCGTACAGTTCCCCAACCCGAAGGGCGGCAGAACATGGGTGACGGTATCGCGAGAGTTCACAATACCTGAGAAGGTGTCGGTAAAACGGGAGACAGCGTTGCTGGTCGAAAGCGACATCAAGGATATCGAGGGTCTGGTGGTCAAGCTGAAGGATCCCAAGCATCTGGTGTCGAAATTCCTTTTCGAACAACTCCCCGATAACACGAAGAAGCAGATGAGCACCGAACCTCTCCCCAACACGTTGGGCATGTTGTTGGTGCCCGACCTCAACAAAATCCTCAAAAGCGGCAACATCTACACACCGGAGCGGTTTGGCCAGGCGCGGCTCCACGACAACACAACAGCGGCACAGGAGCAATATGTGTTGTTCCGTGAAGGCGACATCGAGAATGTGGACAGCATGGCGGCACGCCTGCAGAAGGACACAGACCCGCTGTCAAAATTTCTGATGGAACGGTTTTCCATCGATACGCGGCGGCAAATTCACAACTACGACTCGAACGTGAAGCAGCACAGCACACCGCCGGCGTCGGAAGCGCTGCAAAAGGCACTGATCCAGGAGTTCAACGAACTCATCCAAGGCGGGAGTCTCTATACACTGAAGCTATTCGCGCATATTCGGCTGACCAGCACGACCCAGGCGGCGCTCAAACAGAACCTGCGCGGGCCGGAACTCATCAAGCTCAACCGCGCACTGCTGGAGGAGGCTTACCCGACCGAACTCGTAAAGGCCGCCGCCAGCGGACCGCCAGGCGGCGACTTCGTCAGGACCAACCGGCTGTTGCTGGAAGACACTTATCCCGAAATCGAGCAGTTCAAACGGCGCGCAGACGTGGCACAGCGGCCGGAATACATGACAGTCCAGCCGGAAGTGTTTGGCGCGGCGCCGGGCGAGAAATCGAACATCACCAGTTACTTCTGCAATTTTCGAATTGTGAAAGTGAAGACATCGCAATAGCCGAACGGGGCGAGAAGAGTTGTCGCGTGGCTCACTCCGCCCTTGACCGCACGTTGAGCGCGCAGCAGTATCGCCGGCAATCACATGGCCCTTCCGAAACCTTTGCAGAATTGGGCCGAGGATCTTGAGACCTTTGTCCTCGACGTCATCTTTGAGCGTCGCCGTGGCAAACGCGCCAACCTTCTGCGCGCGTTCCTGACGACGCTCTCGCAGATCTTTGCCGTCGCGGTCCAATCGCGGATTTGGTGTTACCGGACGCGCCTGCTGCGCGACCGCACGCTCGGTTGTCTGGTAGTAAGTGTCGGCAACCTCACCGTCGGCGGCACCGGCAAGACGCCCGTAGTGGAGAAATTCGCCCGCGCACTGGCCCAACGCGGCCGCCGTGTCGCCATCCTCTCCCGCGGCTACAAGAGCGCCAAACGCCCGTTGCTGGAACGACTGGTCATCAAGTTAACCGGTTTGGAGAAACTCACGCCACCGCGTGTCGTCAGCGACGGCGAATCCCTGCTGCTCGATTCACACCAGTCCGGCGATGAACCATACATGCTGGCGTCCAATCTCAAGAACGTCATCGTGCTCGTGGACAAGGACCGCGTCAAAGCCGGCAAGTACGCCATCGAGAAACTGCAGGCTGACACGCTGTTGCTGGACGACGGGTTTCAATACCTTCACCTCAAGAGCCGGCTCAATCTGGTGCTGATTGACCGCACCAACCCGTGGGGTACGGGCCACATGTTGCCGCGCGGAACTCTGCGCGAGCCGATCCGCAATCTCAGCCGCGCCTCCTATGTCTTCGTCACCAAGTGCGACGGCAGCGATATCGGCCCGCTCCGCGACCAGATTCGCCTGCTTAATCCCACCGCTGAGATCATCGAGTGCGCCCACCGTCCGCTTTATCTCCAGGACGTGTTCACCGGTGAGCGCAAACCGCTGGAGTTCCTGCGCGATCTGGACATTGCCTCGCTCAGCGGCATCGCCGCGCCGGAAGGCTTCGAACAATCGCTGGAAACACTCGGTGCAAACCTCATCTGCTCCCACCGTTTCGCCGATCACCACCGTTACAGCCAGCAGGAAATCATCAACGTCATCAATCGCAGCCACAAGAGTGGCGCCAAGGCCGTCATCACCACCGAGAAGGACGCGGTGCGCTTCCCGTTGGTCGAGCGCCGCGATGTGTCCATTTACTTCATGCGCGTCGAAATCGAAATCCTGCGCGGCGCGAAAGACTTCGACGACGCCGTCAACCGCATCTGCTTCAGTTGACATGAACCCGCGCCGTATGCTCATCCGTTCCGTGAACTGGCTCGGCGACGCGGTCATGACAATGCCGGCCATTCAGCGTCTGAAGCAGGCCCATCCGCAGGCGCAACTCGC
>CAZGGF010000090.1:0-2223 GCA_964524715.1 uncultured Verrucomicrobiota bacterium | reverse complement strand
TCCGACTAAATCCGACTAAATCCGACCAACAACAATGCAATTCAAAGCTCTGAATCACCATCCCGATCCCAAACAGGATGGGCGCTCTACCCTCATCGCCCAACGGAAGCTGGAACCCGTTAGCCGGGAGGATTTTCTTGTGGCGCGCGGATGGGGTGCAGTGGCAGGCTGCCAACAATGAATAGATTGGCAATCCCCACTCTCGCCGCCCTGCTGCTGGTGACGCCAGCGATACTGCAAGCCGCCGCCAAACCTGCCGTGGAGGTTGCGGAGGAACAGGTGCAACAGGACATCGCCGTGCTGGCAGAGCACCACATCATCAGCGCGCCGGACTACTGGCAGAAACACGTGGTCACAGGCGGGAAGTGTGACGGCGCGAAGGTGGCGGTGTTGCTGGTGGAAGTGGCCAAGATCTTCAAGCCAGTGACAACGACAGAGGAGGCCATCGCCGAAATCGCACGACGTGGAATCATCGGTTTGCCGGAGTATTGGTCCAAGCACGCAGTGGCGGGCGAAGTGTGCGCGGCCACCAGCGTGGCGACCGTCCTGAACCACGTCGTCGGCCGTCTGCCGGTGCCACCGCCAAAGTCCGCGACAGCCAAACCGCTGGAGCCGACACCCGCCGCTCAACTCAGGGACAGTTACGACATCGTCATCGCCGGCGCAGGCACAGGCGGCTGCGGCGCTGCGGTCCAAGCGGCTCGCATGGGGCGCTCGGTGTTGTTGTTGGAAGAAACGGACTGGATTGGCGGCCAGATGAACGCCGCCGCGGTCACTTCCATGGACGAAGGCCGGACGCTCTGCCGCGAACGCGGCCTCTACCGCGAGCTCTGTGCGCTGATCATGGCGCACTACCAGCCGCTGGGCATCAACTGCGAAACAGCCTACTGGCACCGCCACGTCTGCGTGGAGCCCCGTGTGGGCCGGCGGCTTTTGCACACGCTGCTGGGCGATGCACGGGGGGCGGGCGTACTTGACCTGTCACTCCGTTCGCGGGTGACGAAGGTGTCGAGAAACGGTAACACTGTCGTGGGCGTGGAGGTGGAAATCATCACGGCGAAAGGCAGGGAAACGCGCCGCATTGGAAGCCGCATCCTTGTTGACGCGACCGAATGGGGCGACGTCATCCCGCTCACCGGTGCGCGCTATAGGGTGGGTAATTGCACCAGCGACTCGATCAACCCGGCGCAACATGTGCAGGCCAACACCTGGACCGCCGTGGTGAAACAATACCCGCAGGGTGTGCCCCCCGAGCTGCGCATGGCCCAACCGCCGCCGGGCTATACGGACAAGGTTCACGCATCCTTCGTGCGCACGCGCGGCGACGGCGGGAAGATTGACATGAAGGCCAAGCCATGGACATGGGCTACCTTCATCGGTTATCGCGGCATGCCGGACAGCTCGCGCCCGGGTGACTCGCCGCCCATCACACGCACCCATCTGAACTACAACAATGATTTCCCCTCGACGGTCGCCGAAATAGAAGACCCTGTGCAGCGTCAGACCACCGACCGGAATATGCGGCTCAAGACGCTGCACCTGCTCTATTATATTCAGACCACGCTCGGCAAAAAGGATTGGGCCGTCGCCAACGATGAAGGTTACGACACGCCGTATAACCGCGCGCAAATTGACGCGTGGCTCAAGGATCGGCCCGACCTCGAACCGTATCGCTCCATTCTCCACCACTTCTCCGTGATGCCCTACACGCGGGAGAGCCGGCGCATTATTGGCATGCACACGCTGGTCGCGCGCGAGATCGAGCGGTATCCCGGCAAGCCCACGCGTTTCCCGCACGCCGTTGCGCTCGGTGATTACGCGGTGGACCTGCACGGTTCAATGACGCCGAAGTATCTGGAAGCGGGACTCGATCGTCCCGAGGACATTCCGAACGAGAAGTTCGGCTCGCGTGGCGTGGGTCCGTTCCCGATCCCGTTCGAATGCTTCATCCCGGAAAAGGTGGACGGTTTCCTGCCAGCGGAAAAGCACATCTCCCAGTCACGCCTGGCCAACGGTGCAACACGCCTTCAGCCGCACCCGCTGCTCATGCGCCAAGCCGCGGGCGCCATCCCCGCCCGCGCCCTGCAACGCAACATCCGTCCGCGCGACCTCGACCCCGTACTCGCCCAACTCCCACTCCTCCACGCCGGTGCCACCCTCCTCCCCACGCCCACTCCCTACCCTCGCCGCCACCCTCCCCACTGTGCACCCCTTCCCCTCGCC
>CAZGGF010000089.1:0-7728 GCA_964524715.1 uncultured Verrucomicrobiota bacterium | reverse complement strand
CATGGTCGCTTTCTTCTCACGCGATAGGGCACGCCGTCTTCGCTGACGTGAAAGCCGATTTCCCGATGCGGCTTGGCGGGCGGGGCGGCGAGTTCGCGGATGGCATTGAAGAGCGTGCGGATGCCGGCATCGTGGCTCTCGATCTTGCGCTCCAGCTCGGCCAGCTTGCGGGTGAGTTCCTCGTTGGTGGTGAGCAGCCGACGCAGTCCTACGAAGGCGCGCATGATGGCGACGTTGACCTGCACGGCACGCTCGCTTCGCAACACGCTGGAGAGCATTGCCACGCCCTGTTCGGTGAAGGCGTAGGGGAGGTACTTGATGTTCTTCCCCCGCTCTTTCAAGGTCACAGATTGTGATCTTGAACGAAGGAGGCTGTCGGCTTCTTCGATCGTCAGTTGAAACATGAAGTCTGCGGGAAACCGGCTCGGATTGCGTTTGACAGCCTGGTTCAAGGCCCGAGTTTCGACCCCGTAAAGCACGGCCAAATCGGCGTCCAGCAGCACCTTCTCCCCTCGGACGAGATGAATCAGCTTCTCGACCTGTTCGACTGGGACCAGTTGTGTCACGGATTGGGTGTTCATGGGGTGTTGGGTTTGAGATTCCGGATTGGAAGATCAAAGCGTGAGTGGTTGGAACGGCGCTCCTTGTTCAGCGGGTCTCGAAACCGGAATGTGCCGGAGTTCCGAAACACGTAATTCGTAATCCGTAATTTGCAACTGGGCAGTTGTAGCCGATCCTGCCGCAGCCGCTCCGCCAGCGAGCGCACCACGGCCTTGTCCTTCGCGCTGTGACTGAGGAAGACGTCGTGGGTGAAGGTCTCGGCGTTCATGGTCGCTTTCTTCTCACGCGATAGGGCACGCCGTCTTCGCTGACGTGAAAGCCGATTTCCCGATGCGGCTTGACGGGTGGGGTTGCGAGTTCGCGGATGGCGTTGAAGAGCGTGCGGATGCTGGTGTCGTGGCCCTCAATCTTGCGCTCCAGTTCAGCCAGCTTGCGGGCGAGTTCCTTGTGCAGGCTGAGCGTGTCCCGCAGACGCACGAACACCCGCATGATGGCGATGTTGACCTGAATGGCGCGCGGACTGCGCAGCACGCTCGATAGCATGGCGACGCCTTCCTGCGTGAAAACACGTGGCAGATACTTGAAGTGCTGGCCGCGCTTTAAGGTTCCAAATTGGAACCTTAAAGCATCCGTCTCATCCACCGTGAGTTGGAACATGAAGTCGGCCGGAAACCGGTCGAGATTGCGCTGGACGGCTTTGTTGAGGTTCTTGGTCTCAACGCCGTAGAGCGCGGCCAGATCACGGTCCAGCATCACCCGTTGGCCGCGAATCAAGAGAATCACCTGCTCAACTTGCTCTGGTTGAATCAGTGATGTCCGATCATCCACAACTCGGTCCTCCGTGCATTGTGAACAGGTTTCATTGCCGTCTGACCTTCACCTCGCCGGCATCTTTACCCTCTTTGCGGGCCGCACGAAAGCCAATTTCGCTCCCAAGTATTCGTCCCAATCTCATCTCACGAAAGAAGGCGGTGATTTCGTTGAAGGGAACTGCGTAGTAACCGCGATAGATTTCGCCGCGCTTGAGCGTTTCGTAGAAACCTCCGGCCGGTCCGTCGTGAGGATCGGTGCGAGAGTTGACATGGAAAATGAAAAGGTCGCTGCTAAAACCGGCCAGCACGCCGGGCTTGGCAGAGCGCAGAATCTCCCGCGCCGCGAGCGTGTTCCGGCCGGCGGGCAACGGCATGTTCTTGCGCGCATCGTCGTAGCCGGGATATTCGCCGCGCTTAGTCGCAGAATAATCCCACGCCACCACGATCAAATCCCACGCCACGGGCTGCCGGCCGCCGTTGCGTATCCCGACCCACTGGCGCAGCGTTTGCGCGCCGAAGCCGGTCTGCTGCCAATCGTCATTGGTCTTGCCGTGACAGAACCCGCTCCACGTGTCCTGCACGGCGGATGCGAACGGCGGCGCGATGGTTTCCTCCGGCTGTGCGCCAACGCGAATCAAGCCGCCAGGAAACTCGCGTGACAGCGCCGCCAATCCGGCGCCCTGGTCGCGTCCCGCGTAAACGTCGTAGATCGCGATGCGCGCCGGATTGATGGCGCGTTTGAAGAAACCGGCCAGCCGGCCCAGCTCGCCGGCGGAGAATACTTCGCTCTTCTGTTTGTCGTAAGCGCGCAGCACCAGCGTCGGCACGATCTCGACCTCCGGCGGACAATGCCGCCGCCACAACGTGAAGACCTGTTCGGCGGCGGCAGGCGAAAGCTCGCTGTGATAGATGAGATAGAGCCGGTTGGCCGCGTAGTCACCCGCCAGCAAGCGGGCTGCGTTTTGAACTTCCGTCTCCGTGGGCTGCGTGGCTGCGGGGAAATCCATGCCCCAGTAGCCGCGTTGTGGCTGCGACGCCAGTGACGCGTGCAGCCAGTAGGACCGCTCCAGTTTCGACAACGACGCGTCCTCCGCTGCCCAAATTGGCGAAGTGGCAAGGAAGATTAGAGCCACCAAGCATTTCACATGAAGCCGAAGGTTCTGGACTGCGAGCATCGTTGCTTTCTGTACTTGGCCACGCCGCTGCCAAACACCCACAAAGCTGTAGTTCCTACAGCAGTCCAGGGCCTTCGGCTTCATTGGAGTTTCATTTCTCCCGCACGCTCATCCGAATGACGACGGAGCGGCTGAACGCCGGCAGCGTTACGGTATTGCCGGAGAGCTTCGCTCTGCTCCACTGATCCTTCCACGGGTCGTAGGTCTTCGTGCTCGCCGGCTTGATTCCGGCCATCGTCTCCGACAAGTCCAGCTTCACGCCGTTGAGTGTTTCCGGAGCCTTGCCGTCGGCCAGTTCGCTGCGCCAGTCGTTTTGCGAATCGCGGCACCAGACCAGCAGCGTGTGTTTGCCCTTGAGCACATAGACGCGCAGCCGCGGATGCGGAAGCTGCAACGGCTGGAAGTCCTCAGCGGGCGGATCGAGGTCCTTCACGACGGCGGCAAAGCGGGCGAAGTGATGCCAGAGGTTGTTGCGGTCCACGTATTGATTCCAGTGCCAGCAATGGCCCGGCCCGGCCGCGCCGGCGAAGAACGGCGCGAAAAGCACATCGTGGAGGAGGATGCCGGCAGTATCCTTCGCGTAGAGTTTGAACGGCCCGGCGTGCCGCGGTTCGACCGCGCCGCTCTCGGCGAGCATGACCGGCCGGCCGGGTTTGTGACCGAGCAATATCCGCACCGCGTCGGCGGCAAACACATCCACGGGACCGTGACAGATTTCATACTTCGCGCCGCAATCGAGATAACGGTGCACTTGGGCGACGTCGTTGCCGGGCATGGTGCTGAGGCGCTGGTAGGGTTTGAGTCACCAATCGCTGTCGTAACTGCCGAGGCTTTGCATTGCGAGGTTGTGTGGAAACAGCCGGTGCAGTTCCGCAAGCATCACCTCACTCCATGCCAGCACGTCACCGCCGGCGACACAGTTGACTTCGTTCCACAACTCCCATCCAAAAATCTCCGGCCGCCCGCCGAACCGTTTTGCATACCATGCCAGCTTTTGCTTGAACTGAGCGCGGCTGCGTTCGCCCTCGATGAAATCGGCCGTGTTGGCCGCAGGACCACCGTTGGCGGCGAGATGAAGCGGTTTCGAGGCCCACTTCTGGTGATACTTGGGGTCAAGCGAGCGGAAGTGTTCGAGGCAGAGTTTCAGGCGAATGCCGTATTTGCGGGCGAGCGACAGCACTGCTTCGATCCGCTTCGCCTTTGCCTCGTCATAGACGCCGCTGCGCTTGTCCTCCACGTCAAAGAAACCGCTGCTGAGCCAGATGCGCGTGTAGTTGCCACCGTTCTTCGAGAGATTCTCAAACCACCGTTCCATGCACGCCAGCCCGCCGGCTTCATCGTCGGCACGCGCGTCGGGATGAACCATGTTCAGGCCGATGGGCACGTAAGGTTTGCCGTCGCTCAACTCGAGATAACGCACGTCGCGCGGGCTGACGCGGACGAAGGGAAGTTCTGCGCCCCGGCTGGCATCAACCGCGCCGAGGGTCATCGCAAGGACAAGGTTGAGAACGAACAACCACGAGGGGTGATACTGCCGTCGGTGGATCATCATGGGGGGATTATCCGGCCAGCCGGCCATATCGTCCAGCATTCTCGACGGTAAATCCGGAAATCAAAACGGACTTCGCTACCTTGCCAGAATGTATGCGAGGTCCATCATCTTCTGATCGATCGGCTTCTTCTTCGTGTAGGCGTCTTCCAGTGGCGTCAAATGCTGCTGCCTGTTGACCAGGCCGACAAGTTTGTCGGTTTCGCCGGCGAGCAGTGCATCCACCGCCGCCGCGCCGAGGCGGCTGCCGTTGATGCGGTCCCGGGCGTTCGGGGAACCGCCACGCTGGACGTGGCCGAGCACGGTGACGCGCACGTCAAGGTGGGTGCGCGCGCTGACTTTTTCGGCGAGCGCGACAACACCACCGGTGACAGGACCTTCGGCCACGACGACGATGCTGCTGGTTTTGCCGCGCTTTTGCGCGTCGAGCAGCCGTTGGCAGAGCGCGTCCACGTCGGTTGGCACTTCGGGGATGACAATCTCCTCGGCGCCGCCCGCCAGGCCCGCGTAAAGCGCCAGGTAACCGTTGTTGCGGCCCATGACTTCAATGAACGACGTGCGGTCGTGTGCGGCGGCGGTGTCGCGCAGGCGGTCAATCGCCTCCAGCGCGGTGTTCATCGCGGTGTCGAAGCCGAGCGTGTAGTCGGTGCCATAGAGATCGTTGTCGATCGTCGATGCGCAAATGACGATCGGCATGCGCTCCTGCAGCCAGAGATTGTGGGCGCCCTCGGAGGTGCCGTTGCCGCCGATGCCAATGAGGCCGTCCACGCCTGCCGCGCGCAGATTCGCCGCTGCCCGTGCCCTGCCCTCCTGTGTCTTGAACTCGGGACATCGCGAGCTCTTCAGGATCGTGCCGCCGCGGCAGATGATGTTGGAAACCGAACGCATGTTCATCGGCAGGAATTTTGCCGCGATCATGCCGGCGTAACCGCCCTCGATGCCGGTGACTTCAAGACCACGCGTGATGGCTGTGCGGACGATGGCGCGAATGCAGGCATTCATGCCCGGCGCATCGCCCCCGCTGGTATAGACGCCGATTCGTTTCATAGCAGTAAGCAAAGCGTTGCGGCAGGCTGCGGCAAAGTCAAGACTGCGCCGCCCGATTATACCTGGGCGCCATTCCGCGTCCCACTGGATGAACGGAACATGAAATACCGGTTGATGTTGTCGAGCGTCAGCAAGCCCACGAGTTGGTCGCCGTCCATCACGGGCACGGTGCGTTGACCAGTGGCCTGCATCACATCATACATCTCCGCCACCTGCGCGTCCGGCCGCGTGCGGTAGAAATCCACCGTCATCAGATCCGCCGCGCGTTTGGATCCGTCCCGCGACGACGACGCCAGCACCGCGTCGCGCGTCAGCAGTCCCATGAGCCGGCCGTCAGCCAACACGGGAAAATCGTCCTGGCCACGCTGAAAGATCCCAGGCGTGCAGTCGTCCACCGTGCTGTCCGGCCCAATGGTCACAAAGACCGGCGTCATGATCTTCCCCACCTCCAGGTTCTGCAACGTGCCACGCAAGCGGGCGGTTTTTCCCTCGGCGCCGGCAGCGAAATAAATCAACACGCCGATGATCACCAAAAAAATCCAACCCGTCAGCAAACCCAACACCACAAAACCGCCCGATATCACCTGTCCGACTCCTGCCGCGACCGCCGTTGCCCGCGAATACGGCAACCAACGCGCCAGCACTGCACGAAGCAATCGCCCTCCGTCCATCGGGTAGGCCGGAATGAGGTTGAACACGATCATCCACTTGTTCACCAGCAACAACGCACCTATCAGTTCCCCCACGCTCATCGGCAGATCCGGCAGGGTCATCAACCCGGGATAGTACGGCACGCTGAAAGGCACCCAAACCCCGATGGCGTAGAGCACGGCGAAGATCAGCACGTTCATCAGCGGTCCAGCCGCGGTGATGGCAATCTCGTGCGCCGGCTTCTGCGGAATCGAGCGCAACGCCGCCACGCCACCGATGGGCAACAAGGTGATGGAACTCACTTTCACGCCAAACCGTTGCGCCACCACGCTGTGGCTCAATTCGTGCAACACCACGCACGTGAAGGTCGCCACGATGAATGCCACGCCCCACATTGCCGCTCCCCAGCCTGCCGCCGCCCGCGCTTCCACGACGATCCAGAGCAGCAACAACAGGAACGTGAAATGCACCTGGATGCGGATGCCGAACGCCTTGGCGATGGTCAACGACCATTTCATCGGTTGCCTCTGTTCATAAATTCAATTTACTTCGTTCCGCGCGACTTTTAGACTTCCGGCCGGTGAAATCGGCGCAAAAAGCCGCGACACCATACGGCACGAACCCGACCCGGTCATGGAAAAAATTCTGGTCATAGACGACGCGCAAGACATGCTTTATTCGTTCCGGCGGAACCTCGAATCGCCGGAACGACAGGTGCTTACTGCCGCTTCACTAGCCGAAGGCATCCAGGTCTTTCGCCAGGAGAAGCCCGACGTAACAGTCTGCGACATCCGCCTTGGCGGCGAAAGTGGCCTCGACGGACTGACGCAGTTCCGCCAGATCGACCCCAAGGCGATGATCATCCTGATGACCGCCTATGGCACCTCTCAGACCGCCATTGAGGCGATGAAACGCGGCGCTTTCGATTACATCCTGAAGCCGTTCGACGTGCCGAAGGTGAAAGCGTTGATCGACTCTGCGATCAAGACCGCCCGCGACATGCGGCAGGTCGTCTCCTACGAACCCCTGCTCCGGTCCGAGGATCATACGGAAGGCATCGTCGGCCGCTCCGAGGCGATGCAATCCGTTTTCAAACGCATCGGCCAGGTCGCCCACAGCGACGCCACCGTCCTCATCACCGGCGAAAGCGGCACCGGCAAGGAACTCGTCGCCCGCGCCCTCTATCACCACAGCCCGCGCGCCGACAAGGTCTTCATGGCCATCAACTGCGCCGCCATACCGGAGCAGCTCCTGGAAAGCGAACTCTTCGGCCACGAGCGCGGCGCATTCACCGGCGCCACCCAGCAGCGCATCGGCAAGTTCGAGCAATGCGACGGCGGCACGCTTTTTCTCGACGAAATCGGCGATATGCCGCTGCTGACACAGAGCAAGATCCTCCGCCTCCTGCAAAACGGCGAATTCCAGCGGGTGGGTGGATCGCAAACGTTGCGTGCCGACGTGCGCGTCATCGCCGCCACCAACAAACCGTTGGAGCAACTCGTCTCCGCGAAGCAGTTCCGAGAGGACCTCTACTATCGGCTCAACGTCGTGCGCATCCACCTGCCGCCGTTGCGCGAACGCCGCGAAGACATCCCGGTGCTGACGGACTATTTTCTGCAACGGCTTGGAGAAGCTGGCAAGAGCCACATTCGTGGTGTTGCACCCGATACGCTGCGGGCGCTGGAAGATTACGCGTGGCCCGGCAACGTTCGTGAACTCGAGAACGTCGTCCATCGCGCCGCCATCATGGCCAAGGGCGATTACGTTCTGCCGAACGACCTGCCCGCCGAGGTGATGCGGCCAGTCGCGTCCGCCGCCACTGCACCGGTCATCGCCGAGCCGGCCACGCCCGCACCTGTAACGCCGGAAGCGGCCGTCAACGAAGCCGCTCGCGTCCTGTTTGAGAACGCGCGCCGGCAGTCCCAACTCAAGA
>CAZGGF010000088.1:0-13280 GCA_964524715.1 uncultured Verrucomicrobiota bacterium | reverse complement strand
CGCCCCACTCTCTAACTGCCCAGCCTCTCTTTTCCAATTGACGCTGAACCAAGACAATGATATAAAGGTTGCACGATGATCTCGGAATCCAGTGACAGGAAATTGTTCATGAAGAAGGTGGTCGGCACTGCATGGTTGTTGGCCGTGTGTGTCGCGCTGCCGTTCGCGTACAGCGCCGACATTTCCCTGGAGCAGAAAGAAGTGAAGGCGACCGAAACGGCGGGCATGGGTTCGGAGCTGGAGGTTAACTACGGTTTTGTGGCGGGTGGCAAGGCACATACGGGAAGCACGGATCTGGGCTATGTCAGCGAACAGAACGCCAGCCTCAAATACGTGGTTTCACCCGAACTGACCAAGAACCTGTTCCTGCGGGCCGGCCTTGAGTGGGACCGCTATTCGTTTGGCCTGACCGGCAGCGCGCCGTTGCCCAACACGCTCCAACAGATCAGCGGGATCTTCGGGCTCGATTGCCAGATCAGCGAACAATGGCTGTTGCGGTTGGAGGTGCAGCCGGGCATCTACAGCGATTTCAGCGATATTAATTTCCATGACCTGAATGTGCCGGTGATTCTGGGGGCGTCTTATTTGGTGGACGCGAATCTCCAGTGGTTCGTTGGCTTGCGGATAGACCCGCGGAGTCGGTACTGGGTCGTGCCGGCAGCGGGCGCCCGCTGGAAGTTTGCCGATGAATGGACGTTGAACATGATGTTCCCCGAGCCACGGCTGGAATACGAACTCAACAAGCAATGTCAGATCTTCTTCGGCGGGAGGATTCTGGGTGGCACGTACCGGCTGGCGCAGGATTTTGGCAACACGCATGGTTTGGATCCCCGCTTCAACGACACGACGGTTGACTTCTTCGAGATACGCCTCGGACCGGGCGTGTCATGGAAACTGCTGCCCAACGTCACCATCGAAGCGGAGGCTGGGTGCATGATTCACAGGGAGTTCGAGTTCGACGATCCGCACACGGTGGTCCGCAGCAACGACCCCGCGCCCTACGCGCAGATCAGCTGTCATGTGAACTTCTGATTCGGACGTTTCGCCCCCTGCGACGACCGTTTACAGCCAGCCCTTCCGCTTCAGTGCCAGACACGCCGCCGCGATCGAGTGCGGCACCAGCAAGACCATCAACGGCACGTGCAACAGCTTGTGGATGATGAGTGCTTTCTCCGGAGGCATTGTTGCGGCCAGCCCATAGCGATTGCTCATCATGTAACCGGTCACAAAGGACGCGACCACCACGACCAGTAACGGCCAACTGGTGATGCGGATTGTCTTAAGCGCGATGCGGTTGAAGTTCGTCATGCCAAGCCTGCGTCGGCCAACATCTACCCCGCCTTGCGGTTGCAAGCCAAGCCGATTCATAAGCATGACCGCTTGGCGCGCAACGGTTTACCGCCGCGGATTGCTTGTGCCAACAACCCCGGGTGGGGAACAGGGGTAAAACCGCGCTTGCGGGTGTCGCGCAGCCTCGTTAAGGTTCGGGTTTCATTTGACGGACAAATGCGATGAAGATTTCATACAACTGGCTGAAACAATACGTGGAGTTCGACTGGTCGCCGCAGCAACTGGCGGAGAGGTTGACGATGTGCGGCATCGAGGTCGAAGGTATCGAGCAGATCGGCGCGAGCTTTGACAAAATCGTTGTCGCCCAGATTGTCAGCAGCGACAAACACCCGAACGCCGATCGCCTCAGCGTCTGCCGGGTTACCGACGGCGCAACGGAGCGGCAGATCGTCTGCGGAGCGAAGAATTACAAAGTCGGCGACAAGGTGCCACTGGCGCTGCCGGGCGCGGTGTTGCCGGGCGATTTCAAGATCAAGGTTGGCAAACTCCGCGGTGTCGAAAGCCAGGGCATGATGTGCTCGGAGAAGGAACTCGGCATTGCCGAGGACGCCGAGGGTCTGCTTATTCTTGAACCGGCCACCCGGCTGGGTGCGCCGATCGCCGAGGTGCTCGGCGGCGGTGACACCGTTTATGATTTGGAGATCACGCCGAATCGACCGGATTTGCTCAGCATCATCGGCATCGCGCGCGAAGTCTCCGCGCTGACGGGCAATCCCATCAAAATGCCGGACACGAATTTCACCGAAGAAGGCGAGCCTGTGGACACGCTGGCGAAGGTGCGTGTCGAAGCACCCGATCTCTGTCCGCGCTATGCGGCCCGCGTTGTGCGCGGCGTGAAGATCGGTCCCAGCCCGGCGTGGTTGAAGACGCTGCTGGAGAAACTTGGCATCCGTTCCATCAACAACGTCGTGGACGTGACCAATTTCGTGCTGTTGGAGAGCGGCCATCCACTGCACGCGTTCGATTACAATCTGCTGGCGGGCCACGAGATCGTCGTGCGGCGCGCGCAGGCGGGCGAGCATCTGATGACGCTCGACGACAAAGACCGCGTGCTCGACGAACAGATGCTGGTCATTGCTGACGCGCAGAAAGGCGTAGCGCTCGCCGGCATCATGGGCGGACGGCAAAGCGAAATCAGCGACGGCACCGTGGACGTGTTGTTGGAAAGCGCGTACTTCGTGCCGACGAACATCCGCAAAACCTCCAAGCGTGTCGGTCTCGGCAGCGAGTCATCATATCGTTTCGAACGGGGCGCCGATGTCGGCGTCTGCGATTGGGCCAGCCGGCGCGCCATTGCGCTCATCCAGCAGCTTGCTGGCGGCAAGGTCGCGCGTGGTGTGATTGATACGCTGGCCAAGCCGGTTGAACTGCGGCGGATTGCCTGCCGTTTCAGCCGCGTGAACCAGTTGATCGGCGTGGAAGTGCCGGTTGATGCCGTCAAGCGTGCGTTGACGAACCTCGGCCTCGCCATTGCAAGCGAGAGTGCGGATCGGATCGAAGTCACAGTGCCGACGTTCCGCGTGGATTTACAGCGCGAGGTGGACCTGATCGAGGAAGTGGGCCGGATCTTCGGCCTCGACAAGATTCCATCGGTCGCTTCGCGTGCTGAGCCGGCCATATCGAAGTTCGATGTAGCCTATGACCGGTTGCGGCTCGTGCGGCAGATTCTCAATGGCGTTGGTTACGAGGAAGCAGTGAACCAGACGCCGACCGCCCCGGCGACGGCCGCGCTGACGCAACTGCCAGCGGAACTTGCGCTGGTGAAACTGCAGAACCCACTGAACGAAGATCTTTCGATCCTGCGGCCGAGCCTGCTGCCCGGCCTGCTGCAGAACTTGCGCACCAATATTGCGCGCCAGACGCTTGACGTACGGTTGTTCGAAATCGGCCGGGTGTTCGCTTCACGCAACGGGAAACCACAGGAGCAGCGTTCGCTCGCGCTTGCCGTGACGGGAGGCCGTTCCCCGAACGCGTGGGAAGCGGAAGCACTCAGTGCAAAGGCGGATTACTACGATCTGAAAGGTGCGGTGGAGGCGTTGCTGGCCCGGTTGAAAGTTGCGGCGGTGGAGTTTGTGCCGCAGCAGGCGCCGGCCGGCGTCTTCGCACAATCGGCCTTGGTGAAAGCCGGGGGCAAGACACTGGGCGAGATTGGCGTGTTGCAGGAGAAACTCGGGCGCGAGTTCGATCTGCGCGAGGCGGTGGCTCTGGCGGAACTGGACCTCGACGAAGTGCTGGCAGTTGCACGCTGGACGAAGGCGTATCGGCCACTGCCGCAGCATCCGTCGGTGCAGCGCGACGTGGCGCTGGTGGTGGACGCAGCGACGACGCATGAGCAGGTGATGGCGGTTTTTGCGCGCTGCAGGAAGAATCTGGTGGCAAGTGTCAGATTATTTGATATATTCAGTGGCAAGACGATCCCAAGCGGGAAGAAGTCGATGGCGTATTCATTGACGTACCAGGCGCCGGATCGGACTCTGACTGACGCCGAAGTCAACAAAACGCACGACGAGATCGTAGCGAAATTGAAAATAGAATTGCAGTGCGAGGTCCGTGCAGAGTGAGTGAACGTTGTTCCGTGCCGCGAAACCGGCAGGGTTAAAACTGAAGAACCAAACGACGGCGGCGACGCCGGCGGTTAAACCGAGAAACAAAGCAGTGAACAGGTTGTTCAAGAGACGTTTGTTCCTTGAAACGCAAGAGCGGGTTCAATGGGGTGCGCCTGTGGGCGCGATCCCAAAACGGTTTGAAATACCCTGCCGTTCGCGTGATGCAACGGTGAATCTCTGACCCGATAACCTTCATCTGAAGGGCCGATCTCCGGCGGTAGACGACATGCCTTCATTGGAAGTCGGCAAGCCGGCGGGTAGGCGCTCCGTTATACTACGGGGTCTGGAGAATACGTTCACACGGCTCTGGTGGGGTATTTCTTTTTCCCCCATCGTCGGCCTTGCAGCAACTGGACTGACAGCCGATGAGCCAGGATTTGTTCCAACAAAGCGGCTCCGACCGTGCCAGCGAACGGCGGGTGACGCGTGAGGCAGAGCCAGACCGGCCTGCCCACCCCCGTCCCGAACCGCTTGCGACCCGGATGCGGCCGCGCACGCTGGAGGAATACGCCGGCCAGAGCCATGTCCTTGGTCCGGGAAAACTGCTGCGCCGTGCCATCCAGGCTGATCGCATTTCTTCCATCCTGCTTTGGGGGCCGCCGGGCACGGGCAAGACATCCCTCGCACAGATCATTGCCAATGCCACACAATCGCGTTTTGAACGGCTGAGCGGCGTTGAGAGCAATGTGGCCGACATCCGCCGGGTTGTTGCTACTGCCGCCAATCGCCTCGCCAACACCGGCCAGAAGACCATCCTCTTCATCGACGAAATCCACCGCTTCAACAAGGCGCAGCAGGACGTACTGTTGCCCGACGTGGAGAATGGCACCGTCCGTCTCATCGGGGCGACCACGCACAACCCAACCTTCTACGTCAACGCACCGCTCGTCTCGCGCTCGCAGATGTTTGAACTCAAGCCGCTCGGGCTCGACGATATCAAGGGGCTTATTCGTCGCGCGCTCGCCGATCCGGAGCGCGGTCTTGGCAAATGGCGCGTCCAGCTTGATGTCGACGCAATGGAACATCTCGCCACCGCCAGCGACGGCGACGCCCGCAAGGCGCTGAATTCACTCGAGATTGGCGTGCTTACCACGCCTCCGGACGCCAGCGGCGTGATTCGCTTTACGAAACTTGTGGCCGAGGAAAGCATCCAGAAGAAAGCCGTCGTTTACGATGGTGACGAGGACGCGCACTACGACACGATCAGCGCGTTCATCAAGTCCATGCGTGGCAGCGACCCAGACGCGGCGCTCTACTGGTTGGCGAAAATGCTCGTTGCCGGGGAGGACATCCGGTTCCTGGCACGGCGCATCGTGATCTGTGCGGCGGAGGACGTGGGCATGGCCGACCCGCAGGCACTGGTCGTCGCAAGCGCGGCGCAGCAGGCGGTGGAGTTTGTGGGTATGCCGGAGGCGCAGTTGCCGCTGGCGCAAGCGGCCGTGTACATCGCGACCGCCCCGAAGAGCAACGCGAGCGCGATGGGCATTTGGACCGCGATGGCAGACGTGGAGAAGGGCCGCACGCTCGAGGTGCCGGATCATCTCAAGGATACGCACTACAAGGGAGCGGAGCGTTTGGGACACGGCGTTGGCTATCAATACGCCCACGACCACGAAGGTGGCATTGCACCGCAGCAGCACATGCCGGAAAAGCGCAGCTATTATCAACCGACCGACCGCGGCTTCGAGCGCGAAGTGCAGCGACGGCTGGCCGAGTGGCGCACGAAACTTCAGACGAGGAGGCCGGCATGAGCGGCTCTTCATCCAGCCTCGTGGCCGAAAAGCGCGCGCTTCGCGAGCGAGTACTGGCATTGCGCCGGGCCTTGCCAGCGGAGGAGGTTGCCCGTTGCAGTCGATTGGCCGTGTCACGATTGCTGGAAGTGCCGGAGATCAGGCAGGCGCAAACGATCTTCTGTTATTTGTCGCACGACAACGAAGTTGAAACGCTTCAGCTTGTGCGTGGCTGGCTTGATGGCGGCAAACACATTCACGTGCCGGCGTTCGATGCGAAACAGCGACGCTATCATGCCTGCCTGATCGGCAATTTCGACCGCGACCTTGCGCCGGGCAGGTTGGGCATTCTCGAACCGCGAAGCCGGACGGTGGCTGATCACCCGGCGGACATTGCGGTTGTTCCCGGCGTGGCTTTCGATGCAGAGGGGCGCCGGCTAGGCTACGGCAAAGGTTTTTATGACGACATGCTGAAGCACTTCGCGGGCCCGAAGATCGCGCTGGCCTTCGACTGCCAGATGCAATCGGTTGTGCCACACGAGAGGACAGATGTACTGATGGATGCCGTTGTCACTGAGAGCACGATTCACTGGAGAGGACGCCAATGAGACGATTCTTGCTGGAGAATGCCTACGCGGTGCTGGTGTTGACCCAGGCGACGCTTTGGGTCATGGCCGGTTACTGGGGCCACCGCATTGTCAACCGCTGGCGGTTGATCGCCGCGGAACGTGAAGCCCGCAGCCTGATTGAGAACGCCGAGCGCTACGCCGATTCACTACGCCGTGCCGCCGAGGTGTCTGGCAGAAGCGCTGCGATGACGGCTCGTGAAGACTTGGAGAAACAAGCCATCCTCAAGCGCGGCGAGTTGGATGAAAAGGAAAAGCGCCTCATCGCCCGAGAAGCCAGTCTGCAGGAGAAACTGGAGACGTTGATACGCCGCGAAGAAGAATTGCGGGAGTCCGATCTGAAGGCCGCAACGCGTCTGGCTGAAATTGAAAAACTGAAAGCCGACGCGCAGGCGTTGATTCAAGCGCAACGCGACGAGTTGCACAGGCTCGCCGGCCTGTCGACCGACGAGGCGCGCCAACAGTTGCTTCATCGCGTGGAACAGGAGACGCAGGCGGACGCGGCGACGTTGGTGCGACGCGGCGCACAGCAGGCAAAGGCCGATGCGGAACGCGAAGCCAAGCGGCTCATCAGCATTGCCATCCAACGCTGTGCGGCTCAGCATGTTAATGAAACCACCACCACCACCGTGGCATTGCCAAGTGAAGAGATGAAGGGCCGCATCATCGGCCGCGACGGGCGCAACATCCGCGCGTTCGAGGCTGCCAGTGGCGTATCGGTGATTATCGATGAGACGCCGCAGGTTGTCGTGCTTTCCGGTTATGAACCGGTCCGCCGCGAAATCGCGCGCGTTGCCATGCTTCAGCTTGTGACCGACGGCCGCATCAATCCAGGCCGTATCGAGGAGGTTGTGCAGAAAGCCGCGGCGGATATGGAGGAGACCATCCGCCAGACTGGTGAGGAGGCATGCGCGCGCGCCGGCGTCCAGAATGTGCATCCCGAGATTGTCAGGTTGCTCGGCCGCCTGAAGTTCCGCCACAGCTACGCGCAGAACGTTCTCGACCATGGTGTGGAGGTGTCGCAACTCGTAGGGACCATGGCGGCGGAGTTGAAACTCGATGTGCCGCTGGCCAAACGCGTGGGACTTTTTCACGACATCGGCAAGGCTGTCAGTGCGGAGACGGAAGGCTCGCATGCCGTCGTTGGCGCAGAGTTGTTGCGCAAGTATGACGAACCCGCCGACGTTGTCGTTGCGATCGCGTCCCACCACGAGGAGGCGGAGCCGAATATCTACGGGGTTCTTGTCAGCGCGGGCGACGCGATCTCCGCCTCGCGGCCCGGGGCGCGTTCCGAGTCCGCCGCCGTTTATCTTGAGCGGCTCGGCAAGCTGGAGGCGCTGGCGAACGCGTTTCCCGGAGTTGATCGCAGCTACGCCATTCAGGCAGGCCGCGAGATTCGTGTCATCGTGGAACCGGCCGCCGTGGACGACAATGCCGCCACTCTGCTGGCCCGCGATATCGCCCGCAAGATAGAACGCGAATTGCGTTACCCCAGCCAGATCAAGGTGACGGTCATGCGCGAGACGCGGGTGGTGGAGTACGCGAAGTGAGGCGTGACGTGTAATACATCATTGCGATCTTGCGCATTACGCGCTACGCATTACCCGGCATGAAGCTTCTTTTCATCGGCGACATCGTGGGTGAGCCGGGCCGCGCGGCGGTCACGGGCCTGTGCCGGCTGCTGTGCGAGCGCCACAAGATCGACTACGTTATCGCCAACGCCGAGAACATGGCCGGCGGCAGCGGCCTGACGTTGCCAACGTCACGAGAATTGTTGGATGCCGGCGTGGACGTCATCACCAGTGGCGATCACGTCTGGGACCAGAAGGAATTCGTGGCCGACATCGGGAAAGAACCGCGCATCCTGCGTCCGGCCAACTATCCCGCCGATGTGCCGGGCCACGGCTCCATCGTTTGGAACCGCCCCGGCAAATCGCCCATCGGTGTCATCAATCTTCAGGGGCGCACCTTCATGGCTGCGCTGGAAAACCCCTTCACGGTTGCCGATGCGCTCGTGGCTCAGCTTCGCCAACAGACGCGCGTCATTTTGGTGGACATCCACGCCGAGGCCACCAGCGAGAAGACCGCCCTTGGCCGCTACCTCGACGGCCGGGTGAGCGCGGTCATCGGCACCCATACCCATGTGCAGACTGCTGACGAGCAGGTGTTTCCGGAGGGTACTGCCTTTCTCAGCGACGCCGGCTTCACTGGCGCGCAGGAATCCATCCTCGGGCGCGAGATCGAGCCAATCATTCGGAGGTTCGTCACCCAGATGCCCCAGCGGTTCAAACTGGCCCAGAATCGGGTGGTGCTGCATGGCGCCATCGTCGATGTGGACGACGCCACCGGCCGGGCTCGCGCCATTTCTCGCCTTCAGGAACCCGTCTGATTTTGGCCAAAAACCGCCAAAAATCACATGGCGCAGGAACTGCATTGACTTCCCGTTTAATTCCATGTTGGCTAACAAAACAACGCAGCTTGTTCTAACAATTATTTCGAAGGAGATTGAATGAGTTACACACAAGAAGTACTGGAGATCGTGGGGAAGCGAAATGCAGGGGAGCCTGAATTTCTACAAGCGGTTAACGAGGTGTTCGAATCACTCGAACCTGTCATTAAAAAACACAAGAAGTATGAGGATGCCCGGATTCTGGAGCGGATCGTTGAACCGGAGCGGCAGATCATGTTCCGGGTGCCGTGGCAGGACGACAAGGGCAAGATCCACGTCAATCGTGGCTACCGCATTGAGTTCAACAGCGCCATCGGACCCTACAAGGGCGGGCTGCGCTTCCATCCGAGCGTCAACATCAGCATCCTGAAGTTCCTGGGCTTCGAACAGGTCTTCAAGAACTCGCTGACCACGCTCCCGATGGGCGGCGGCAAGGGTGGTTCGGATTTCGATCCCAAAGGCAAGTCGGACAACGAGGTGATGCGGTTCTGCCAGAGCTTCATGACCGAGCTGTCACGCCACATCGGACCGGACACCGACGTGCCGGCAGGCGACATTGGCGTGGGCGGACGCGAGATCGGATTCCTCTTCGGCCAATACAAACGGTTGCGCAATGAGTTCACCGGCGTGTTGACCGGCAAGGGTCTGAAGTGGGGTGGCTCCTTGATCCGTCCCGAGGCGACCGGCTACGGCGCAGTTTACTTCGCCGACGAAATGCTCAAGACCCGGAGTGAGTCCTTCATGGGCAAGGTCTGCACGGTTTCCGGTTCCGGTAACGTTGCCCAGTACACGGTGGAGAAGCTGCTCCATCTCGGCGCCAAGCCCGTTTCGCTCTCCGACTCGAACGGCACCATTTACGACAAGGACGGCATCAACGAGGAGAAACTCGCGTGGGTTATCGACCTCAAGAACGTGAAACGCGGCCGCATCAAGGAATACGTGGCCAAGTTTGGCGGCCAGTACCTGGAAGGCAAGCGTCCCTGGGGCATTCCCTGCCAGTGCGCGTTCCCGAGCGCCACGCAGAATGAAATCAACGGTGACGACGCCAAGACGTTGCTCAAGAATGGCTGCAAACTCGTCAGCGAGGGTGCGAACATGCCCAGCACCCCGGAAGCCGTGGAATTGTTCGTCAAGAACAAGGTCATGTACGGGCCGGGCAAGGCGGCTAACGCCGGTGGCGTGGCGACCTCCGGTTTGGAGATGAGCCAGAACTCGATGCGTCTGGCATGGACGCGCGAGGAAGTGGATCGCCGTCTCAATGACATCATGAAGGCCATCCACACGGCTTGCAGCGAAACGGCCAAGGAATATGGCCAGCCGACCAACTACGTCATGGGCGCGAACATCGCCGGCTTCGTGAAAGTCGCCGACTCGATGCTCGACCACGGCTTGGTGTAACCGGCTCCGGTCGGAATGACAGTTTGGTAACGAAGGGGCCCTGGTTATCCAGGGCCCCTTTTGTTTCTGACAGTGGGGTTGGCGCGAAGTTCGGCTTGCCAGTGGACGGCAACAGCCTGACAATCGGATCGTAAACATGTAACCGCATCGAGAGGATGAACTGATGATCTCCACGCTGACAACCGGCCTGCCTGGACTGGACGAGGTTCTCAAGGGTGTGATGCCTGGCGATAACATCGTCTGGCAGGTGGAGACGATCGCCGATTACAAAGCCCTGGTGGTGCCCTACGTGGAGGCGGCCCGCCGAACACGCCGCCGGTTGATCTATTTCCGGTTCGCTTCGCACGAACAGTTGATTCCCGACGACCTCGGGGCAGAGATTCACCATCCCAACCCCGACTTGGGCTTCGAGAGTTTCATCACGCAGGTGCACAGCGTCATCGAAGAAGCCGGCAAGGGCGCCATCTACGTCTTCGATTGTCTCTCGGAACTGGCCGCCAAGTGGCAGTCGGACCAGTCGCTCGGCAACTTCTTCGTACTGACGTGCCCGCGCCTCTATGATCTGGAGACGGTCACATACTTTGCGTTGTATCGGAATTACCACGCGACCTATGGCTTGGCTCCGATCACCGCCACGACCCAGTTCCTGTTGGATGTTTTCCGCCACCAGGAACGCCTCTATATCCGCCCGATCAAGGTCCAGTATCGCTCGACCTCCGCCATGAACACGATTCACGTGTGGGAGGGCGACAAGTTCAAGCCGATCACCAATAGTGCCATCATCGCGGGAATCCTCAGCGCAGCCAGATGGCCGGGCCTGCGTGCGAGCGGCCGTCTTGGTTTTTGGAACCGTATCTTTGCCGAAGCCCAGAAAGCTCACGAGAGTTTCAAGGCCGGTCATTGTCCGGCGGAGATAGAACAACAGGAGTTCGACCGTTTGAGCCGCATGGTGTTGTCCCGGGATGAGACGATCCTGAAGCTGGCGACCAAGTACCTGAAGCTGGAAGACGTCCTTGCCATTCGTGACCGCATGGTTGGCGTCGGTCTGATCGGCGGCAAAGCCGTGGGCATGTTGCTGGCCCGCGCCATCCTGAAGAAGACGGACTCGCGTTTTGACAATCTGCTGGAAACACACGATTCGTTCTACGTCGGGTCGGACGTGTTTTACACCTTCCTCGTGCGCAACGGTGTCTGGTGGATTCGCCAGAAACAGCGCAACCCGGAGACTTTCCTTGAAGGACTCGACGAAGCGCGGGCCATGATCCTTGGCGGCCGATTCCCGGATTATACGGTGGAGCAATTCGTGGAGATGCTCGACTACTTCGGCGAGGCACCCTACATCGTGCGCTCAAGTTCGCTGTTGGAGGACAATTACGGCAACGCTTTTGCTGGAAAATACGAAAGCGTGTTCTGCGTCAACCAAGGCACGCGCGAACAGCGGCTCAATGCGTTGCTGGATGCCTTGCGGCGTGTTTATGCAAGCACCATGAGCGAGAAGGCGTTGCGTTACCGCTTGCGGCGCGGGTTGCTGGGCCAGGACGAGCAAATGGCGCTGCTGGTCATGCGCGTTTCCGGCTCGGCCTACGACCACGCTTTCTATCCCCAGATGGCCGGCGTCGGTTTCTCCTACAATCCGTATGTCTGGAACAAGGAGATTGACCCCAAGGCCGGCGTCGTGCGGCTTGTTTTCGGGCTGGGCACGCGTGCCGTGGATCGGGCTGACGACGACTACACGCGCGTCGTGGCCCTCAACGCGCCGGAGAAACGGCCGGAAGGCAATTTTGACGAGGTCTGCGAATACTCTCAACGCCGCGTGGACTACCTGGACCTCGCAGCGAATCGCCTGGTCTCGAACTATTTCTGTGACCTGATTCAGGATGCCCCGGACCTGCCGTTGGACATGTTCGCAAGCGCCGACGGCGACCAGGGAAACCGGGTGCTTACTTTCGACCGATTGCTGAAACAGACCGACTTTGTCAAGGACCTGCGCGATGTTCTCCGCATCCTCGAAGACGCCTACCAGTATCCCGTGGACATCGAGTTCACGGCGAACTTCGTGGATGACGAGAACTACAAGATCAACCTTCTCCAGTGTCGTCCGCTGCAGGTGCAGGGTGTGGATTTGGTCAAATTGCCGAAGGTCGACATCCCCGCGGAGAATCGAATCATCGAGGCACACGGGGCTGTGATCGGCCAGAGTCGCATCGTCAATATTGACCACATTATCTACGTCGTGCCCGAACTCTACGGCCGACTGCCTATTGCGCAACGCTACGAAGTGGCCCGACTGATCGGCAGCATCAACCAAACACGCGCTGCCGGCTCCTCCCAGACGGTCATGCTCGTAGGTCCCGGCCGCTGGGGCACCGCCAGCCCGGAACTCGGCATCCCCGTGAACTTTGCCGAAATCAACCGCGTCACCGTGTTATGTGAAATCGTCGCGATGCGCGAGAACCTGATTCCGGACGTGTCCTTGGGAACCCACTTCCTCAACGAACTGGTCGAGATGAACACTCTGTATCTCGCGCTCTTCCCGCAACAGTCCCGCAATCATCTCAACGAGGGTTTCTTTCTCAACGCACCCAATCGGTTGCTGGACCTGATTCCCCAAGCCGTTCAATGGCAAAAACTGGTGCGTGTGATCAACGCCGCTGATCTGCCGAAGGAACAGCAGACCATCACCGTTCGCGCCGACGCCCTCGAACAGCGTGTTGTCGTTTACTGGCAGCCCGCGGCGCAATAGGCGCTGCGCGCATTCAGTCTGGCTTCGCGAACTGATCCTGCGGAACAACCTTTTTTCGCCCCGCGCGAAACTTTTTTTCTGGCCCGGCGTTTCATATCCAGCGCGGGGCCGGGGTCACAGGCCGCTCCCGCGGTCATTCCTCCTTCGTGACCCCACCCCGCGCTATACTCTTCCATCTTGTTGCTGACCTGTTCCTTGCCTGTGCGACGAGCGAAGGGAAGGGGACAGCCGCGTTGATTGTGTCAAAGTTCCGGGACTGCCCCAGAGGACCGTTCTCCACCTGCTGCCATCAGTCCAAGGCATACGGGAAACTGCTGACCTGCTTCCATTGCCCATCCACAAATTGGTACAGATAAAAAGCAAACCAGTCGCTGAGAA
>CAZGGF010000087.1:0-23138 GCA_964524715.1 uncultured Verrucomicrobiota bacterium | reverse complement strand
GCATTGCCGCTTTGCTTCTGCGCGTCGAGAACCTCCGTGCTTTCAGCGCGCTTTGGCTGGGTGTGGCTGTGGTCACTGTCGCTGCATTTTTGTCTTGCGGATTAGTGCTGAAGAAAGCGAAATGAAGGACCATGAGCAATCCAAACACTTCAGCACTTCCCGACTATATCACCAGCGCAAAGCCCAATCCGCAGGGCAATCGAGCGCCTTGGTACAAGAACACCGCGCCAACCTACGCGGGCATCTTCCTCTGGTTCGTGTTCTGGCAGGACGCGGCCAAGGCGGCCAATCTCGGCGGCACGCTCGCGCAGGGAATCGGCGTGGCCCTCGGGGGGCTGGTGATCTCGGCGTTGATCTGCCACTGCCTGTTTTATCTCGTGCCGGGATTGCTGGGGATGAAGACGGGGTTGCCACTCTACATCGTTGGCACCTCGACGTTTGGTGCCAAGGGAGGATTCTTCATGCCCGGCTTCCTGATGGGCGTGCTGCAGTTTGGATGGTTGGGTGTGAACACGTACTTTGCCTCGCTGGCCCTGGCGGAAGTGATTCCCGTGCCGGCCCAGGTTCTGATGGTGATTTGGGGATTGCTGGCGGCGTTTGTCGGGCTGAAAGGCATCCAGTATGTGGCCAAGGTGGCGACATTCCTGCCGCTGATTCCGCTCATCACGCTGCTGCTGTTGCTGGCCAAGACCGCGGGGAGCATCGGGAGCTTCGATCCCGCCAAGCTCATTGCGCTCCAACAGGCGGCCGCGCCGACCGCTTCGACCTGCTGCGTGGGCGTATGTGGCGTGGTGGCCGTGATCCTGACATACGTGGTGGGTTTCTTTGCGACGGCGGGCGCGGCGGGAGTGGACTTTGGCACTAACAGCCGGGACAAGCGGGACGTCAGCATGGGCGGGTTGGTGGGTGTTGCGCTGGCGATCGTGTTCACGGCGGGCATCTCGATGCTGGTCGTTGCGGGTGTTTATGGTTCGCCCGAATTGAGCGCGAAAGCCGTTGCGGCAGGCGCGGAGAAGAAGAGCTTCATTCTGGATTCGTTCAATCTCATCCCTGTCGTGCTGGGCGCGGGTCCGGCCAAATGGATCATGTTCGCGTTGGCCGTGGCGGCCTTCCCGCCAGCGTGCTTCTCTTCATTCATCGCAGCCAACAGCTTCAAGACGACATTGCCGAAGGTGAATCCGTTCATCTCGGTGGGCATAGGTGCGGCCGTCAGCGTCATTCTGGCGGTTACCAAACTGGCGGGCGATGCGATCGGCGTGTTTGTGATCATCGGTGCCTCTTTCGGCCCGATCTGCGGAGCGATGATGGTGGACTACCTGATCAACGGGGGCAAGTGGAGCGGACCGCGAGCGGGCTTCAATCCAGCGGGCTGGGTTGCGTGGTTGCTGGGCTTCATTGTTGGCATTCTGCCGAACGTGGGCGTGAATGTGCCTGCCGCTCCGGTGACAGCGTTCATTATTGGCGCCGTGGCTTACTTCGTTTGTGCCAAGGCGGGTCTGCAATCTGCCGTGGTGTCGTTGCCGGCGAAACGGTAGCGACTGTCAGACAAAACAATGGTTGTTGCGAAGGGCGGTTCCACAAAGAACCGCCCTTCGTCGTTATGGGATGACATGCTTCTATTCCATTCTGGCCGACGCGATACTGATGTTGCATTTTGCCTACGTCGCGTTTGTCGTTGTCGGCTTGCTGGTGATCTGGGCCGGGTATTTCTTCCACTGGATTTTCGTGCGAAACTGTTGGTTTCGCCTCGCACATCTGGGTTGCATGGGCGTGGTCGTGCTGGAGTCCGTGTTCGACGTGACTTGTCCATTCACGACTTGGGAGCAGCAACTCCGCATGTTGGCTGGTGATGGGCAGCACTATCAGACATCCTTCCTTCAACATTGGGTGCATCAGGTTCTTTTCTACCGTGCCTCGGAAGGGGTCTTCTTAGTCATCTACGTCGTCTTTTTTGCTGCCATGTTGCTGAGCCTGTGGGTCGTCAGGCCACGATGGCCTGGAAGTCGTTGAAGAGGCCGCGAAGGCAGGCAGAGGGAAGAAAACCTTGACAGCCCAACGGATAGTATGTTAGCCGTGACGAAGCCACAGCCCGTAGAGGTCTGCAAATCATGCTCTGTCCAAAATGCCGGCATGTAGATGACAAGGTCATAGACTCCAGGATGTCGCGCGACGGGGCCGTAATCCGACGCCGACGAGAATGTCTGGGCTGTGGGCATCGTTTTACGACTTACGAGGAAACCGAACGTGCTACATTGCTTGTGGTTAAGCGCGACGGGCGGCGGGAGGATTTCGACCGGCGCAAGCTGGCCGCCGGTTTATTGAAGGCGTGCGAGAAACGGCCGGTCAGCGTCGAGAAGATCGATCGAACGGTCGAGGAAATAGTCGAGGATTTGGGCAACAAGTACGACCGCGAGGTGCCGGCGACGGCCATCGGCGAGGCGGTGATGAAACACCTGAGTGAACTCGACGAGGTGGCTTACGTGCGGTTCGCGTCGGTTTATCGACAGTTCCGGGACATCAACGAATTTGTGCACACGATCCAGGAACTGAGCAACAAAACTTGAGCCGGAGCGGCAGGGGCCGGCAGCATTGGAGAAACATGATTGACGTGCGCGAAGATGTGATTTTTGTGGTGCGGCCAAACGGCCAGTGCGAGCCGCTCACGCTCGAACAGCTCGCCCACCAGATCACTGGACACCCGAGCATCGGCAAGATCGAGCTCTGGGTGGCGCGGCAGATTGCCCATGCGGTCATGCATTACTTTCACACCGATCTCGATCGCGACATCGTGGACGAGGCGGCGCTGAACGAGGTGCTTGAGCGCGTGCTGGCTTGTTGCTGCGAAGTCATTGACAGCGACAAACCGGCGGCGTTCTCAGCCGACCTGCGCAAGCTCGCTGTGCAGGCGGGCTACGGTTTCGAGTTGGTGTTCTTCAAGGAATTGGAGAAGACCGTGCACGACCTGCGCGGTCACCCGGCGCGGTTCATCCAATTCACCGGCCTGCGCCCGTGCGTGAAGCTTCTCACCGGCAAGAAGAACTGGAGCAGTTCCTGCAGCCGGCTGGAGAATGAGATCCTCGACTTCCTTCGTCGCAAGGTCGGTAACGAAAGCAGCGAGCGCGAAAGCCTGCTCGTGGTGAGATAGGCGACGGCGGTTTACTTCCAAGTGTCCCGCGGGCGATCCGTCGCCTCGATGGCGAGCCATGCGCTCACGATGCTGCCCAGCGGCGAAAAGGCCGTGGCCTCGTCGAAGCGGCCACGGCGAACGACACTGGTCAACAGCGGTTGCTGCATTTCGGCTGACGTTCCGAACATCGCCGCCAGCCGTGCCGTGTCTGCAAAGAACCACCACCAGCCGCCATTGGCTGCAACGGTCGTGTGCCGTTGGATGCCGGCGCGCAACGTCGGCGTGGCGCCCTGCGCGGTCTGGCTCACATGTTCCAGCGAATCCGTCGAAGGCGACAGCCAGAGCCAGTCGTTGACAATGCGCCAGCGCAGTGGCGGCTGCTCCTTGTCAAATCGTTGCATGACAGCCTTTAACCGATCCGGTTCCTTCAACGGCGCGCCGAACAGCACCGCTAGCCGGCGCTGGCCCGGCGGCCAGTCCAGCGCCATGGTCGTCGGTGTGCCGAGAGTGCCGAGCACATCGCGGGCAAAATCGGTTTGTTGTGCGACCCAGCCGGTCTCAAAAAGCGTCAACACCTTCATCCAATCCCGATGGCCCAAGGTGAGCGTTGTCCGGATGATGAAATTATAGACTTCGCTGGCGGGCATGTCGGCCATCGCATAGGCCACGCACGATGCCGGCAGGCGCTCCAGCAGCATTGGCTTGAAGTGCTGGAGCGATTGTTTTGGGGGCGTCTTGTGCGCCACCGCCATCGAATCCGACACCTGGCTGCCATCAAAAACCTGAGCCGCCCCAATGGCGTCAAGTTCGGCCAGCGGTTTTGCGAGGGTCTGCAGTTGCGGCAACCACTGCAGGAACGGATCGAGCATCTGTGTCAAAGGCCCTGTTTGTGCCACCAGCAACCAGTCGGGATGCTCTGGCAGCCGCGCGCGCATCGCGCGAAACGGTTCGCTACAGGCCAAGGTCTCGCGCGATGGATCGCGATGACGATCAATCACTTCCATCATCGGCGCGGCGCCGAGCGTGAGGATGAGGCGTTCTCCCAGCATGGCGGAGCAGATTTCCAATCCGGGCTCCAGTTGCCACTGTTGGTAATTCGTCTTGAAATACCGTTGGTCGCTGAACGCCGCCGCAGGAAACCCGCGCTTCAGCTGGCTCTTGAGCTGGTTGAGCCACTCGTGCGCCTGCGAACGCCGGCCACCACACTGGATGGAGACCACTAACCGCGGCGCGATACGCGGCGAGGTTTGCAGGCCGGTGAGTGCCACAAACACCTCGCCGTCCGCGAGTTGTGTTACCCCCTGTGTGACCGTATCGAGCAGGTTGCTCCAACGTTTCGTCATCATCCCGCCGGCTCCCTTGGAAGAGGAGCCTTCCCGCAACTTCGCGACCATGGTTGCTGCGGGTGTTTTTGCCCAGCGATCCATGGTTGCGGTCACGTTGGGAACCTGCACGAAGACCGGGGTCGTCGCGGGAAGAAGATCGGAACAGCCCAGTGCCCGGCGCGGCCAAAACGAAACGACCACCGCAACGACAACTGTCGCTGCGATCACCGAACTAATCGTGCGCCATGGAAGTCTCACCTGTGCGCGACTTTCACGGGCAAGCCATGGACCGTCAAGCGTTTTCCTCACTTTACAGCACGGCGGGCGGGGTTAGAGTGGACGATTGAAACCCGCTTCGACGCGTTGTCAGGCGGGATCATTTGATGAACAAAAAAAGCCGGGTTGTTGTTGGCATGAGCGGCGGCGTGGATTCCAGCGTCGTCGCCAGCCGTCTGCTCCAGCAGGGCTATGAGGTCATCGGCATCACGATGAGACTCTGGCCGGAGGCGTGCCAGAACCGTGTCGAGGAGAAATGCTGCGGCCCGCAGGCCGTGGCCGACGCGCGGGCGGTGGCTCAGCAATTGGGCATCCCGCACTATGTCATGGACGAGCAGGCGCAGTTCCAGAGACACGTGATTGACTATTTCGTGGCCGAGTATCGCGCTGGCCGCACGCCAAACCCGTGCGTGCTCTGCAACGAAGGGCTGAAGTTCGGGACGCTGCTCGACAAGGCTCGCTCGCTCGGCGCCGAGTATGTCGCCACCGGCCACTACGCCATCCTCGAACACGGCGACCGGATGCACATACGCAAAGGGCGCGACGAGCGGAAGGACCAGTCCTATTTCCTTTTCTCGCTCAGCCAGTCGCAACTGGCGCATGCGCTCTTTCCCATGGGCGATATCACAAAGCCGGAAACACGCGCCATCGCCGCGCAACTTGGCCTGAAGGTCGCCACGAAGGAGGAAAGCCAGGAGATTTGCTTCGTTGCGGACGATTACCGGCAGTTCCTGCGCGCGGCAGGCGTGGTGGAACACGCGGGCGACATCGTGGATTCTGCCGGGCGTGTACTGGGACGACATCCGGGCGTGGAATTCTTCACGATCGGCCAGCGACGAGGGCTGGGTGTTGCCGTCGGCCAGCCGCTGTACGTCGTTGAGATCGATGCGGTGCGCAACCGCGTGATCGTTGGCGACGACAAAGCGCTGGCGAGCGCCGAATGCGCGGTTGAAAGATGCAACTGGGTTTCCATCCCCCCACCGGAACAGCCGCGCGAAGCGAGCGTCAAGATTCGCAGCCAGCACAAGGGCTCCGCCGCGCTCATCGAGCCTTTCGACGGCGGCGCGCGCGTCCGCGTGCGGTTTGCCGAACCGGAACGTGCCGTCACGCCGGGCCAGGCGGCGGTGTTTTATGACGGCGACCTGTTGCTTGGCGGCGGATGGATCGCACAAACCAAACCGGCTCAAACCTCCAGCCCCTGACTCCTATGATTCGCGGCATCATCTTCGACATGGACGGCACGTTGACGGAACCGCACATCGACTTCCTGGCGCTGCGGCGTGAGTTGGGCGTGATGGTGGGCGATATCGTGGATCATCTCAAATCCGTGGACGACGCCGAACGGCGGCGGCTGGAGAGCATCCTGCATCGCATCGAGGATGAAGCTGCCGTGAACTCCACACTCCAGCCCGGAGCGGCGGAGTTGCTCGACACACTAAGGGCGCGCGGTATCAAGCTCGGCCTCCTGACGCGCAACTCCCGCAGGTCAGTGAAGACCGTGCTGACCAAATTCAACCTGCGATTCGATGCGACGCTGACCCGTGAAGACGGGCCGCACAAGCCGTCGCCGGAACCGGTGCTGACACTTGCCCGGCGATGGGGGATGCTGCCGACCGAGATGTTGGTGGTCGGCGATTACGTCTATGACCTGCGCTGCGCCCGCAACGCCGGTGCCAGGGGCGTGCTGCTCATCAACAACAAGCTGCCGGAGTGGGCGCACGAGGCGGACTACATCATCCACAGCCTCGACGAGCTGCCCGCCGTGATCGAAAGGATCCCATGAGTACTGCCCATGCTTATTGTGCCGTCTTTGTCACGGCGGCTTCGCGGCCGGAAGCGCGCAGGATTGCGCGGTCGCTATTGGAGCAGCGGCTGGTGGCTTGCGCGAACATTATCCCCGGTGTCGAGTCGCATTACTGGTGGGAGGGGAAAATTGACCATGCGCGCGAATGGCTGCTGGTGATGAAAACGCGTCGCAGCCATTTTCGAGCCGTGGCGCGCGCGGTGAAGCAGCTGCACAGCTATCAGGTGCCGGAAATCATCGCGCTGCCACTGGCCGCAGGACAGGCGGATTACCTGCGATGGCTGGGTGAGAGCCTGTCGGGGCAATGATTTGATTGCCAGAAGGTTTTGAAGAAACTAAGCTCTACCTCGTCTGAAGAACTGTAATTTCTCAAGAAACTGATTGTTATGAAAACGTTGACCACTGTATTGAGTTTGATGGTGATCGCGGTGTTGGTTCACGCCCAGGAGCCACAAGTTGTTCGTGCCATTCCTGTCGCACCCATGGCAGCGGGGCCGATGTTGAAAAAGCGGATCGCTGTCACACGCTTTGACAACAAATCCAACTGGCAGGGCCAGGTGGAACTTGGCACCGGTTTCGCCGACTCGCTGGCGGACGCGTTGATCAAGTGCGGCCGGTTTATCGTGGTGGAACGCGCTGAAATCCAGACCGTGATGAAGGAGCAGGATTTCGCGCAGAGCGGGCGCACGGTGCAGACGGCCAACGCGCCCCAAGTCGGCCAATTGTTGACGGCGCAAATCCAGATCACCGGCAGCATCGTCAGTGTGGACACGCGCACGTCTGAAAGCGGCGCGGGGTTCGGTTTCAAGGGATTCAACATCGGCACCAGCGGCGGCAAGGCCGAGGTGGTGGTTGCGCTGCGGATCATTGATACCACCAGTGGCCAGGTGCTCGACTCACAGCAGATCAAAGGCATTGCCCGCAAGTCGGGAATGTCGTTTGGCTTTTCGTCCGGCGACTTCCGCGGCGGCATGGGCGGTTTGCAGAAGACGCCGCTGGGCGACGCGGTGGTTGATGCGCTCAATCAGGCGGTGGGGGCCATTTCCTCGCGTCTGGAGCAGGTGCCATGGCAGGGACGGATCGTGAAAGCCGACGGCGACAGGATTTACATCAACGCCGGCGCGAACTTCGGCGTGAAGCCGGGAGACCGTTTCACATGCTACCATCAGGGCGAGGCGCTGATCGATCCGGAGACGGGCCTGAATCTCGGCGGCAAGACCTCGAAATACGGTCAGATCGAAGTCGTGGAGGTGTCGGACAAGTTTTCGGTCGCCAAGCCGACCGGCGGCACGGGCTTCACAAGCAAGGACGTCATCAAGATCGAATGATCTGATTTCCCAGAACGATCAAGTGTAACGGCGCATTGACGGAAGTCAGTGCGCCGTTTGCTTTAGGAACGCCCACTTGGAGCTGCCGGCAGCACGAAGAATGTCTGTGCTACAGTTTCTGGACCTTCACCTTTGGCAACAGCCGCCGCATCTGGCGAACACCGCAACCGTTCGCGGTTGGCGGACAGGCCACATGCGCGGTGCCCGCTGCCACGCCCCATCGCAGCGCCTCCGGCAGATCGCGTCCCCTCGACAGCGCCAGCGCAAACGCTCCCGCCAACGCGTCACCCGGCCCGACATTGTTGCGCCGCGGCACAACGGGGGAACGTCCACTCCAGCAACCGTCGGCAGTCGCAAGCACTGCGCCTTGCGCGCCGCGCGAAATGACCGCCACCTCGGCGCCCATCTGCACGAGCCGGCGCGCTGCGCGTGCCACAGCTTCCGTGGTCTTCAACCGGCCGCCAAGCAACCGCCGCGCCTCGTGAATGTTGGGTTTCACCATGAACGGTTTGGCGCGCAAACCCAGCCGCAGGGGTTCCCCGTCGGCATCGAGAATGACGCGCACGCCGCGACGGTTGGCCATGTGGATGATCTCCGCGTAAGTACCGGCAGGCAGGCCGGGAGGCAGGCTGCCGCTAATCACCAATAACGCCGCGCGCGGCAGATTCCGCTCGACCGCGTCCATCACCTGTTGCAACTCCCGCGTTGTCAACCTCGGTCCCATCGCGTTCAACCGCGTGTGCACACGACCGCCGGTTTCATGGATGTTGATGTTGACGCGTGTCTCACCGCTGATCGGCACCAGCTTGGCGCGGATACGCGTCTTGCTGAAGCGATTCAGGAAATCCATCCCCATGTGGCCGCCGATGGGCGCGATGGCCAGCGTCTTTCCACTGAGGGATTGCACGGCGCGGGAGACATTGATGCCCTTGCCGCCCGCCTCGCGGTCCTTGGCAAGGATGCGATTGACATCATCGCGCATCAGCCGGCGCACCTCGACCTCCACATCAATGCACGGATTTAGCGTCAGTGTCAGAATCATGGCTATTTCGATTTGTCCGCACACACCGCACAGGCTCGCTTCAGAATGCGCCGCGCCAGCACCCGCTTGTTCGCGCGCCGCGGCCTTTCGACGTTACCGTTGCGGCCGATGATCATGATTTCGTTGCGGTCGGAACCGAAACCCACGCCAGACCGGCTCACATCATTGGCAACGATCATGTCGAAGTTCTTCCGTTTGAGCTTCTTCCTTGCGTTGGCCTCGACGTGCTGGGTCTCCGCCGCAAAACCCACCAGCACCTGGCCCGGTCGGCATGTTCTTCCAAGTGTCGCTGCGATGTCCACGGTTGGTTTCATCGTCAACACCAGTTTTGTCTTCTGCCTCCCGCCTGCCTCCTTTTTCATCTTTTGCCGCGCCCGACTCACGGGCGTCCAGTCGGCAACCGCCGCGGATAGAATAACGATATCCGCCCATTTGGCACGCCGAAAAACCTCGCGAGCCATCTCCGCAGCGGTCTCGACCCGGACCACCTTCACTCCCTCCGGCACCGCCAACGCCACCGGTCCGCTCACCAGCGTCACGGTCCCGCCCGTCTCTTGCGCGGCCTGCGCCAGCGCATAGCCCATCTTGCCCGACGACGGGTTCGAAATGAACCGCACCGGGTCGAGCCACTCGCGCGTAGGGCCAGCTGTAATGAGAAAGCGCATCGTGTTGATAACAGATGAAACACAGGACGCCGTGACATCCATCCTGCGTCCCCGGGTTTCACAGCTCACATCTTTTGCTTCTTCTTCTGTTTCAGCAACCGCTCAATCTCCACGATGATCTCGTCCACGTTCCAGAGGCGGCCCAGTCCTTCGTAGCCGCACGCCTGCATGCCGGCCTCCGGACCGATAAACTGCGCACCGCGCTCCTTGAGCGTCGCCACGTTCTTCTGCGTGGCCGGGTTCAACCACATCTTGCCGTTCATCGCCGGCGCGATCAGCAGCGGCGCCTGGCAGGCGAGCGCGATCGAACTGAGCGCGTCGTCCGCGAGGCCCAGCGCCAGTTTCGCAATGACGTTGGCCGTCGCGGGTGCAATCACCAACAAGTCGGCGGCATCAGCCAGCGAGATATGCTGGGGTTTCCATTCCGCCGGTTCTTCAAAAAGGTTGGTCGTCACCGGATGCCGCGAGAGCGTGGCGAACGTCAGTGGTGCCACCAGTTCGGTCGCCTCGCGCGTCATGATCACGTGGATGGTGTGGCCGGCTTTGACGAGCTTGCTGACCATGTCGGCCGCCTTGTAGGCCGCTATCGAGCCGGTCACGCCGACCAGGACTGTCGCTTTGCTTGCCATGACTCCGTTACTCCGTTTCGAAATTCAGCCGCCCCGAACGACAACGTTCGGCATCTACGATCGCCTGCATCCGCCGATAATCCTCGTCCATCGAACCGGTCTCAATCACATAATCATAATCGCGCCAGCGCGCCATCTCACGCCGGGCTTCCGCGAGCCGCCGCAAGATGGTCTCCTCGTTGTCGGTGCCGCGCCGGCGCAGGCGTTGTTCGAGCTGTTGCAGGGATGCCGGCATCAGGAAGACACTTACCAGTGCCCGGCGGAGGCAAGGGTCAGCCTTGGCCAGTTTGCAGACCGTCGCCGCACCTTGCACGTCAATGTTCAACAGGGCGTCACGGCCTGCCACCAGCAGATCCTCGACACTCTTCTTCAGCGTGCCGTAATAGTGCCCATGGACTTGTGCGTGTTCGAGAAACTCGCCACGAGCCACGCGCGTCTCGAAATCGCCGGGCGTCAGGAAATGGTAATCGCGATCATTCACCTCGGCGGTGCGGGGCGGGCGGGTGGTGCAGGAGATCGAGCGCACGACGTTCTTGTCGGCTTCCGTCAGCCGGTTGCAGAGCGTGGTCTTGCCTCCGCCCGAAGGCGAGGACAGCACCACCAAAAGGCCCTCCTTGGATTTCATCGGAACCTACTCGATGTTCTGCACCTGCTCGCGGATTTTTTCAAGCTCCGCTTTCAAGGTCACCACCGTTTGTGTGATGGCGATGTCGTTCGCTTTGGAGCCGATTGTGTTGATTTCGCGCCCCATCTCCTGGGAGAGAAAATCCAGCGTCCGGCCCACCGGCTGGCCGGAGGCAAGACCATCCTTGAACTGGTCGAGATGGCTCGCCAGCCGTGTCAGTTCCTCCGTGATGTCGGCGCGGTCGGCGAAAATCACCACTTCCTTGATCAATCGCTCGTCGTCCAGCGGCAATTCCACGCCGGAGGCCTTGATGCGCGCATGCAGTTGCTGCTGATAACGCTTCACCACGTTCGGCGCTTCGGCGCGGATTTTTGCGATGTTTTCACCGATCAGGTTCAGCCGTTTGTTTAGATCGACTGCAAGATGCTTGCCTTCGCGCTCCCGCATCTTTACCAGCCGGTCCAGCGCCGAGTTCAACGCTGTTTCCACGAGTGGTCCCAGCGAGGTGGCGTCGAGTTCCGTCTCAATGACGCTCACGACGCCGGGTGCGCGCAGTAGGGAGTCCAGCGTGATCGAGCCTTCAATGCCGAGTTCCCGGTGGAGCTTCCGGGTCGCCTGCAGGTAGGCCTTCGCCACCGCCGTGTTCACCTGCACTTGTGCGCGCGGCCGGTCGGAGCCGGGATGGTAACCGACGACGACGTTGAGCCGGCCGCGGGCGACGCGCGCATTGATTAGATCGCGAATGCGCGGCTCCAACTCGACCAGTTCGCGCGGCAGATTGATGGTGATGTCGCTCTGCTTGCGGTTGACCGAGTTTAGTTCAACCGTGATCTTCACACCGTGACGCGAACACTCGCCACGGCCGTAACCCGTCATGCTTTTCATAGCTTCACAATCTCCGCCGCTTGTTGCACATCTTTGTCGCCGCGCCCGGAAAGGTTGATGATGACGATCTGGCTCTTCTTCATCTTCGGCGCGAGCCTCATCGTGTGTGCCACGGCGTGCGCGCTCTCCAGCGCCGGAATGATGCCTTCCTTCTCGGCCAGGAACTTGAACGCCTTCAAAGTCTGGTCGTCGGTGGCATAGGTATATTCGACACGTTTGAGATCGCGCAACCAGGCGTGCTCCGGTCCGACCGCCGCGTAATCAAGACCCGCGCTGACCGAGTGCGTCAATTCAATCTGCCCGTCGGCGTTCTGAAGCACGTAGGTTCGCGTGCCCTGAAGCACGCCAAGCGAGCCGCCCGCAAATCGCGCCGCATGGTTGCCCGGCTTGATGCCGCGCCCGCCGGCCTCGACGCCAATGAGCCGGACCTTCTTGTCACCGAGAAACGGATGGAAAATGCCGATGGAGTTCGAGCCGCCGCCCACACACGCGACAATCGCATCGGGCAGCCGGCCTTCCTTCGCCAGAATCTGCCGGCGCGCCTCGCGGCCGATGCAGCTTTGGAAATCGCGAACCATCATCGGGTACGGATGGCTGCCGAGCGCGCTGCCGAGGATGTAATGCGTCGTTCGGACGTTCGTGGTCCAGTCGCGCATCGCTTCGCTGATGGCCTCCTTGAGCGTGCGCTGGCCGGCGCTGACGCCGACAACCTTCGCGCCGAGCAGCCGCATGCGATAGACGTTGAGCGCCTGGCGGACCATGTCCACTTCGCCCATGTAGATGACGCATTCCAGGCCGAACAACGCCGCCACTGTCGCCGTCGCCACGCCGTGCTGGCCCGCGCCGGTCTCGGCAATGATCCGCCGCTTGCCGAGCCGCAGTGCCAGCAACACCTGGCCAAGGCTGTTGTTGATCTTGTGCGCGCCAGTGTGGAGCATGTCCTCGCGCTTGAGGTAAATCTTCGCGCCGCCCAACTCGCGCGTCAGCCTCTCGGCGTAATAAAGCCGCGTGGGCCGGCCGGCGTATTCACGCAGGTAATAGTCCAGCTCGCGGCGGAACTTCGCGTCGCGCCGCGCGTGGTCATATTCGGCCGCCAGTTCCTGCAGTGCCGACATCAGTGTCTCCGGCACGAACATGCCGCCGTAGGGACCGAAGTGGCCCTGCTTGTCAGGTTGTGATCTCAGTTTTTGCATTACGGATAAACTCGCAAATACGTTTGTGATCCTTTCGGCCCGGCGAAAGCTCAACGCCACTGCTGACGTCCACACCATCAGGCCGCGCATGGGCGACCGCTTCGCGGACGTTCGCTGGCGTCAGACCGCCCGACAGGATCACTGGTCGGCCGGCCTTCTTCGCCTCGCGCACGAGCGACCAATCGAATGTCTTGCCCGTGCCACCGTGAGAGGCCGGACTGTAGCTATCGAGCAAAACAGCGTCAACGACCGAGTAGCCGGCCAGTGGCGCCAGACTCGCCGCATTCGCGACCCGGAAAGCCTTCCAGATTTTCGCACAGTCCTTCCATTGCTGGCAGAACTCCGGCGTTTCCTCGCCATGAAACTGCAGCGTGCTAAAGGCACCCGCCGCCAGCAGCCGTTCCACGTCCTCGCGCGAGGGATTCACCAGCACGGCCACGCGCTGAATGTGGCGCGGCACCAGTTCCATGATGCGTGCCGCCGTCTCCATGGGCACGAACCGCTTGCTTTGCGGCCACAACACAAAACCCAGCGCATCCGTGCCGGCTTCCACCGCCGCCAGTGCGTCTGCCTCGTTTGTGATGCCGCAGATTTTGGTGAACATGGCGTCGTGATTGGGAACTTGTGATTGGGGACTCGTGATCCGTAATTCGTGATTCGTGGTTGGTGATTTCGGATTACGAGTTTCGAGTTTCGAGTTTCGGATTACGGATTACGAGTTTCGAGTCACGAGTCACGAATTACGAATCACAAATCACATTCCTCCGAGCAGTTCTCTCACTTTCGCCGGAATGTCGTCGCTCCGCATGAGCGATTCGCCGACGAGGATGGCATTGACGCCGCAGCGGGCCAATCGCTCCACGTCAGCGTGGGTGTGGATGCCGCTCTCGGCGACAAGCAGCGTTTGCATGTTTTGCATCCGTTCCGCGAGACGTTCCGTGGTCGCCAAGTCCACCTTGAATGTCTTCAGGTTGCGGTTGTTCACACCGATGATCCTGGCGTTGGCCGCGACCGCGCGTTCCAACTCCGCTTCGTCGTGGACTTCCACCAACGCATCGAGCCGATATTCGGCCGCCACGCGCAACAAATTCACCAGTGTTTCCTGCTTCAGGCACGCCACGATCAGCAGAACACAGTCCGCCCCGGCCGCTGCCGCCTCGGGGATTTGCAGTTCATCCACGATGAAGTCCTTCCGCAACAACGGCAGCTTTACTGCTTCGCGGATGCGGCGAAGGTAATCGAGATGGCCTTGGAAGAACTTCTCGTCGGTCAGCACGCTCAGGCACGACGCTCCGCCGCGCTCGTAGTCGCGCGCAATCGCCACCGGGTCGAAATCCGGCCGGATGACGCCCGCCGACGGCGACGCCTTCTTCCCCCCGGCGATGAGTGCCACGCGCCCGTCCAATCGTCGCAACGCCGCCGCAAAGTCGCGCCGCTCACTCCGCGCCGCGGCGAGCCGCTTCAACTCCGCCACGCGCGGTTGCAGCGCCGCGACTTCGACGCGCTTCTGGGCGATGATGGTGTCAAGAATGGTCATCGGGAAAATCTGAATGGCGGCACTCGGCCGAAACTCTTTCACTCCAGCGGAAGAATTGGCAGTAAAGGGAGCCGTTGGCGGGCACGCTCCCAGTTTTCCCGCAACTCGGCGAGATGAATCAACCTCCACGTGTTCGCCAACTCATACGCGGTTTTTGGAAGCCAGCCTTCGTAAATGACTCCGGTTTCGATTTCGATCAGTGCCTCGTGCTCTCCGTAGATCGCGTGAAAGTGCGTCGGCGGATGATCGCGAAAATAAAGCCGGATCAGGATGCCGTAAAACCGGCTGACCTCAGGCATGAGCCGCCTCGGTTGGAGTCGTGTGAGTGATCTCGAAATAGGCCGCGTCGGGGCAGATTTCGATATCCTCCGACCACGCGATCTGGTGGTAACGGCCCAGATGGACTGTGCGGAAGAAAACTTCGTCTGCCAGCGGCGCAAACACGCCTTTTCCGACATCCGCAGAGAGGTCAATAACGCCCTCAACGCCATCGGGGTACGTCACGCGCAACCGGTAACCGGAGAGTGCTTCGACTTTCGTTGGCCGCTTCATATGCACAATATGGCGCAGGCGAATAGGGCGTGCAAGCATTCAGACTAAACCCAGTGTAATCGTTGGGTTGCTGTGGAAAAGCATGAAGCCGATTTGAAATGTCCAAAGGAGAACCGTTGGGAATCTTCAGTTCGTATCCATTCCCGTTCCGTGAACGCTCCAAGACGACAACATCGAATTCAAGCTGGCCTCCTCTGTCGAGTTTCTTGAGAAGCCGGAGTTACTCCAAATCCTTCGCCTGCATCCGCTTGGTCGGGCACCCCGCCTTCAGCCAGGCGGTGACGAATGGGTTAAGGTTGCCATCCATGACACTTTGGATGTCGCTGGTTTCGCAGCCGGTGCGGAGGTCCTTGATCATCCGGTAGGGTTGGAAGACGTACGAGCGGATTTGCTGGCCCCAGGCGATCTCGCCTTTCTCGCCGTAGAATTTCTCCATCGCGGCCCGCTTCTCGTCCATCATCTTCTCATAGAGTCGCGAGCGCAATACCTTCATCGCCGTTTCGCGGTTCTGGTGCTGGCTGCGCTGGGCCTGGCATTCGACAATGATGCCGGACGGCATGTGGGTGAGGCGAACGGCCGTCTCAACCTTGTTGACGTTCTGGCCGCCTTTGCCGCCGGAGCGGTAGGTGTCGATCTTGATGTCGGCGGGATTGATTTCGATTTCGACATCGGTGTCCTCAATCTCAGCGATGACGTCCACGCTGGCGAAGCTGGTGTGGCGGCGGGCGTTGGAATCGAACGGCGAGATGCGCACAAGGCGGTGGACACCGCGCTCGCATTTCATGTAGCCGTAGGCGTAGTCGCCGGTGACGAGCAGCGTGGCGCTCTTGATGCCGGCGGTTTCACCTTGCAGGATGTCGAGCAGCTCGGTCTCGAAGCCGCGAATTTCGGCGTAGCGCTGATACATGCGCAACAACATGTTGGCCCAGTCGCAGCTCTCCGTGCCGCCGGCGCCTGCGTGGATGGAAACGATGGCGTTGTTGCGGTCGTGCGGCAGGCCGAGCATTGCCTGCAGTTCCAGCGCATCGAGGTCGGATTGGAGGACGGTGGCTTCCTTGTCGAGGTCCTTGAGCGCCTGGGCGCGCTGTGCCTCATCGGTCTCGGCGGCGATCAGTTCCACCATCAACTGGGCACTTTCGAGCTTCTTGAGCGCGTCGGCGAGCAAGCCAATGCGGCGGCGGAGCGAGGACGCTTCGTTGTTGGTTTCGCGGGCCTTGTCTTTGTTGTTCCAGAAAGCCGGGGCGGCCATCTGGGTTTCCAGCTCTGTCAGGCGTTTCTGGCAGGTGTCGAGGTCAAAGAAACCTCCTCAGATGAGCGAGACGCTCCTCTTGGGCAGCGATGCGACTGGTTAGTTCGTCCAACATGATCAGTTATGCGTATGGCGTAATGCGCAGTCTGCAACTCACGCATTACTCGTTAGTCTTCGTTTCCAAACACTCAGGCAAATCTCGACAGCCGCCCACACCAGCGACAGGCCGATGCAGGCGAAGGCGAACACGTCACCATAGCGCACGTAAAAAGTCAACGGTCGCGCCACACCGGCGGGCGGCACCGGCACCGTCAACGTCTTCCAGCCAGTGGTGAAAATGTCGTCCTTGGGACCGCCGTGGATGTATTCCACGATACGTCCGAGGGTATCCACATAACCGCTGAGGCCGCTGTTGGCGCAGCGGATCATCGGCGTGCGCGTTTCGATCGCGCGGAAGGAAGCGCAGGCTGCATGTTGATAGGCGGCGGCGGATTCCTTGAACCATCCGTCATTGGTGACGTTCACGAGCAGGGTCGCGCCGCGCAGGACGAAGTTCCGCGCCAGGTAGGCGAACGTATCCTCGAAGCAAATCAGCGGTGCGATACTCACGGGAGGCGAATCGAGACGTTGCAGCACGTAATCCTTCCCGGCATCGAAGCTGCCGGGGATTGGCGTCAGGTATTTCATGAATGGCAGCCAGTGCTCCATCGGCACGAACTCGCCGAACGGCACGAGGTGCATCTTCCAATACGGCTTCTGGATGTACAGATTGGGCTGGACCAGAAAGGCGGCGTTGTAGGAACGCATGGTCTTTGGGTTTTCCCAACCGTCAAGGTCCATCGAGCCGGTCAGCAGATGTCCGCCGGTGCGCTTGATGATATTGCTGATGATTTGGAAACATTCCTTGTCCCACCGGAAGTATTCCGGCGTCGCCGTCTCCGGCCAGAGGATGAGTTGCGGTTTCGACACGGAGATCGCCGCTTCCGTCAGTTCGCGCAGCCGTTTGCGCGACAGATCTGACATGGCCTTGTCCTCCTTCACCTCCTGCGGAATGTTCGGCTGGATCAGTGTGACGGTGAGCGGTTCGCCGCCGGGTTGATGCTGCAGGACGGTGCGCATACCGTAATTCCACGCCAAAAGCACCAATCCCACCGCAACGAAAAGCTCGATGTGGGGTCGGCGGCCGAAGCCGCGATCGCGGCGGAACTTCTCAACCGTGAGCACGATGCCAAGATTGAATATACACAGGATGAACGAGAGACCGTAAACGCCGGTGATGTCCGCGATCTGGGCGAGGCCGAGTGCGGCGCCGGTGTTTGCATGCTGGCTGTCGCCGAGCTTGTTCCACGGGAAACCTGTAATAACCCATCCGCGCAGCCACTCCTGCGCCACCCATACCACCGAGAGCAGGAACATGATCGCGAGATTTGCGCCGATGCCGCCGGAATTAAACCGCCGCGTTACCGCAGCGACTGCCGCACCCCACAGGCCGAAGTAAACCCCGAGATAGCACGCCAGCAGAGCAACTACTGCCTGTCCCCATATCCATGTCAGCACAGCCAGATACTGCTCCAGCCCCGGCCAGCCTGCGGAGGTGACGTGCCAGATCCAGTTGAAGATGAAGAAGAAGAACACGAAACCCGCGAGCCAGCCGAGCCAGAAGCCTTCGCGCACCGAGCGTCCGCGCGCGGCATAGAAGAACGGAATGAGCGCAAACCATGCCACAAAGCCAAGGTCGAACTTCGGATACGCGACCACCAGTAACGCAGCGGAAACAACGGCCCAAAAGCGCGGCAGCGCGAGGTCGGGACGGATGATGGCGTTCCAGAGATGTTTGGTGAGGGAATTCATCGAGAAGAAGACTGGCAACTTTCGCTTTCGGTTCCTTTTTCCAAGGCGGCGGCGGGCAGGATGCCCGAACTCCCAGAGAGGGTCGTCTTTGGAGGGGGGTGGCCTGGGAGCGCGGGCATCCTGCCCGCTGGCGATTTCGAGACGAAACGGGCGCTACTCCAAGGCCAAAGCTCCGCCTGTTTTGCCAAGTGCGCTTTTACCGGATTCTCGTGGATATAGTTGATGGCATTCTGGAGATGCCGTTCGTCGCGCACGAAACGATCATGATATTCGGGTTCCCAGAACGGCCCAGTGCGACCCAGGAGACGGTTCGCTGCGTTGGCGGTGAAAGACTTCCATGAATGAAGGATGGCTGCCAAGGGATAACCGGCGAAAACTTCAATCACCACATGAACGTGATTCGGCATGATCACCCACGCAATCAGCCGGTAACGTGTTCCGTCGAAGTGAAGCAACGCGTCCTCAACCAGTCGGGCAATCTGCTCGTCGCGCAGCACACAGGACCCATGTCCGGCGTCTAGGTATTCTTGGATCTTCTGTTGGCACAGCGCTTTGTCCTTCAACTTCAGAAACACTTGCCACTCCGTCTGCTGTTCCGCTGGCATCGCGTCGGCGAGACGAAATGTGACTGCCTGAATGATCCCGGGTTGATTGAAGTGCGGCAGGTAACCACGCGAGCGCCAGCCTTGCGCGTGCGACGGCGAGTCTGCGTCGCCAACTTGATTCTTAGTAAGTTGCGCTCTCTTCACTCGTTCCGGCAATGGAGATGATGCCACACTTGGGAGTGCGGGCGTCCAGCCCGCGCTTCCAGGTGTACTCCCTGTTTGAGGACGGTTTTGTGGTTGATCCACGGCGTTGGGCGGGCAGGATGCCCGCGCTCCCAGGGGGGGCGTGGCTCCTTTGAGAGAGTTGTTGGAATCAGGAGCCATGTTTGGCCCGCGAGACCACGAGACAGACTACTTCCCGCAGCACTTCTTGAATTTCTTGCCGCTGCCGCAAGGGCATGGCTCGTTGGGGCCGACCTTGCGCGCGTCGCGGCGCACGGGCCGGGCGACGTTGGCGATCGCTTCCTCGACGGCATCGGTGCGCACCGATTGTGCCGGGCGGCCTTGCGACGGCGTGGGCTGCGCGGCGGCGCCACCGAAAGCCATGGACTGGGCGTGCAGCAGGTGCTTCGGCACCGCGGCGAGGAACTTCTCGAACGCCGCGAGCGTGGTTGAGGAACGGAAGGTGTTGTTGGCGATCTCGCTCTTCACCTGAAGCTGCATCTCCTCGAACAACTTGTAGGCCTCGTTCTTGTATTCCACCAGCGGGTCGCGCTGGCCGTAGGCGCGCAGGCCGATACCGGTGCGCAAGCTGTCCATGTTGTAGAGGTGTTCCTGCCAGAGGCGGTCTATCGCATTCAGGATCACGTAGCGTTCGAGCGTCTTCAGACCGACCGGGTCTTCGTTCGCTTCCTTCGCGGCGTAGGCGCTCTTGACACGCTCCATCAGAAATGCCGCCACGCGATCAGGGACCCCATGGGCGTCCTTTTCCCCTGCTGGCTGTTGCAGCACCGGGTCCACCTGTTGCTGGCGCAGACCGAGCGGGAAGGTGAGATTCGCCCAGTTGATGAGGCCGGTCACGTCCCACTCGTCAGGCGACTTGTCGCCAGGCAGGTAGGTTTCCACGCGCTCGGCGATCACTTCCTCGATGACCTCAAAAATCATCATGCGCGGGTTCTCGGTGCGCAACACCTCGTTGCGGAAACCGTAGATGACCTCGCGTTGTTTGTTCATCACGTCGTCGTATTCGAGCGTGCGCTTGCGGATGGAGTAGTTGTGCTGCTCGACGCGTTTCTGCGCCGTCTCGATGGAACGGTTCAGGAGGCGCGATTCCAGCGGCTCGCCTTCCTTCATGCCAACCTTCTCCATGATGTTGGCGATGCGGCCGGAACCGAACAAGCGCATCAAATCGTCTTCGAGCGAGACGTAGAACCGGCTGCTGCCTGGATCGCCCTGGCGCGCGCAACGGCCGCGAAGCTGCCGGTCGATGCGTCGTGCCTCGTGCCGTTCGGTGCCGATGACGTGCAGGCCGCCGATGTCCGGCACGCCCGGCCCGAGTTTGATGTCGGTGCCGCGGCCGGCCATGTTGGTGGCGATGGTGCAGGCGCTGCGCTGGCCAGCGCGGGCGATGATCTCGGCCTCCATCTGGTGATACTTCGCGTTGAGCACGTTGTGAACGACGCCGGTGCGTTTGAGCATGCGTGAGAGCAATTCGCTTGCCTCGACGCTGACGGTGCCGACCAGCACGGGCCGGCCTTTCTTGTGCTCCTCCTCGATCTCGCTGACGATGGCGTTGAATTTTTCGCGGCGCGTTTTGTAGATGATGTCGTTGTGGTCCGCGCGGGCACACGGCTTGTTCGTCGGGATGACGGCGACATCGAGCTTGTAAATGTCGTGAAACTCGGCCGCCTCGGTATCGGCGGTGCCGGTCATGCCGCCCAGCTTGCTGTAGAGGCGGAAATAGTTCTGGATCGTGATCGTCGCGAGCGTCTGGTTTTCCTGCTCGACGGAGACGTTTTCCTTCGCCTCGACCGCTTGGTGCAACCCGTCGCTCCATCTCCGGCCCGGCATGAGGCGGCCGGTGAACTCGTCCACGATGATGACCTTGCCCTCCTGCACGACGTATTCGACGTCCTTCTCATAGACACAGAATGCGCGCAGCAACTGGCTGATGGCGTGCATGCGCTGGCTTTTCTCGTCGAACGCGCGTTGCACAGCCGCCTTTTGCTTCTCCCGTTCCTCCTTCGGCAGCGACGCGTTCAGGTCCAGCTCGTGGAAGACGTTGACGAGATCCGGCAGCACGAACGCTTCTGGATCCTTGCTGAGGTATTCGCGGCCCTTCGCCGTGAGATCGGCTTCGTTGCCTTTCTCGTCAATCGCAAAGAACAGATCCTCCTTGAGCAGGTGCAACTCTTCCTTCTTCGTGTCGGCGTGCAGTTCCAATTCCGTCTTGTCGATCAACTTCCGCATCTCCGGGTCTTCCATCAGATGCGTGAGCTGTTTGTTGGTCGGCATGCCCTGCTTGACCTTCCAAAGGAGCCGGCCGGCCTGGGCCGGCGCGCCGTCGTTTTCGCTGCCGGGCGCGGCGGCCTTGGCGGTTTCGAGCATCTTCTGCGCTTCGCCGACGAGACGATTGCAGAGCAGCGTTTGCGCCCGCACGAGATCAGCCACCTGCGGCCGGAACTGCTGGTAAATCTGGATATTCGACGACGCCACCGCCGGGCCGCTGATGATCAGTGGCGTGCGCGCCTCGTCAATCAGGATCGAGTCCACCTCGTCCACGATGGCGAAGAAATGCCCGCGCTGCACTTGGTCCTCCACCGACGTGGCCATGCCGTTGTCGCGCAGGTAATCGAAGCCAAACTCGGAGTTTGTGCCGTAGGTAATGTCACACTGGTATTGCTCGCGGCGCAACGGCGGCGGCTGGTCGTGCTGGATGCAGCCGACCGTCAGGCCGAGAAAGCGATAGACCGCGCCCATCCACTCGCTGTCGCGCCCGGCGAGGTAGTCGTTCACCGTCACGAGGTGAGCGCCTTTGCCGGTGAGCGCGTTGAGATAGAGCGGCATCGTCGCCACCAGCGTTTTGCCTTCGCCGGTGGCCATTTCCGAGATGCGCCCGGAGTGGAGCGTCATGCCACCGATGAGCTGCACGTCGAACGGCACCATGTCCCACTTGATCGGATGACCACGAACAATGACTTCCGAATCGCACAGGCGGCGGCAGGCGTTCTTCACCGCCGCGAACGCCTCCGGCAGCAATTCGTTGAGGATTTCCTGTTCGAGTTCGTGCGCCTTGCGGTAAACGGGCTTTGCGTCGTCGCTGCGCAGGTCGGCCTGAAGCTGGCGCGCTTGCGCGAGCAGGTCGTTGATGCCGCGCTTCTGGCGGCCTTCCTCGATGCGCGCCTTGAATTCGACGGTCTTGGCGCGAAGCTGATCGTCGGAGAGCGACTGATACTGCTTCTCTATTTCGTTGATACGGTGAACAACCGGCCAGAGCCGCTTCAGCTCCCGCTGGTTCTTGTCACCGAAAATCTTCTTTAAAATCCACTGGACCATATTGCCCTCACATCAAGCTGCGCTCTTCGTGAGCGAAGCGGAACTGTTCTACTTACTCCCCGGCTTGACCAGCGGCAAGCCCTGTTTACAGAGCGGGCAGTTGGCAGGATCGAACGTCTCCACTTCCAGCTTGCCGAGTGACTGTGTCGGCACGCCGAAATTCACGCTGCCACCGCTCCGGTCCACGACCACAGCGATGCCGGCAACCTGGCCGCCGTGCGCGCGAACAATGTCGAGCGTTTCCTGCACGCGGCCGCCCTTGGTGATGACGTCTTCGACCACGAGGATGCGCTCGCCGTTGGCGATCTTGAAACCGCGCCGCAGCGCAAGCTTGCCTTCCTCCTTCTCGACGAAAATGAACCGTTTACGAAGCTGGCGCGCGACCTCCTGGCCGATGACCAGCCCACCCATCGCCGGCGCGATGACCGTGTCGATCGTATGGGCGTCGAATTTCGCTGCCAGCGCCGCGCCAAGCCGCTCCACCAGCGGCATTTGCTGGAGCAGCAGTGCGCACTGGAAATATTGTCCGCTATGCAGTCCGCTGCGCAGCAGGAAATGGCCATCAAGGAGTGCGCCCGTTTCCCGGAACGCTTGCAGCAATTCTTGGTTTGTCATGATTCGAGATTTCGTATCTTATAGCGCGCTCAAGGTCAACTTACAGATGAAATCTTTACAACTTTGGAAGCGATATCAGAAGTACTTGTACGACAACGAGACGCTCGGTCTGCGGCTTGACATCAGCCGCATGAAGTTCACCGAGGCGTTTCTGGGCAAGATGCAGCCGGGCATCGAAAAGGCCTTCGAAGCCATGAACGCGCTCGAAGCCGGTGCCATCGCCAACCCCGACGAGAAGCGCATGGTCGGCCACTACTGGCTCCGCGCGCCTCAACTCGCGCTGAAACCGGAGCTGCAGAAGGAAATTGAGGACGCTCTGGTCGCTATCAAGCAAT
>CAZGGF010000086.1:0-1595 GCA_964524715.1 uncultured Verrucomicrobiota bacterium | reverse complement strand
CTGCTGGCGCATGGTCTCGGCGAGCCGGTGAAGGACGCGACGACCACGGTGACGTTTACCGCCACCGGCACTTACAAGGTTTTCGTCCGCACGAAGGACTGGGTCGCGCACTGGAAAGCGCCGGGCGCGCCGGGGAAGTTCCAGGTGCTGGTGAATGGCAAAGCGCTCGCGGAGACGTTCGGCACGAAAGGCGCCGACTGGTTCTGGCACGAAGGTGGCACGGTGGAGATCACGAAGATGGAAACAACCATCGCGTTGCACGACATCACGGGATTCGAGGGACGTTGCGATGCGCTTCTCTTCACGACAGACGTGTCCGCCAAACCGCCGAAGGACCTCAAGGCGATGTCGTCGTGGCGCAAGAAGCTGCTGGGCCTTTCGGAAAAACCCGCCGAGGCCGGCGCGTTCGATCTGGTCGTCATCGGCGGCGGCTACGGTGGCATGGGCGCGGCAGTCTCCGGCGCGCGGATGGGCTGCAAGGTCGCGTTCATCCAGGACCGTCCGGTGCTCGGCGGCAACGGCAGCGCTGAGATCCGCGTCTGGCCTCAAGGCCGCACCCGCACCGGTCTCTATCCGCACCTCGGCGAAATCATCGAGGAACTCTCCGACCGCCCGAAGGAATCGCCCGGCGAGACGCGGGAGTTTGACGACGCAAAGCGCGAGGCTGTCGTCCGCGCAGAAAAGAACATCTCTCTATTTCTCAATCATCGCGGCACAGCGGTGGAGATGGACGGCAAGCGCATCGCCGCCGTCGTGGCAACCGACACGCGCACCGGTCAGGAGCGGCGGTTCACGGCAAAGCTGGTGGTGGATTGCACGGGCCACGGCACCATCGGCGTGCTCGCCGGCGCCGATCACACCATCAAGGAGCAAGGCCACATGGGCATGAGCAACATGTGGCGATTCAAACAAGCCGACTCGCCGCAACCGTTCCCGGCAATTACCTGGGCGTTGCCGCTGGCGATGGAGGATTTTCCCTATCCGAAGAAAGGCGTCGGCCCGTGGTTCTGGGAAACCGGTTTCGACAAGCACCCGATCCGTGACCTCGAATACATGCGCGACTGGAACTTCCGCGCGGTCTATGGCGCGTTCAATGCAATGAAGAACGGCGGCGGCAAGGCTGACCATGTCAATGCGAAGCTGGAATGGCTCGCCTATATCGGCGGCCCGCGCGAATCGCAACAGTTGCTTGGCGACGTGGTGCTCACGCGTGACGACGTTGCAAGCAAGAAGGAATTCCCTGACGGCTGCGTGCCAACGACATGGAGCATCGACCTGCATTATCCGAAGGAGGAATACGCCAGGAAATTCCCCAACGACCCGTTCATCTCGTATGCACAATTCGACCGTTCCGTGGACTCCAAGAAAGGCTATCCGGTCCCCTACCGCTGCTTCTACTCGCGCAACGTCGAGAACCTCTTCATGGCCGGTCGCAACATCAGCGTCACGCACGAGGCCCTCGGCACCATCCGCGTGATGAAGACCGGCGGCATGAGGGGCGAGGTCGTCGGCAAAGCCGCCTCCATCTGTCTCCGCCACAACTGCGCGCCGCGCGACGTGTTTCACTCCTATCTCGACGAGCTCAAGGGGTTGAT
>CAZGGF010000085.1:0-5953 GCA_964524715.1 uncultured Verrucomicrobiota bacterium | reverse complement strand
AGGTGACGACGCGGTTCAACCATGGATCCAGCGCGATGGCCATGCCGCGCACGAGGATGGAGAATGGGTCGAGATAGCCGACGATCTGACAGCCGAAAACGGCGCTGACGAGCGCGGCTCCGAGCAGGAAGTACTTCACTGTGCGCCAGCGATGGTTGGACGGCGCGGTGTTTCTGGAAATCACATGCCGTGCGCCATCGAGCAGCGTGCCGAGCGGGCAGATCCAGCCGCAGAAGAAGCGGCCGAGCACGAGCGTGAGCGCAATGGTCACAAGGGCGGGCCACAGCGCAGCGATGAACTTGGCGCCAGCGAGCACGGCGGACGCCGCCACGAGCGGATCAAGACGGAAAAGGATGTTGGCGGCGTAGGCGATGCTGCCGCTGCCGTCGCTCTCCGTTTTCCGAAACCGCCAGAGGAAGACAAAGAGGCAGATGAGCTGTGCGGCACGCCGCCACCACTTCCACGAAATCTGGGCTTTGCGAAAATTCACGATGAACGGGAAAACGGACAGACATCCTATCTTTCCATTCGATGAGGGGCGGGACAGGCGGGACGCCTGTCCTACACTCACACCTTGATGATCTTGACCTTGTTGAGGTCCATCTGGCCGAGACCCATCTCGAATGCGAGTTTCGTGGTCTCCAACTCGTCGGGCTTCATGCCGAAGAGCGTGGTGGCGTAGGCGTCGGCGGCGACGGTGTCGGCGGAAGCAAACAGAGTGTGCAGTTCTTTCACGTCGTCGGGCTTGCCGCCGCTGGGGCCGTTGCGAAGCAGGATGCGAGTGGCATCCACGATGGTCAGGGTCGGCCGCAAGACGGTGTTGAGATCAGCGATCTTCTGGGGGAGGCTCTGATGAAGCTGGCCACGCTTGCCGCCGAGGACACCCATGATGTTCTTCAAGCCCAGCGTAAGGCGGCTGAGCTTGTGGTCCTTGGCGATGGGCATGTTGATATAGCAGTCGGCGCTGATCGCGTCCTTGTAGAACTCCCACTCGGTGACACTCTTGCCCTTTTGAACCTTGACCGGCACGAACTTGCGATCATCCACGAAAGAACAGTTGATGCGGGAATCCTTCAGCGACTCGATGGCGGCGGGCGTCCCGCAACTGGCGTAGCAGAGGCGCATATCCTGGCAGGTGCGGTCGAAGATCATGACCTTGGAGGCGCCGGCCTGGAGGCAGAGTCTGGCCATCGCCTTGACGAGCAACGGATGGGTGTTGGCGGCCAGCTCGGGTTTGCGGTCCCATGACATGTTGGGTTTGATGACGACGCGCGCACCTTTCTTGACGAACGGGGCGATGCCTCCGAGCGGTTCGAGCACCTTGGAGAGGAGCGCCTCGTAGTCGGTGCCTTTGCCCACGGAGAGAAGCGGTTCGACCGTGGCGGCGTTGAGCGACTGCGGGAACATTTGGAAAACGGGCGGCGCAGCGAGAAGACCGGCGGACCACGCGGTGAGTTGGCCGATGAACTGGCGGCGGTTGGACGTTACGCTTTGCGAAACGGCTGGGGCATGTACTTTTTTCATAAGAGCTATCCTTTGCGGGCGTGCAGCCTATGACATGTCTTTGTTCAAGACAAGCGATTCCAAAAAGGGCCCGCTATTCGTGCCGCAACGCTTCGATGGGGCTGAGGTTGGCAGCGCGGGAAGCGGGATAGAGGCCAAAGACAATGCCGGTGAGGCCGGAGATGCCGAAGGCCAATGCGAGCGACCAGAAGGTGACGATCGTGGGCATTCCTGCGAAATGGGAGACTATCTGTGGAACCAGGACGCCCACCACCACTCCAATGATGCCGCCGCCGAGAGAGAGCACGACGGTTTCCACCAGAAACTGGGTGATGATGTCCTTCTTGCGTCCACCAAGGGCGCGGCGAATGCCGATTTCCCGGGTGCGTTCGGTGACGGTAGCGAGCATGATATTCATGATGCCGATGCCACCGACCAGCAGCGAGATGGCGGCGATGGAGCCGAGGACAATGTTGAATTCGCGCTTGGTTTTTTCGGCTTGGCGCAAAAGCGCCAGCGGCACGATGATCTCGTAGTCCCTCCTTTCGTGAAAATGGCGCAGCATCGCCAAGATGTCCTGTTCGGCGGGTTCTATCGCGTCGGTGTCAACCATCTGCAGGATGACCCGGTGGAGCTGCACGCGCTCGGCCTCGAAACTGCCGGCAGAGCGGCGAAAGATCGTCTCGCCGAAACGGCTTCGCGCGCAGGAGAGGGGGATATAGAGATTGTTGTCGATTGCCTTGCCGCTGTCTGCTGCACCGGCTCCAGGGCGTTTGTCAATGGAGGACTTTTCCCTGACCAAGCCGACGACGCGGTAGTAGCCTGTGCCGACACGCACCTCCTCATCGAGTGGATCCTGGAACGGAAACAACTGACTGGCGAGACTGATGGTCATGGCGCAGACGTTATCGGTGTGAATTTCGTCATTCTGGGTGAGGAACCTGCCGCGTACCAATTCCAACCCGGTAATTGGCATATAGGAGGGATGCGTGCCAATGATCTGACTGGGAACGTTGAATCGGTTGAAGCGAACGGTCTCCCGGATAATACGCATGGGCAGTATGTACTGGAGCCCGGAGAGGGTCGCCTGCATTCGGCCCGCGTCGGAATAGGTCAGACCATATTCGCTGACGCGGCTGCGGCCCCGGCTGCCCACAGCGCTTTCTTCTTCAGGCTTGATGCTATTGACGATGATATTGTTACTGCCAAGGGCCTTGATTCGTTGCTGGGCCGCGTAGGAAGCGCCCTCGCCGATGGCGAGCATCGCGATGACAGAACAAACACCAAAGATGATGCCCAGCATGGTCAACGCGGTGCGCAGCTTGTGGAGCAGCAAGCTCTTGATGCCCAGATGGACCGTCAGGAAGATGGCGGGTGCGTTGATCATGGCGCCGGTGGTTCTTCGGTGGAGTCGTGCTCCAGTTCCATAACCACGCGTTGGAGGGTCCGCTGGTGGATTTCGTGATCAATGACGCCATCCTTCATGTGGAGCACGCGGTGGGCGCGTTCGGCGACTTCTTCGCCGTGGGTGACCAGCACGATGGTCTTGCCCTCGGAATTGAGCTTGTCGAGCAGATTCAGGATTTCAGTGCCGGTGGCAGAGTCGAGGTTGCCGGTTGGCTCGTCGGCGAGGATCATCAACGGATCGTTGACGAGCGAGCGCGCGATGGCGACACGTTGCTGCTGGCCGCCGGAGAGTTCCTTCGGACGATGATGCAGGCGGTGACCCAAACCAACCAGTTTGGCCAGCTCCACGCAATGGTCGAAACAATCCTTGAGATCGCGGCCCTGATAGAACAGGGGAACATGGATGTTCTCGATGACACTGAGTTGGTCGATGAGGTTGTAGGATTGGAAAATGAAACCGAGCCGCTTGCCCCGCACGGCGGACAACTCATCATCATCCATCTTCGAGACATCCTCGCCGCCAAGGTAGTAGGCGCCGGAACTCGGCCGGTCGAGGCAACCGAGCAGGTTGAGCATGGTCGATTTGCCGGAGCCGGACGGTCCCATAATGGCCACGTAGGAGCCTTTTTCGATATCAAGGCTTACACCACGCAGAGCCTGGACTTTGATGGTGCCCAGGTCGTAGGTTTTTTCCAACCGCTCAAGCCGGATGATCGGACTGCTGCTCATGGCAAAACGGCGGATGTTCTGATTGAGGTGGTCATACCGTTTGTGACACGTGCTGTTCGATCAACAGCGGCCACCGCAGGTTCCAGTGATTGGGTCGCGCGTCGCAGTTCATCGGGCGACTGTTGAAAACCCTGCAATGGCGGTCGCAGTTTGGGTGATTGCGATTTGGGCGTCTGCGTTTTGCCTTGCGGATTGGTGGCCTTGGTGGAGGACTTGCGTTTCTTGGCCGTCCCCTTTCGGTCGGCTTCATATTCGTCAGCGCCCACGATCGAGCCGGACATGTCAATCTGGTCGGATTCGTTCAGTCCCGGTGCCAGCAATACGCTGTCACCCTCCTTCAGCCCGGATCTGATCTCAATGAACTTGTCGCTATAGAGACCCCTTTCAACGGTAATGGGTTTGGCATCTTTTCCGAAGCAGACTTGCTCGCCCTTGACCGAGGTGATCGCCTGCAAAGGTACGGACAACACATCGTGGAGGTTGGTGATGATCACCTCTGCGCGTCCGGAAACGCCGGGTTTGAGTTCCGGTGGCAACGCATCTTCGATCAACACTTCCGTGAGATAGACCTTGAGCGTCGGGTTGTAGTAGCGGCTGGAGGAGTCTGGAAGCACGGCCACCTTGTGAACACGGCCCTGCAACCGCAGGTCGGGCATCGAGTCAATCGTGATATAAGCGGGAAGTCCCGGTCGAATCTTGGTGATGTGCGACTCGTGCACCCGGATCTCGATGACCATCTGGCTGACGTTGGGCAGTTTGATGATTTCCTGCCGATACCGGATGGAAGCGCCTTCCTCGATCAACACGCTGGAATAAGAACCGGCAGTGCTGGAACTGTAAACCACCAACCCCTCGGAGGGCGCCTTGATGGTGCACAAAGCCATCTGCTTCTTCAGCTCGTCGAACCGTTCCTGTTGCAACTCGAGCGTTCTCCGGCGCGAGGCCAGGTCCGCTTCGGACTGGGCGATCTGGCCCTTGGATCGCTGCTTCAACCGTTCGAGTTCCTTCTCATACGATTCGACGTAAGCTTCCAGCAGACGGCGTCTCTTGGGGTAATCATACTTCAGCAGCAAATTCTTCGCTTCCTTGGCCTGATCCAGCGCGACCTGCTTTTGCTTCACAGCCAGGCTGTCGGCCTGCATCTCTGATTTGGTCGCGTAGCCCTTCTTCTGCAGCACCAGCGTCCAGTCCAGCCGGTCCTTGCTCCGTTCCAAATCCTGGGCGAGGAGCGTAATCTTGCTTTCTGCGTCGTTCTTCAACTGCGGCCAGTCGCCTTCGATGTATTTCTCCAGATCGGATCTGGCAAACTCGATCTTCATCTCGCCATCCTTGATATTGCTTTCGACAAGGCTTTTCTGGATGGCGAGGGATTGCGTTGCTTGCAGGAGCGCGAAGCGGCTGTTTTCCAGTGTGATCTCCTGCGAATCGAGACTGTCCTTGATCTGGCTCGAGTCGAGTTGAACCAGCAGTTCGCCTTTGTGAACATAGGTCCCCTCGGGAACGATGCTGATGATCTTGGTCATCGTTTCGACTTCGGAGCGAATGGAGGATTCGTACAGTGCCCGCAACGTGCCACCTTCGATAATGGAGATGAGGAGGTCACCACGCTTCACGGTATAGAAAGTCCGCTGGACGGTATTGCTGTGCGTCACGCTGCTGCCGAGCCACAGTATCAACAACAGCAGGGCCAGACCCGCTCCAGCCGCCCACCGTGGGTGCTGTTGGCACCATTGCCAGGCCTTGCCCACGACGGGTTTGCCTTTCAGCCAGCGATCCAATAAGGCACGCAACGAGTCCAATGTCATGACACGCTTTCTATTTACCGGAAAAGTTCATCCGGAGGAATCAAATCTTCTTTCGTGGGCAGCGCCGCCGCCTTTGCCTTGGCTGCAGGCGTGCTCGCATCTTCGGCTTGCGGAATATGCTGGTCTGCCATCCAAAAGTCGTCAATGTCCACGCGAATGATGCCCATGTTGCTCAGCAACGACCAGCGCGCCACGTGGAAATCCACCAATGCTTTGGTGTAGTTCTTGAGGGCCGTGAGCAACGACGATTGCGCATCCAACAGATCGCGCATCTGAGCCCGGCCTGCCTGCAACAACAGGGTGGCACTTTCGACACGGCGATTGGCCAGGTTCACGGCGGCTGTCTGAATCAGGAAAACCTTCCGCTTCAGTTCCAGCGTGCGCAGGTTCTCGCGAATATCGTTTCGGACATTGTCCAGCGCCAACCCCAGTGACCGCAATTGCTGCTCGAAGCTAATCAACGACGACCGGAATGCGTTGCGCTCATTCAGCCGGTCCAGCGGCAGATT
>CAZGGF010000084.1:0-49748 GCA_964524715.1 uncultured Verrucomicrobiota bacterium | reverse complement strand
AGAACTCCGGCAGCGCAGCCCTCGACAAGCTCGTTTCAACCAGAGGGTGTTGGGTTTCGTGAACCTTCATGATGCCCACGAGCTTAGATTCCGCTCACGGACCTGCAAGCCTTGCATGAAAAAAATCACAGACTTTCCGTGGCGCGCTCATCATTGTCATCGCGTCACGGAGTGACGCTGCTACTGAACGCTTTGTATAACTCCACCGCTTTCTCATCCGTGGTCTCGCCGCAGATCATCAACCGTGACTTCGCCTCGACTGACTCGCCGTTCTTCAGGTCGCGACCGAACAACGAGAAGTAAACCGAGCGATGGCCTTCTTCGTCCTGCGGGGTGGCGATGGCGAAACAATCCTGCGCGCGAGCCATCAGCACCGCAGCCAGCTTGCGGCCCGCATCCCGGCGAATCGCCAGCGGGGCGGCCAGCTTCGGTCGGATGGTCCACTCGACAGGACTCGGGGGCCGTTTCCATCGGCCATCCTGGATCATCTTCACCGCAGCCTCGTCGCGCGGGAACATGTGCCACTTGCCCGCGTCTTTCGACGCGCTGACGAACCCCGGCTTGTCGCTCGCATAAACGACGGTGGTCGGGAAGCCGTCGAAATATGACGCCAGGAACACCTCGAACCGCTTCAGTTCCTTCCGCGCCGTCACACGCGTGGTCAGGTCGAGCGCATTCGCCGCCGACCAGCGATAGACCGCCATCATGTCGAACGGATGCGCGTCGTCCGCCGTCCAGCGCACCTCCACCGCGCCGTTGTCCAGCAGCTTCGCCTCGCTGGCCCAATCCCATCCCGCCTTGCCGTAGCGCGCGTGGTCGTCCAGCAGCCGGTAGTGCGAGAACAACCCGAGCGATTTCGTCAGCGCCGCGCCGCTCGCGCAGTCAAACGCCGGGATCAACCCTTTGGACTGTCCCCCGCCGCGCAACGTGCCGCGCAGCGCGCCGGTATCGAACGTGAACTCCTTGCCTGCGGCGACGAAGCCGAGTTTGTTTTCCGCCGCCAGCGCGCGCATCACCGCGCCGGATGCCGTGGCAGCGAGTGCACCGCCGATGAATTGCCTGCGGGAACAGTTGCCCGTGGTTCTCATCAATGTCTCCTGGTTCTACTTCTTCAATCCCTTCAGCACGCCGCGCATCCACGCGACGCTGGCCTGGGTGTTCTCGTCGGAGCCGTGGCATTCGATGGAGACTGCGCCGCTCCACTTGATTTTGTGGAGATATTCCATGCACTTCTTGATGTTCTCCGCGTTGACGCCGCCGCCGACGGGGACGACGGAACTGCCGATGCCCGTCTCCTCGCCACGCACGGAGGCGGCCAGTTCAGGACTGACGTCCTTGATGTGGAGATGGGTGACGTAGGGGCGCAGGGTCTTCAGATACTTCAGCGGGTCATGGCCGGCGATGAAGCTGTTGCCGGTGTCGAAGTTGCAGCGCAGATACTCGGAGTCGAAACGCTTGAAGAGCTTGAGCATGAACTCGGGGTCGTTGGTGTAGGGGCCGTGCGGCTCGACGTTGATGATGATGCCGTAGTCCTCGGCCCACGGCAGGCATTGGGCGTAGTTGTCGCAGGTGACGCGGAAGACCTCGGCGCGCGTCATGCCCGGCGTCTCGAACGCGCCGTCCACGGTGTCCACCATCGGGCAGCCGATGTCGGCAGCGAAGCGGATGCTCTGCTGGAGGTATTGGACGCCGAAGGAGGAACCGTTCGGTCCCATCATCGGATAGGAGCCGTCAATCTGCGTGACCTTCAGGCCCTTCTTGTCGAGGTAGCGGCGCAGCGCCAGCGGGTTGGCCTGGAGCGAGATGCCGGGGTCGTAGCCGAGCGCCTGGATGAAGTTCTGGCCGTGGATGACGGCGAACTCGAGGTGTTTGATGCCGACGGCGGCGATCTTGTCGCATGCGCCTTCGAAGCTCATGCTCAAAGGCCGCCAGTTGTCCGTGTGAAGTCCCAGTTGGATCATGTTCATTCTCCTTTGATTTTCGTTTGGTCTTGTTCGCACTCGTGTTCAGTCAGCCGAAGCGCGCCCCGCAGGGGCGCAACATGAGTAGCCGTGGGTGAAACCCACGGAACCCGGAACAAGCAAGCCGTTGAACCCGAAAGGGGTTCAACCAAGCTTCGACTTTGCCCATCTGTATTCTCACGTCGAGGGTTGCACCGCCACGCGGTGCATTTCTTCTCTTCTGTTTTCCGCGGGCTTCGCCCACGGCTACTCATGTTCAAGCCCTTCGGGCTTGGTTTCCGACCTCACACTTTCAGTCCGGTCAGGTCATACTCCAGCTTCTTATTCTCCTTGATCAGTTCATCCATTGTCAGACAGCAACGGCGCGCGCAGGCTTCGCGGCCGAGCACGGCGGTGAGCGCGTCGTCGCCGGCCTGCTGCGGCGTGGGGTTGTCAAAGCGGCCCTGCACTATGTTGTCGTAGAACGTGGCGATGTTGCGGATCGCGCCCTGGTCGTAAAGGCTCACGACCTCGCCGCCGCCGTAATGCTTCGGGCCGCTGCGCAGGTAGGACTTGCCGCGGTAGCTGACGAGCGCGGTGGCCTTGTCGCCATAGGCGTCGAGTTTGAGCGCCCAGTCCAAGTCGTTCCGCAACGACTGGACGCGGTGCGACCAGAGCAGCCCGTCGTCGAACTCGTAGGTCACCAGGTAGATCTCACGGAACTCGGTGCGGGGGTTGGCCCGGCAGACGCGCGTGCGCCCGATGGCGCTCGCGGGGCGCTTCCCGACGACCCAGAGGACGGCGTTGATGGAGTGGATGCTGAGTTCGTTGATGACATCGCCCGAAAGCGCCGTGGTCGGCAGCCACCAGCGCAGCCGATCTTCGGCGGTCTTGATCGGCGGCTCGCCCCACGGCATCGAGAAGCCGACGCTATCAATGTGCCCCAGTTTGCCGAGACCGCCCTCGTGGATGCGTTTGACGACCTCGATGTTGATCGGGTCGGTCCACATCTGGTAGTCCACGAGGTAACAGAGCTTCTTTTGTGTCGCGAGCTTCGCGGCGGCCTGGACCTTGAGCGCGCCCGGCACGTCCACGGCTGCCGGCTTCGCCCCGAATACGTGGCAGCCGGCCTCGACCGCCGCGTGCGCGTGTTCCGGATGGAAATGTGGGACGTTCACAACCGTCACGGCCTCGACGCCGCTTTCGAGCAGGCGCTTGTGAGCGCTCAAGCCCGAGAACCGGCGCGCCTTGTCCACACCGAACTTCTCGCCGGCCTTCTCCATGCGCTCGGGAAAGTAGTCCGCCACCGCGTGAATCTCGTAGCCGCCGTGTTGCTTGAACAGGCCGCCGAGCCACGAGCCGCGCCCACCGCAGCCGATGAGGCCGAGCTTGATCTTGCGCGCAAACTCCTTCGGCTTCGTTTCGGTAGCGGGTGCGTCCGCCGCGACGGCTGACAGGGTTGCCGACGCGCCGGCGGCCAGCGCGCTGCCGAGGAATTGACGGCGGGAGAAGAAATGGTGTTCGTTCATGGTTGGTCCTTTCAGATCATCAGGGCGTCGGCGTTTTGCCTGCGGCCCACGCGGTGCCGCGGCGGAAGAGCTCGAGCACGGGCGCATTGAACGCCTTCACATCGTGGCCGAGCGGTGAATGGAACACGCGCCCCTTGCCAACGTTCAGCACGAATGCCATCGCATAGTCTTTCTTGTCCACCTTCGAGGTCGCCTTCGCGAGCACCTCGATGGGGACGTTACCGTCGAGACAGGTGTAAAGCTCGTCCTCGGTCTCGAAGGGCTGCAAGCCCTTCATGATCGGATGATCCGGCTGGACGATCTCGACCTTGAACGGCCCGCGAGGGTCGTGGCCGCGCAGCTTCGGGTTCCATACGCGCCCGGCGAGGTTCACGAACTCCGGCCATTCCATCCACGCGCCGCAGGTGAAGTGAACCAGCACCAAGCCGCCGCCGTTCTCGACAAACCGTTTGAGGTTCGCGCGCGCGGCCTCCCCCGGCCCCGGCGTCTTCCAGTTCATATAGTTCAGGACCACGACGTGGTAGCGGCTCAGCGCAGCCGAATCGAGGAAGTGTGCGTCCTCGATGACGCGTACATCGGCGCGGGGGTCTTCGCGCAAGCCCTGCGCCAGCACCGGCGTCGTGAGCGGCCATTTGTGGCCGGGATAGTCACAGCCGGTGACCACCAGCACCTGCATCGGTTTTGGCGTCGCCGCAGGCGGGCCCGCATAGGGATAACCGTCAGACGGTTTGGGATCGGCGGCGGTAGCGAAGAGAACAGCGCCGGTCATACAAAGAGCTAACGTTGGAATGAGATGGTTATTCATGTGTTTGTTCCACAGTTCACTCGCGACTGTTCAAATTTTAGCGTTTCTCTTTTTTGCTCAGCGGATCGAGACGTATGTGTCCAAAATCAACCTCTTGCGTATTGCGATGACGCTCGCCTTGGTACGCATGCAGTGTTGTTTGCCGTCCGAACCATCCCCGGAGGGGATGAACATGAGTAGCCGTGGGTGAAACCCACGGAACCGGAAACCAAAAGACGACTCGACCCCGGAGGGGTCGAACCTGCGTCTGATTGCTATTCAAGATACCGTTCATCAAATTCAATCCCTGCCTCGACCAACAACCGCCGGTATTCGTCGGCAAACGTCGTCGTGCGATGATGTTCCTCCTGGTTCTTGATGTATTCGATCAAGGCGTCTTTCCCGTCCTTGGAACATGTGAACGCGCCGTAGCCGTCCTGCCAATGGCTGAAACCAGGAAACATCTTCCCGTCCTTGATCCACGTGGATGAGGCGATCTTGATGTCTTTGACGAGATCGGCCAGCGCCACGGTCGGATGCAAGCTGGTCAGGATGTGGACATGGTCGGCAACGCCGTTGAGGCGATAGAGATGGCATTCGTTCTTCTTCAGGACGCCCCAGATGTAGGCGAACAAATCGCGCCGGCGATCGGCTGACAGAACCGGTTCCCGATCTTTCGTTGCGAAAACGATGTGATAGATGATCTGCGTATAGGTCGCCATCGTCGTTCTGTTCGTTGCGCGCTGACATTGGTTCAACCCCCTTCGGGGTTGATATTCGTTCTTCGTTCGTTTCCGCAGGTTTCACCTGCGGCTACTCATGTTGATCCCCTGCGGGGATCCAGACTCTGATTTCTTTCGCCACTGGCCGCAAATTCATCCCGCGGTTTGAACCATGCTGGTCAAATCAACTTCGTCACGCCGGGCACATAGACGGGGTACGTGCCGTCGGGACCGATCTTGACGGGCGGCTCCATGTCCATACGGCAATCTTCGCACTTCGGCGCAAAGAAAAAGTCGGACTTGTTGATCTGCTCCCACGTCACTTCCGCGCCCGTATAGCAACTGATCTGTCCCATGATGCCGATCATGGTGCTGCGGGCCATGTAGTCGCCGTTGTTGATGGTCTTGCCTTCGCGAATGGCGCCGAACAACGCCCGGTGCTCGGCATCGTAGGGATCCGCCTTGCCTTCAAACCGCCATTTCGTCTCGCCCTCGATCTGGCAACGTGTCAGATCGCAGCGGCCCTTGCTGCCGAGGATGATGCTGGAAACTTCGTTGTAGCAGCGGACCTCGGTCCGGCAAAACGCGTAAGCTCGCACGCCATTGGCATAGTGGTAGATGACCGAGTGGTGATCGAAGACGTTGCCGTGTTCCGGGCTGAACGATGAAGCGCGGCCGCCGAGGCCATGACATTTCAGAGGAGGCGTTTCCTTCAAGGCCCACGTCGCGCGGTCCATGTTATGCACCAGCGACTGCGGCACGTCGTCGCCGCTGAGCCAGACGAAATGATACTGGTTTCCGAACTGGCTCTGCAACTCGGTCCAACCTTCCTGCCGGCGATAAACGCCGTAGGGTTGCCGCAAGAAGTTCTCCTCAATGGCAACGATATCGCCAATGGCGCCGTCGTGGAGGCGTTTCATCGTCTCGATGTAACCGGCGTGATAACGGCTCTGGAGGCCGGAGACAACACAGAGCTTCTTCTGCTTCGCCAGTTCGCACGCCGCCATCAGCGTCTTGATGCCGTGCGGGTCAATACCGTGCGGCTTCTCCACGAAGACATGCTTGCCCGCCTTGATTGCGGCCATCGCATAGAAAGGATGGAACTTGGCGGCGTTCGCGATGAGCACCACGTCGCTGGCTTCGATGACGCCCTTGTACCCTTCCAGCCCGTCGAAGCAATGCGCGTCATCCACCTGCACCTGGTCGGGCTTCTTCTTCTTGAGCACCTCAAGCTTGCCCTTCACGCGATCCATAAAGATGTCGTGAATCGCCACGAGCCGCACGTCAGGGCCGGCATTCATGGCGTTCTCGGCCGCGCCCGCGCAACGTCCGCCTGCGCCGATCATGCCGATCTTGATGATCCCGCTGCCTGCCGCATGCGCGGCGCGTTCGACCGACAGACTGCCGACCGCCGCGACGGCGGCAGCGGAAGTCCTGAGGAACTGACGACGGGTTGCCTCGTGGGTGGTGGTTGCGTGGGTCTGGTTTTTCATGGCGATCTATACTCTCCGGTATGTTGTGGGTTAAAACAAAACTAGGCGGCTTTGACTGCGCGTTTCCCGCAGCCCAGGATCTCCATCAAGCTGTTGACGATCTCGTTCTCTTCTGCTGGCGAACAAATCTGTGGCTCAAACATCGCACGCAACTTGATCCCCTCGATGGCTTCGAGCATCAGGTTCACTGCGCGTTCCGGTTTGTCTATCTCCATCTGACCGGAGAGCACCGCTGCGCGCACGAGGCCGATGTAAAACTCGCGCACACTGTCGTAGAATTGCTGCCAGCCACGCCGCACTTCCGCGTCGTGCAGCGACAACCCCCAGATATCCATCGTGAACACGCGGTTCTCCGTGTCCAAGAGGCAAATTCGCACCGACCGCCGCAGCACGCGTTCCAGCCGTTTCATCGGGTCGCGCACCGGCGCAATCTCGGCGTTCATTCGGCGATGGAAGTCCCGATAGTAGTGGGCGCAGGCAGCCTTGATGAGTTCGTCCTTGGACTTGAAATGCCAGTAGACACTGCCCTTGGTCACGCCCGCGTGCGAGGCAACCTGGTCCAGGCTGACGTTGTCAATGCCGCGCTGTGAAAACAGCGCGAACGCGCTTTGCGCCAATCGCACCGGCATTTGAGGTGAAGTTCTCGCCATGCCAATATCTCCAACTGGGCGCAAACCATACTGACCAGTATGGAAATGTCAACTACTCATTTTCGCAGCATGGCGGAATCAGCCGGGCCCGGCGCAGACCGGCCGGCTACCTGGCAATCTTCGCGACGAAGTGATACGTGCCGGATCCGACGGCCAGAACAGTGCGGTTGTTTTCGTCCCGGAGGAACTCCACGCCCTTTGCCTTGTTGAGTGGCTTCCCGTTTTCGGTGACATCGGAGTGGCTGCCCGCAGGAACGAACACGGTGGCCGATGTGTTCGCAGGAATGGTCACGTCGAGGACGAATTTCTTTCCGTCGCGCTTCCAGTCGCAGATGATCCTCCCGTGCAACGAATCGTGGCTGGCGCGCACCCACTTCAAGTCGCCAACAACTGCGGGCCGGATGATCATTTTCTTGAACCCTGGCGCGGCCGGATCCGGGCGGATACCCGCGAGCGTCTGGTAGAACCATGCGGAGATATCGCCAAACATGATGTGGTTGAGCGAGGACTTCCCCTCCCAGTCTTCCCAGAGCGTTGTCGCGCCGCGCTTGATCCAGTCGCCCCAACTCGGCGGCGTCGTCTGCGTAGCCACCGTGTAGGCAACGTCCGTGCGGCCATTATCGGTCAACGCGTGGAGCAGGTATTTCGTGCCAAGAATGCCGCAGTCGAGATGACCTTTCTGGGCGGCCACGGCTGCCACGAGGTTGTTCACGACAGCGGCGGCGTTCTGCGGCTCCACCAATCCCTGATAGAGCGCGCAACTCAGCGCGGTCTGCGTGCCACCACCGTACTGCTTTGTTTTTGGATCGAAGAATGCGTTGTTGAACGCCTTCTTGATCTCCTCGGCAAGCGCGGCGTAGCGCGCAGCATCCTCCTTCTTGCCAAGCATCGCGGCGATCTTTGAGACAATGACCGCATCAGTGTAGTAGTAAGCGGTAGAAGTGATATTGGCGGGCGTTTTCGTTTTTGCAGGGCACCAGTCACCCAAACCGATGCTGACGATTCCATTCGTGGCCCGGGTGGTCAGATAATCCACATAGAGCTTCAAGCGGTCGTAGTGCTCAGCCAGGATCTGCCGGTCACCGCGATACTGGTAGAGGTACCAGGGGATCAGTACATAGGCCGAATCCCACGCGGGACCATTCCCCCATTTGTACCCCCAGCCGGCGGTCGGCACGATGCCGGGCAGTTCACCCGTGGGCCGTTGCTCGTCCCGGAAGTCGCGCATCCATTTCGTATAGGACGCGGACGGCTCGAAGTTGTAAAGACCGGCCTCGGCCGCGAGGTGCGCATCACCCGTCCAGCCGTTCTTCTCGCGCTGCGGGCAATCCGTCGGATGACCGTGGAAGTTGTTGACGTAGGACCAGCGCGTGCATCGCTGGATGTCGTTCAACAAGTCGTTGGAACACTCGAAGTTCCCGGTGCTCTCCAAATCGGTGTGCACTACCAGGGCGGACAGATTGGCTGTCGTGGGCTTGCCGGGAAAACCCGTGACCTCCACATATCGGAAACCGCTGTAGACAAACCTCGGCTGCCAGACTTCGGCGCCCTCCCCTCTGAGGATGTAGCGGTCGACCTGAAAATCGCCATCGTAGGTGTGGACCTTGATCTCCTTCTGGTTCACCGTTCCGTCGGCGTTCAACGATTCGCCATACTTGAGCGACACCGTCGTGCCGGCAGGGCCATGAACCCTGAGTTGCGCGACGCCCGCGATGTTCTGTCCGATGTCGAACACCAGCACGCCAAACCTCGGCTGCGTGAGTTTCACGGCCTTCAGCTCCTGTGTCGCGCGAATCGGCTGCGTCATCTGCGCCGAGAGGGTTCCCTGGGGCGGTTCAACGACTTTCGCGGCGATCCAATTCTTGTCGTTGTAGCTGGTGGTGTCCCATTCCGGCTCTTCCAGCCGCGCGTCGTAGGTTTCGCCATTGAGCAGCGCGTTCTGAACAATCGGACTGGGAGCGAATTTCCACGTCTCGTCGCTGACGATCGTTTGCAGGCTGCCGTCAATGTACTCGACCGCCAGTTGAAGGATCATTTTCGGCCGCGCGCGCCATGCCGCCTCGTGGAATTTCCACGCCGCATTCACCGCGTAGTTGAACCAGCCGTTGCCGAGAATGACGCCAACCGCGTTGTTGCCGCGCGCCAGCTGGGCGGTGACATCATGGGTGACATAAAGCGCGCGCCTGTCGTAGCGCGTGAAGCCCGGGTCGAGCATGCTGTCGCCAACCTTCTTTCCATTCAGCCGCAGCTCGTAGTAACCCAAACCGCAAATGTAGAGCGTCGCACGCCGCACCGGCTTCCCAACGCGGAACGTCTTGCGAAACATCGGCGCCGGCTCCTCCTTCTTTTGTTTCGCTGCAAAATCCGCAGCGGTCGGCGAGCCGATCCACTTGCCTTTCCAATCCCCCGGCTTCAGCAACCCCATCGACCACACCGCCGGCTGGCTCCAGGCTGACGGACGCCCGTCACGGTCCCACACGCGCACTTTCCAAAACACCTCTGTGCCCGAGACCAGCGGTTTGCCGTCATACTCGATATGAACACTCTCTCCCGAAGCCATCCTGCCGGTGTCCCAAAGGTCGCCCTGGTCCTTCGCCAGTTTCCCCAACTCAGACGCGACCAGGATTCGATACCCCATCTGCTTCTGGCCGCGCGTCGGCGATTCCATCACCCAACTCAACCGCGGCCGGGGCACGTCAAGACCGAGCGGATTGGTGAGGTACTCGCAGCGCAGGTTGGTCAACTTCACGTCTTGGGCAGCTTCGGCAGTGTCGATGCCTTGGATCAGGACCACACTCGCGATTGCCACCATGATTTTCAACAGTCGTGAGTTCATATGTTGCTGATTCTAAAAGACATACCCCCGCGCGTCTACAACGATAGCGCAAAAAATGAACCCGCAGCCATGGCCCCCTCCCCCCTTATGGAGACAGGCCCGCGCCGATGCGCAGCAGCGTCCGCCGGGTTGATACCTCCGGATAATCGGCCGCGAGTTTGCGAATCATCGTTGCATTGCTGGCATCGGCAAGGCGCTCCATGGCTTCCGCCGCCGCATGACGCGTGTCGGGAGCGTTCTTCAAATCACTAATCACCTTTAACAACGCCGGCGTCACGCGCGTGTCGCCAATCCGGCCAAGGGCCCACGCGGCGGCGGCGCGCCAGCATGGAGTGAGATCGTTGTGCAGAAAGAGCACGCCGGGACCGAGCGGATCAGGATAGCCGGTCGCGGCCTCCGGCGGTTCGCGATCCAACGCGGCAACCAACGTATCCACTGAACGAGGATCAGCGAAGTTGCCGAGCAACCGCGCCATGAAGAAGCAAACCCAGTGTTTCGTTGGCAGCTTCTGCATCACAGGGATGCCAACGTCAAACAAGCGGGGAATGTCGTTCGTCCGGGCGCGATACGCCTCGAATCGTGCGCGCACGCGCGGCTCACATTTCCGGTCGCGACAGACCAGCGAGAGGATCTGCGCAGCGCGGATTTCAGGATCAGGCTTGCCTCCCCATGCGCCGATGGTTTTGCCGATCGCGTCCTCGATTTCCTTCGTCCGCGTGGCCTGCGGGTCGCCCAAGATGGACAGGCACGTCTCCACCACGACCGCCTCGGCGCCGCTGCGACGAATGACGCGGCCAAAGAGTGTCTCGCAGTCATCATTATATAGGAACAGGCCGCGGTCGAAATCCGTTGGCACCGACCGGATCATGTGCGGCACAATGCCCCCGGCGTGCGTGGATCCCATCGCATCCAGCGCCTCGACGATGAGGTAATGCACCGGCGACGCGTGGCAGGCCATCAACGCCGGATGGTCGCCATACCAATATGTATACAGCGTGTAGTCCTCCAGCCGCGCGAAAGCATTGGTCAAGGCAGCCTCCGCCGCCGGAGTGGCTATGCGGCCAAGCGCCTCGGCGGCCGCTTCGGCCAGGAACAGGTTGCCGGTGGCAGGATGGCTGTGGGTGTTGAGCGTTTCGGCCAGCATCGGCACCGCTTCGCCATCCTTCAACCATCCGAGCGCGCGGGTCGCCGCCTGCAACGTCCGTGGATTGACGGGCGCGAGCGCGTTGAATTTCGCGCCGTCGCCGAGATGAGTTTTCCGCCACTCCGGATGGGGATTGTTGTTCCGCTCTGCGGCAACGTATTTTCGCAGCGCGCCGCGGGCCAGGTCGTGACCGACGTGTCCCAATGCCACGGCTGCGCGTCGAACCACGTCGCGGTCGGTGTTCTCCAACCGCCGCACCAGTTCCTGCTCGATCTGGTTCCAGTTGTTGGCGCGCAACCAGTCGCGCCACTTCGCGACCTGCCGCGCGCGTTCCTCGCCAGCGACGAACGCGTTGAAATTCCCGGCGTGGCCGGTGAGGTTTTCCAGCGCCACCGACGCGGCTTGCGCCACGAGCGGTTCCGGATCGGCGAGCGCGACCAGCAGCGGCTCCACCGACTCACGCGTGCCGCAACCACCCAACGCCATCGCTGCGGCCACACGCGTCTCGCGATCCATGCTGCGCAAGCACGCCGCGAGCGCCGGCGCCGCAGCCGGGTCGCGGAAAACCGCCAGCCGTTGCGCAGCCGTCACCTTCAGTCCCTCGTCTGAGCCGCACAACTGCGCAATCAGCGCCGTCACCTCTTGCGCGCCAGTGGCCCGCGCGTCGCCGCCCATCCTGTGGCGATTCAAGCTGGCGATTTCACGAAACCGGTCGAACTGCAACTCCATCAAACCGGTCACGGCGGGATTGTTGCCGCGGAACCGGAGCGGGTCTCCCTGTCCCAACAACTTGAGTGGCGGCGTCCGCATCGCCTGCATCTCCGTGACCGCGTGCGGCGGCGATACCTGCCGCGTCTGATGACAACCGACGCAACCGCGCCGTTCGCCGGGCCGCACGTAAATCCACGACATCTCGTTCAACTCCGAACGTCCCTCGGCATCCACCGCCTGAAACGCGATGGGCGTGTCCGCCGGCACCTCGACCGCAAACGATCCGTCCGGCGCGAGCGGCACTGTGCCAAGCTCCGTCGTCTCGTTGCCGGCATGGACGATGTAGGAATGCGACGAGCGCACGGTCAGGCCCTTGCCGGCCAGCACGCGGATGGCACGCACATGCGGCCAGCCCGCAGCGGTGTTCTTCGTGAAGCGCGCGTTCTGGCAAAACAGCACGCCTGTGGGCCGCGGGTTGTCGTGTTCGGCCGGCTCCATCTTCTGCGCCAGCACCGGCGGCTTGGGCCGCGCGCCGAGATAAACCGGCGAGTGCAGCGGCGCTTCCTCCGAATTGAACATCACCACCACTTTTTCGCCAGCGGACGGATCGAGGATGGCGATTTTCTCATAGCTGAAATTGTTGACGATCCGTTTCTGTTTCTTGACAACCTTCTCGACCGGAATCCGCCGCGCCACCGTGCAAAGCAGCCGGCCATCGGGCAATGCAGCCACGTCACCCGCCTCGACACCGATGTGCTGCAGGTCCTTCGCTTCACACCCCGGCCGCCCCACGTCAATGCCCGAACCGGACAGATATGCGACGCGACCATCGGGCATTGGCGCGGGGCTGCCGCAGTTGAACGCACGCAACCGCCCGCCATACTCCGGGCCGAGGTCCAGCCCGAATTCCGTGTAGCCCTCGGTGCCGTCGGGATGAACGGCGTGCAACAGCGTCTCGACTTTGCCGCGGTCGAAAAAATTGTCCGAACGAATGAACAGGATGCGGCCGTCGGCCAGCACCTCCGGCTCGTTATCGAAGATGATGGTGTTGGTAAGCGGCCGCACGTTGGTGCCATCGGCATTCATCGCAAACAGCGCCCGCGACGGCGGGTTGTGATATTCCTCGAAGGTGCCGATGCGCGTGGAGACGAACACGATCCGGCCGTCCGGCAACTCCGCAGGGTCAATATCGTGGAACGGCCCGTCGGTAAGCCGCTGTGGTTCACCACCAGCGGCGGGCACTTTGAAGATATGGAAGAACCCCTCGCCCTCGCGCGCCATCGAAACGTAAATCCACCGCCCGTCGAACGACACACTCGGCGAGCCGATGGCCCCCTTGCCCGCGTCAAGCAGCACTTGCGGTTTCACGCCGGGCCGCGCCGGCTTCAGCACAAACAGTTTGTGACCAACCTTCATCGGCGCGGGCAGGTCATGTTCCGGAAACGCCCGGGAGTTGCGCGGATTGAAAATCGTGACGCTCAGGCTGTCCATGCTCGTGCCAGCATGCGCCGGCGGACGATACAAGCTGCAATCTTCGCCCAAGAACGCCACCGCCTCCGGCCACGGATAATCCGCGGACGGGACAACCTCCACCACCGGCTTCGGCGGCGCCCCTCCGCCCCGGAGCGAGGCAACCTTGAGCTCCGCAATCCTCTGTTTCACCTGCCGCCGTGCCTCGTCTATCTGCGCGCTCGCACGCACCACGGGAGACTTCGCCATCACTTTGCCCCACGGTCGGATGCCGTAGTCGCCGACGACATGCGCGGCGCGCCAGCGTTTGTCATCGAGATTGGGCTGCTGCCAGTTCGGCAATTCCTTGTCGAGGCTCTTCCAAGGCTCGTCGCTCACGCACACGACCTGTCGTCCGTCAGCCAGTTGCGCCGCGAGCTTCACAATGAGGCCGGCCGCGCCCGGCACCGTGTTGATCGCCTCCACCGCCACTACGTTCCGTCCCGGCACGAGCATTGCGGTCACGTCAAACCGCTTCGCACGATGCCACGCGTTCGGGTCCGGCTCGCTCTCGCCGGCGAGCTTGCCGTTGATATAGAGCGTGTAAAGATTGTCCGCGGCACAAATCACTTCCGCTGACTTGACCTGCAACTTCTCCGGCAACACAAACGTTCCGCGGAAATAGTTTGCGCCGCCGGGAAAACTCTGGGACATCGGCATCGGCTCCTGCGAAAACCAAATCCACTTCGCGCCCTCAAAACCGACGGGCTGGGTCTGGCCCGCCGCTGGCAGACACCCGATCACCACAAGAATCGTCGCGACCACAAGTTTCGCTGCGTTCATCATTGGGCAGTTCCTTTGTTCACGGATTCTTCGAACCCGCCGGCCGTTCCTCGAACGGGACAGTCACATCGAGATCGTCCAGCACCGTCACGCGGTGGATGGTGCCGGCCAGCTTCGGGTCGTGCCAACTCCAGAGCAGCTTGCCGTCAGGCGCGAACATTAACACCTGATGCCCCTTCTCGCTATCCTGCGCGCCGTGACCGGTCCAGTTGGCGACGACGATCCGGCCATCCTTCAGCGGGTGCATGGCGCCAAAAAAAAGGAAGCCAAGCCCCGCTGGGCCGGGCTTGCCGCCCCAACGCTTGAGTTCCTTGCCGCTCGCATCGAGTTCCACGATGAACGCGCCGTAGCCACCCGCCGCCAGCCAGTGACCGTCCGGCTTCTCAAGGACCTCGTAGAAATGTCCGCCATCCTTGATCTCGATCTTGCGCAGGATTTTGCCATCGAGGCTGCCTTTGATGATGAGCGTCTTGTTCGCGCCGAAGAGCAGCGTCCCCCGGCTGCTCAGCCGGAACAACCGCAGCGTGTTCAAGCCGGCAAACGTCGCCGTGCGCAGCGGCTTGTTGGCCTTGTCCAGTTCGTGAAAAACGATGGCGGTCGTCTTGTCCGCGTTCCGCTTGTTGCAGCCGACGATGGTGCGACCGTCGGGCAACCGCCGCACCGACTCGCTGCCCGCCAGACTCGCGTCGCGAAACTCCGCCACCTGCCGGCGCGTGTCCCAATCATACTCGCAGAAGCCGGAGTCGCTGCTGACCATCAGCCGCCGGTTGCCGATGAGCTGCACGTCGCGGTAACGCTTCGGAAAAACGATCTCCCAACTCTTCGACGCGTCGTCGAGGTCCACGTAGTGCACGCGGCTCCGCGACTCGTCCATCAACAGCATCTTGTGCGGACGAGCTTCACCGGCAATCGCCACGACGCTGGCAAATGCGGTCAGCCCTATCAGGGTCTTTCGAATCACAAGATGCAGCCGCTCGGTCATTGTTACCCGTTGCTCGCCGCTAGAGATTCTCATTCATCTTGAACGCGGCTCCTTCTGTTCCATTTTCATTTGGAACAGCCAGGAACGCATGCTGAGTCCAAACTAACACGATGATACAGTTGATTCTATCTGTATTTCCTCAAGAACTGCCTGTATTCTACGGGCATGGCTCGTTTTGACCCCTCGCGCCCGGATTTCATGCCCTACGGACTCCGTTGCGTCCGCTGGACGCCCATGGTGATGAAACGCTACGACCGGCACAACGAGATAGAACTGATCTATCTCGAAAGGGGATCCCTTACACAACTCCTGGCGGGCCGAAAAGTGGTGGTCCAGGCAAGGCAGTTGAACATGTTCTGGGCAGCCACGCCCCACCAAACGATCCACTTTGAAGGACTTGATGATTTTTTTGTGGCCACCATCCCGCTGGACTGGTTTCTCCAGTGCAAATTCCCAGACCTCTTTGTGCAAGCGCTCCTTCACGGCCAACTCGTATGCGAACCCAATCCGCAGGAAGCGCGTCTTGACCAGGCACTGTTCCAACGATGGCTTGATGATCTGCGGACTGACAGGCCGGAACTGAAGAAGATCGTCCTTCTTGAAATGGAAGCGCGACTGCGGCGGCTCGCCTATTCAGTGCTCAAAGACGCGCCTTCGCTACGAGAGAAAACTTCGCGGCAGGTTTCGCTTCGCGGAGGGGACTTGAGCAAGGTCGAACAGATGGCGGCTTACATTGCCCAGCACTATACCGAATCGCTTGCGGTGGAGGACATCAGCCGCAGTGTGGGATTGCATCCCAATTACGCCATGAGCCTTTTCAAAACAACTTTCGGCACAACCCTCATCACTTACCTGACGGAATTGCGGCTTTCGCATGCTCAACGGCTGCTCACCATGACGGATGATACCGTCCTGGATATTGCATTGGACTCCGGCTTCAACTCCATCAGCCGATTCAATACCGCATTCAAGGCAAATTGCGGTTGTTCTCCGCGCCAGTATCGCCACACAAATCAAATCAAGACGTGACGCGCCTCGGTTCTGGCTCAATACGGATTGAGCATGTCCTTCACCTGCTTCGTGCCCCAGATGTTGACCTCCTCGATCACACAGTTATCCGGCACGTCCACGCAGTGCACCAGCGTCCGCGCAAAGTCCGCCGCATCCGGGTAGCCCTCCTGCCAACTGTCGTCCAGCTTCGCTGCCGCGCAGAAGTTCGTTTTCGCCGCGCCCGGCACGAAGCTCGCCGCCTTGCCACCCCACTCCGCCATCTCCCGGTGCAGACAACGCGTGAAGCCGACCATCCCGTCCTTCGCCGCCGTGTAAACCGCCCAGTTCGCCCACGCATGATACGCGCAACCGCTCGAGACATTTACAATCAGGCCGCGCCCGCGTGGACGCATCACGCGCACCGCCTCGCGGCAGCCAATGATGACGGAGGCGATGTTCACGTCCAGCACCTGTCGAATCTCCTCGTCGGTCATATCCTGCACCGGCGCGATCTTCACGCCCGCGCCGTGATTGTTGATGAGCACATCCAGCCCGCCAAACTGGTCAACAACCGTCACCATCAGCCGCTTCCAATCCGCCGACGATGTTGCGTCCGCCTGCACCGCCAGCAACTGCTTCCCGCCACCGAGCGATTTCTCCGCCACCTTCAACCGCTTGGCGTCGCGGCCTGTGATGATGACCTTTGCGCCCATCTCCAGCAACAGCCGCGCCGCTTCCAGTCCGAAGCCGCTCGAACCGCCCGTGATGATGATGACCTTGTTCTCGACGTAGTGTTTCATGTCAAAGCTCCTCGATTGTTTGCGTATGATGCCGCGACTCGTCACGGCAGCGGGCATGTCTTGTATTCCATCCGCCCCAGCCCTGCCAGCGCGGATTTCGTGAAACCTATTGGAGAAGTCTGTCGGACGTGCCGAGCCTGGGAGCGCGGGCATCCTGCCCGCTGCCGTCTGGTTCACCGCAGAGGCACAGAGTTCGCAGAGAGCAGGAAGAGAACACTCCCCATCCTCCGCGCCCTCCGCGTCTCTGCGGTGCGACGCTGTTCTTTGCCTTCCCCCACACGGAACTCACCACAGAGGCGCAGAATTCGCAGAGAGCGGGGAAAGCCCCATACCTTTCGCGCCTTTGCGCAAATTCAGCGCGATACGCGACCGCGGCTCCGCCGGCGGATGAAAAAGATCGCGCCGCTTCCAGCGAGGACCAGCCAGGCCGTGCCCGGTTCGGGAAGAAGATACTGGTCCACTGGAGTAGCGCCCGCCACGTAGAAGCCTTGCCCGGCGCTCACGACGAATTCGGACAGGCCGACGATGCTGGAGCTGTTGGTCGGGTAATACCAATCGTAGCTGTAGCCAAGCCCTGACCAAGGGAAGGCGTTGTTGCCTACATAGATTGTGGCCTGCCGGTTGGTGAACCATTGATAATAGCTCTCTCCGTAGTTCGTCAGAAACCAGGACGGTCCATTGGTATCGTGCCCCGCCCAACTGGTGTCCGTCCAGGTGTCAGTGAGGGTCCAGTTGATCGCTGGACGGAAAAGAGCATCCTCGGGCACCCAAAGCTCCACCGCCCAAATGTGCGAGCCGCTGTTGGTCATGCCCAGCGCCATCTCTCCCCGCATCGTGGCGCCGGTCAAACCGGCTGAAAACTCGCCGGTCCGGGCGTTCAAGTAGTTTCTCAATTCCGGTTGGAAAGTGACCCACGATTCATGGCCCACCGTGTTGGTCATCAAGTTTCCGAGATGGGGCTGGTAGTAACTCGTCCAAACATAATCGCTCATCAAACTGACCACGCTGAAACATGTTGTGCTGTTGGTGGTGATCTTGGTGGCGTAGGAAGAAGTCAACAACCCAGTGTCCCACGGCAGGGTTGTGAACTGGCTGGCGCGCGTGATGGCATCCTGATAGGTGTCCCCGGCTGCGGGAAATGTTCCGGCGGCAAGAAACATCAAGCCGGCTACCCACGTGCTGATCCACGAAACGATCCAGTTCCTGCCTGACCGACGCCGCACTGTGCCGGCAGCGACCACCAGCCGATTGCCCTGGTCCTGCTCACGGATGTCGTTCCGTTCTCCAGTCACAGGCGTTGATTGTAGTCCCGCCGCCCCCGTCGTACCAGCGCGGATTTCGAGGAACCGTATCAGAAAAGTCTGTCTGTCTTCGATTTGACGACCACGCGACAGAGACTCGGAACTCACCGCAGAGGCGCTGAGTTCACAGAGAGCGGAGAAAGAGCACTCCCCATCCTCTGCGCCCTCCGCGTCTCTGCGGTGCGACACTGTTCTTCACCTTATCCTGAAAGTGAAAACCGATTGAAGCAAGCCAGCAGCGGTGATCTAATCGCTGCCGATGAATCTCTCCATGGCAGGCGAACTTGGTTCCTCGTACCACAGCGGTTCGCAACGAGCTCGCGTCGTCACCGAGGTTTGGGGAGAGAAGAACCTTTATTGCCCCAACTGTTCATCACCGAGGTTGAACCGTTTGGCGAACAACACCAAAGCCAGCGACTACTCCTGTCCATCTTGCGGCTATTGGTATCAACTCAAAGGCCAACAAGCGCGAATCCGAAACCAAATCAACGACGGCGCTTATTCGGCCATGATGGAAGCCATTCGCCGTGACGAGACGCCGACTTTCTACTTCATGCAATATGAATTGGCTACTTGGCGCGTGAAAAACTTGTTGCTCGTTCCAAGCTTTGCCTTTCCGGCGTCGGCCATCATCAAACGCAAGCCTCTTGCGCCGACCGCCCGGCGAGCCGGTTGGGTTGGCTGCAACATCTCACTTCGTCTGATTCCACCTGATGCGCGGATTTCCATCGTGGCCGAAGGCCACATTACACCGACGAATGATGTTCGCGCCCAGTTCCGCCGCGTCAAACCCTTGGCTGAGTTGAAGACGAAAGAACGAGGTTGGACGCTGGATGTCCTTAATATCGTCCGTCAACTCGGCAAGAAGGAGTTCACGACATCGGAAACGTATCGGTTCACGTCAGCCTTGGAACAGCTTCATCCTGACAATCGCCACGTTCGCGATAAAATCCGCCAGCAGCTTCAAGTCTTGCGTGACCGCGGCTTCCTCGCCCAAGTCGAACGCGGCGTGTGGATGGTAAAATAAGCAAAGAGTGGAAGCTGGCAACGGCGGAGAATCCCAACGAGATTCAATCACTCAGCCCGGGGTTGGCCGATGGAATCGGCCTACCCTGGGTCAACGTCCTAAAACAACTCCCCCCCAACCCCGAAGGCGGTTGAACCCAAGTGCAGAGATGATTCAACCCCGTTCGGGGTTGAATTTCTTTTTGTGGACGGATACCCGGCGTAGGCCGGAGACACCGGCCAACGCCGGGCTGAGTGATGCCCACCCCGTTGGGGTGGGGCCGCTGGTGGAAAAGAGACCGTGCGGACGGCGATTTCAACCTCACGCCATAGAATTTGGTCAACTTCCCAAGGAATACGTTTCTGCAAGGGGTGTTGAAGTGAGTGGAAAGCGGAGGGCAAGAACGGCGGAGAATCCCAACGGGATTCAATCACTCAGCCCACGGGTTGGCCGATGGAATCGGCCTACCCTGGGTCAACGTCCTAAAACAACTCCCCCAACCCCGAAGGCGGTTGAACCCAAGTGCAGAGATGATTCAACCCCGTTCGGGGGTTGAATTGATGTCTGTCACGAGACCCGGCGTAGGCCGGAGACACTGGCCAACGCCGGGCTGAGTGATGCCCACCCCGTTGGGGTGGCGCGGGGGGATAATTCTCCGATGCTGGCAGGCCGAGTTTTCAACGGCTTCTGAAGAGCCATGGAAGGGAGATTTTTGAAGAATCCAGAAATTCCGGCGACGTGATCTTTGCGTAAGTCGTGAGATCTGCTGTACTCTATCCGTGGCAGGGGTGGATGGTTTCCTCAGAAACCTCCAGAAGACAAAACCGCTTCCGGGCAGCTTCGGTTGCCGGCCATCTGAAACGCAGGTGAGGGATTGTTCACAGATGGAGATCGGTTGTCCCCCTTCGTTCTTTGACAAGTGCACTCGAAGTGTCGCCTGCGGTGGTCATTTTTGGCGCACACATAGGGGAGGCCTGCGGGATTTGAGAACCCGCAGACCGGTCCGGCCCGATCCGACCCAATCCGACTCAATCCGACCAAATCCGACCTTAAAAGTTGCGTTTTGAGCCGTTGGACAGGTCAAAATGGCACAGTTGATGCTCAACTGAGGCCATCGACCGCAGATCCGGAACTCACCGCAGAGGCGCAGAGTTCGCAGAGAGCAGGAAAAACACTCCCCATCCTCCGCGCCCTCCGCGTCTCCGCGGTGCGATACTGTTCTTGGCCTTCCCCCACACGGAACTCACCGCAGAGGCGCTGAGTTCACAGAGACCGGAAAAAACACTCCCCATCCTCCGCGCCCTCCGCGTCTCTGCGGTGCGATACTGTTCTTTGCCTTCCCCCATTCGGAACTCACCGCAGAGGCGCAGAGTTCGCAGAGATCGGAAAAAACACTCCCCATTCTCCGCGCCCTCCGTGTCTCTGCGGTGCAACACTGTTCTTTGCCTAAATGCGTACGAACATTCGCTAGACAAATCCGGCGGGCTGCGGCGTCAATATACAGAACATGCCCGCGGACACCGAACTCGAACGCCTTTACGACAGCCATGCGCAGGCGCTGTTCGCGTTCCTGTTGAACTTCACCCGCAACGAGGCCGATACGCGCGACGTGTTGCAGGAGCTCTTCCTGAAGCTGGCGCGGCAACCGGCTCTGCTGGACGGCGTGCGGGATGAGCGGGCGTTCCTGATCCGCCTGGCGCATAACGCCGCCATTGACCTGATGCGCCGCCGCTCGACGCGGCAGAAGAATTACGACCAGCTTGCCGCGGAATCACTCCGGCTTTTCGAACCGGCCGCGTCACCGGATGAGCAGGCGTTTCGCGATTCGCTGACGTCGGCGCTGGGCGAACTGCCACCGGACCAGCGTGCCGTGGCGCACTTGAAACTGTGGGAGGGATGGACGTTCGAGGAGATTGCCGAACGGCTCGGCATCCCCCCGAACACCGCCGCCAGCCGCTACCGCTATGCGATAGACAAATTGCGCGAGCGGCTGCGTCCTATCTACGAGGAACTCAAATGAGCACCGACGACTTTGAGAAGAAACTGGAGCGGCAGCCGATGCGGGCCGTTCCCGCCGAATGGCGCGCGCAAATCCTGCGCGAAGCTACAGCAGCGGTCTCCGACCGCCGAAGCCCGGCGCAATGCGAACGGCGGCCGGAAACCGCCGCCACAGCCTGGTGGCATGAGTGGCTCTGGCCGCGCCCGATGGCGTGGGCCTCTCTCGCGGCGGCATGGGTGATCATTGCGATACTCCACGCTGCAACGCCAGCGGCGCCGCTCGTGGCGCATCAACCGCCGCCTTCCCGCGAGACGATGCAGCGCGTCGCGGAACAACGCCGCGAGCTTGCAAGACTCCTCGACTTCCCTGCCGAAACAGCCACTCCGCAGAGGTCGAAGCCGCCAGAACCCCGCAGCGAACTTGCCGGGCCACCCGTCAACGCTTAACGGCGCAGGCCAGCCAAAAGGAGAAATGTCATGAACTCCCCAATCAAATCCAAAGCCGCCAGGTGGGCCGCCCGGTTGTTCTTCGTGCTCGTCTGTCTCGTGACGTTGTTCGTCCTCTTTCACGTCGAGGAGAATTGGCGCGGCGAGAGGGATTGGAACGCCTACAAACAGCAGATGGAAGCCAAGGGCGAGAAACTTGACATGGCTTCCCACATTCCGCCGCGCGTGCCAGACGACCAAAACTTCGCCATGACACCGTTCTTTGCGCCGCTGTTTGATTTCGAGCCGGGAACACAAAAGCAACGCGACACCAACGCGGTCAGACGCATCCAGGATTTTGCCTCCGCCCTGCCAAATGCGCCGAAGCCCTACTCGTGGGCAATGGGAAAGCGCGCAGACCTTGCCCAACGGCTGGCGGCATTCCAGAAACCCACCGACACGCCGGCCAAGTCCACAACAACACAAGCCGCTGTTGAGACCACGCAAACGAAAGCAGCAACTGCAATATTGGAGAAGATGGGCGAATACAATCCCATTCTCGATGAACTGCGCGCAGCCAGCCGGCGGCCGCACTGCCGCTTCAACATCAATTACGATGTTGAGAATCCTGTAACGATCCTGTTGCCGCATCTGACCGTGGTGAGGCGCATCTGCGTCGTGCTGCAACTCCGCGCGCTGGCCATGCTCGCGTCAGGCCAGACGGACTCGGCCCTCGACGACGTCAACCTCATGTTCTACCTCAGCGATACCACCGGCAACGAGCCGACGCTGGTGTCCCATCTCGTGCGCATCGCCAACCTCGACATGGCCGTGCAGGTCATCTGGGAAGGGCTGGCTGACCACCGCTGGTCGGATGCGCAGTTGCAGGCGCTGCAAAAGAAACTGCAAAGCTTCGACCTGCTTGCCGATTACAAACGAGCGCTGCAGGGGGAACGCGCCGGCTTCGGCAACGGAACGATCGAGTATTTGATCAAGGCATCCAACAGAGACGCACTGTTTTCCATGACGAGCGGCCAGTCGTCTCGTGTCAGAAACATGATGCTGGGCTTGATCCCTCGTGGTTGGATTCGCATGGAGCAACTCAGTTACAACCGGGTCTTCGACGACATGTCCTACCCAACCTTCGACGTCGCGGCAAAGCGCGCTTACCCGAAGATCATGGCAGCGAACACGGCGACTTTGCTCGACTCCTCGATTCCCCCTTTACAGGTGGTCCTTCAGCATCGCGTTTTGGTGCGTCTGTTCTGCCCTGCGCTCGACAGCTGTCTGATGAAATTCTCCAGCGTTCAGGCGACGATTGATGAGGCGGCAATTGCCTGTGCGTTGGAACGCCACCGGCTCGCCAACGGCCAGTTCCCGGACAAACTCGACGCGCTCGTGCCGCGTTTCATGGCCGCCCTGCCCCACGACATCATCACCGGCGAACCGCTAAAGTATCGCAAAGACGGAGACGGTTTCGTACTCTACTCCGTCGGCTGGAACGAAAAAGACGATGGTGGCGTGCCTGGCATGATCCAGGACAAGTCTTCCCGCGTCGATCTACAGAAAGGCGACTGGGTCTGGCAGTGTCCGGCCAGAAAATGAGAAGAACTCAAAATGTGCTCCGATGACTCCGGGAAGAAATCAAGGGCGCCACTCGTCGTACAGCAACCATCCCCCTCCCCAACCACGGCCAAAGCCGCCAAGTGGCCCGTTCGGCTGCTCATCGCGCTCGCCTGTCTGGTAGTGTTGTTCGTCCTTTTTCACGTGGAGGAGAACTGGCGCGGCGAGAGGGATTGGCTCGCCTACAAACAACAGATGGAAGCCAGGGGCGAGAAACTCGATTTGGCTTCGCATATCCCGCCGCGCGTGCCGGACGACCAGAACTTCGCCATGACGCCTTTCCTGGCGCCGCTGTTTGATTTCGATCCGGCCACCGGCCAACCTCGCAAGACAGAGGCGCTGAAACGGACACAGTCATTCGCAGATTCCCTGCCCATAGGCGGACCCAGCGGAAGAGCCATCGGCCGGTGCACGGACCTCGTCGCGTGGAAGGAAGCGATGCAGAAGCCCGTGGACGAAGACAACCCGATCACGGTCCGGCAAAAAGCGCGCACAACGCAGGAGCGTGCCGCTGCCGCACCCGCAGTATTGGCCGCGTTGAAGCAATACGAGCCGGTGATCGAAGAGCTTCGCGCAGCCAGCCAAAGGCCACACTGCCGCTTCAATCTGCCTTATGAAGCGGAGAATCCGATGATGATTCAAACGCCAAGCTCGGGAACATTCATGACAGTCTGCCGGGTTGTGGCGCTTCGGGCGTCGGCGGAACTCGCGCTGGGCCAGACTGAACAGGCCCTCGCGGACCTGAAGCTGGTCTTTCACATCGCTGACACTACGCAGAGTGATTTTCTCACTGGTTACCTGGTTGCCACCACAGAACGCGATACAGCGCTGCAACTCGTCTGGGAAGGACTGGCGAATCACCAATGGTCCGACGCACAGCTTCAAACATTGCAGGCGAAGCTGCAAAGCATGGATTGCCTGCGCCACAGCTATCGCGCGTTGAAGGTGGAGCAGGCATTTTCTGGCAATGCCATCTTCGACTATCTGAAGAAGCAGGCGCCCGGGGAGGTGTTGAACACGCTGCTGTTCACGAGCGCCTTCACTTCGTTGGAAACAGAAACACGGTCCCCCTGGTCGGTTGTCATCTGCCACATGGCCCCACGCGGCTGGATCCAGTTCGAGCAACTCAACTACAACCGCTGCTTTGAAGAACAGTTGTTCCCGGTCTTTGATGTGACCGCCCGGCGGATTTACCCGCAGCGCGCCAGGCAAAGCGAGCAAGCATTCACTGAGACCGGCATCTCCTGTGTCTGGCGGCACCGGGTTATGACTCAAATGCTTCTGCCCGTTGTCGCCTCGATTGCCAGGAGAAGCGCCTCAGCGCAAACTTCCGCAGACGAGGCAGCGCTCGCCTGCGCATTGGAACGATACCGGCTCGCGAACGGCAGGTTTCCCGACTCGCTCACTGCGCTCGCGCCGGCTTTCATCACGAAGCTGCCCCACGACATCATCACCGGCGAACCGCTGAAGTATCGCAAGGACGGAGACGGCTATGTCCTCTACTCGGTTGGCTGGAACGAGAAAGATGACGGTGGCGTCACCGGCAACTGGCGCGACTTCGAGCAAGGCGACTGGGTCTGGCAGTGCCCGGCGAAGAAATGATCCGCAAGCCGGCCTACACCTTCCACGGGCCGCGGTAGTCGCGCGTCAGCCACTTCGGATTGCCGGTGCCCTTCAAGAAGGCGAACTTCTTCGGGTCCCACTTGAGCTTCTGACCGTAGAAATAGGTCAGGTTCATCAGGTGGCAGCAGATGGCCGAATGAGCGCCCACGATCTCGCTGGTAATCGGCTTCTTGCGGGACTTCACACAGTCCAGGAAATCCCCGAGGTGGCTCTTGCTCTCGTAGAGTTTGATCTTCGCCTTTTGCAGGAACTGGCGCTCGGCGATCTGCACCTGCGCCATGCAGGAAGTCTTCTTGTCCGCCTCGCTGTTCTTGTTGCCGGTGTAGGAGGCGATCATCTCACTGCCGCGCTTCATGGTGAACTTGCCGCGGTTGACCTGCACCTCGCCCTCCGTGCCGAAGAAGTGGACGCCGAAACCATCCTTGTGCTCCACCGTAATGCCGTTGGCATAGACCAGCTTCGCGCCGCGCTTGGCGTCGGGTGTCGCCGGCGGCAACGCCTCCACCGGGCCGCTGTTGTCCATGCCCAAGCCCCATTGAGCGATGTCGAGATGATGCGCGCCCCAGTCCGTGACCATGCCGCCGCCGAATTCGCGGTATTTGCGCCACGCTGGGAAATGGTCGTGCATGCCGCGAGGGCTGAGCACGGAGTTGTAAGGGCGCACCTCCGCCGGGCCGAGCCAGAAGTTCCAATCCAGCCCCGGCTCCATCGCCTCCTCCGGCAGGTCGCAGGGGATGGCCGGATCGCCAAACTGACACTCCACATGCGTGATCTTGCCAATGGCGCCGTTCCGCACCAGCTCGCACGCGATGCGAAACTCCTTGCTCGACCGCTGCATTGAGCCGGTCTGGAGCACCCGCTTGGTGGCGGTCACCGCGCGCATCACCGCCACCGCTTCGTGGATGTTGTGCGTCAGCGGCTTCTCGCAATACACGTCCTTGCCCGCGCGCAAGGCCGCCAGCGTGATGATCGTGTGCCAATGATCTGGCGTCGCGATGCAAACCGCATCAATATCCTTGCGCACAATGATTTCACGAAAATCGTTGTAGGCCGCGCAACCGCCCGCCCCGATCTTCAGTTCCGGCCGCTGGGCATAATAGTCGTCCACGCGCTTCTTGGCGTTCTCGCGGCGGGTGGTGTCCACATCGCACACCGCCAGCACCTGCGTGTCCTGGCCGAGGAACCCTCCCAACAGACCGCGCGATTGCTTGCCCATGCCAATGAAGCCCATGGTCAGCTTCGAGTTCGGTTTCGTCTCCGCCGCCCAGATGTGCGAGGGGAGGATGAACGGCATGACAGTGGTGGAAGCGGCAATCTGCTTGAGAAAAGTTCGGCGACTGGTCTGCATGGTTATTCCTTCTGGTTGAAACTCAACGGCTCAAGAAACGTGGCGGGAGCCTAGGTCGCGTGCTGCGACAACTCAAGAGGAAATCGCGCCAGCCCCGTCGCATAAACCACTCTCAACGCGGAAGCGGCTATTCACCCACGCCACAATAGAAAGAGACCAGCGCCCTGCTCTATTTCTTTCGCAACGGCTTCTTCGATTTGGAGCGCGACGCGGAGGTTTTACGCGTACCGGCGCAACGGCATGGCTTCAGCGCGGATATGAGCGTCTCGCCGATGACAGCGGGCGTTTCAGCCACGGCAATGCCCGCGGCGCGCAATGCCTCAACCTTTGCGGCGGCGGTGCCTTTGCCGCCGCTGATCACCGCGCCGGCGTGGCCCATGCGGCGGCCGGGAGGCGCGGTCATACCGGCGATGTAAGCGACGACCGGTTTCCTGCAATGCGCGCCAATCCACGCCGCCGCTTCCTCCTCGGCGCTGCCACCGATTTCACCAATGAGCACGATGGCTTCGGTGGCGGGATCGTCATTGAAGAGCTTTACGGCTTCGAGATGCGAAGTGCCGTTGACCGGGTCGCCACCGATGCCAATGCAGGTGCTCTGGCCCACGCCGCGAGTGGTGAGTTGCCAAACGGCCTCGTAGGTAAGCGTGCCGCTGCGGCTGACCACGCCCACGCTGCCGGGCATGTGGATGTAGCCGGGCATGATGCCGATCTTGCACTGGCCGGGAGTGATGATGCCGGGGCAGTTCGGACCGATGAGTCGCGTGCCCTCGCGGTCGGCGAGCACTCGCTTCACCTTCATCATGTCGGCGACGGGGATGCCTTCGGTAATGCAAACGATGAGCGCAATACCCGCGTCGGCCGCTTCAAGAATGGCGTCCGCCGCAAATGGCGCCGGCACAAAGATGCAGCTTGCGTTCGCGCCAGTCTGCTTTACCGCTTCGGCGCAGGTGTCGAATACCGGCATCGCGACGCCGTCGAGGTCCACCTCGCCCGCTCGTCCGGGAGTGACGCCGCCAACGACGTTGCCGGCGTACTTGTGACAATGCGTCGCGTGAAACTTGCCGGCCGAGCCGGTGATGCCTTGGAAAATAACGCGGGTGTTTTTGTCAACGAGGATGCTCATCGCAATGAAAATGATGTATGAAAGGTAAAGAATTACGATTGCTGCGCAGCGCGAACAACTTTCTCGGCCCCATCAGCCATGCTGGTGGCGGTGATGATCGGCAGGCCGCTCTCCTGCAGCATTTTCTTGCCGAGTTCGACGTTGGTGCCTTCGAGCCGCACGACAAGCGGGACGGGGATGTGCACCGCCTTCGCGGCGGCAATGATGCCCGCGGCCAGCACGTCGCATTTCATAATGCCGCCGAAAATATTCACCAGCAGAGCCTTCACGTTCTTGTCACTGCACAACAGCCGAAACGCCGCCGTCACCTGCTCCACACTCGCGCCGCCACCGACGTCCAGGAAGTTCGCCGGGCTGCCGCCGTAATGTTTGATGATATCCATCGTCGCCATCGCCAGGCCCGCACCGTTGACCATGCAGCCGATGTTGCCGTCCAGGCCGATGTAATTCAGGTCGTGCTTGCTCGCCTCGACCTCGCGGGGATCTTCCTCGTTCACATCGCGCATCGCCGCGATGTCCGGATGCCGGAAGAGCGCATTGTCGTCGAAGTTGAATTTTGCATCCAGGGGGAACACGGAAACCCGGCCATCCGGGTCGGTTGCAACAGCCAGCGGGTTGATCTCCACCAGCGAACAATCGCACTCCCAGAACAGCCGATAGACGTTCATCATCAGCTTCGCGCCCGCGGCCGCCAAATCGCCATCGAGACCGAGCGCACGGCACAGCTTGCGTGCCTGGAATGGCATCATGCCCAACGCAGGATCGATAACCTCCTTCACGATCCGCTCCGGCGTCTTCGCCGCCACCTGCTCGATGTCCATGCCGCCTTCGGTGCTCGCGATCACCACCGGCCGCGACACAGTCCGATCCAGCAGGACCGCAAAATACAATTCGCGCTGCACCTTCATGACACTGGTGACCAGCACACTGCGCACGACACGCCCTTGCGGCCCGGTCTGGTGCGTCACGAGCGTCTTGCCGAGCATCTCGCGTGTCACGGCGCCGCTCTCGTCGCGCGTCTTGACGAACTTCACGCCGCCGGCTTTTCCGCGTCCACCGGCGTGAATCTGCGCCTTGATGACCACGCGCGTGTCCGAACCGTGCGCCGCCGTGATTTCATCATGCCGCGCCATCGCCTCTTCCGGCATGCGCGCCACACCGCCTGTTTCGACCGCGATGCCAAACCGCCGGAATAACTCTTTTGCCTGATACTCGTGAATATTCATCGATTGCCAAAAATGCGACTACGCGCCGTCTTCAATCGGCCGCGCAAAGTGCACGGACTGTATCACAGACGGGCCCGGTCGCAACCAAAGGTTGAGGCACTCTGGCAAGAGATTTGCCGGTCCCTCGCCGGCCCGATGCCCATCTGTGAGGATGAGAAAGGCCCGCGCATTTGCGTGCGCGGGCCTCTCCGTTTGCGAACCGTTTGCGTTCGACGGTCAGAACTACTTCTTGTTCTTGATGGTCTGGTACAAATCGAACGCTTCCTTTGCCTTCAAGCCGTCATGCACAACACCCCGCACAGCCTGAATCATGGCGACAGGATGCTCGGCTTGGAAAACGTTGCGACCCATGTCCATGCCCGCAGCGCCCTGATCAATCGCTTCGTAGGCCATCTGGAGCGCCTCGAGTTCCGGCAATTTCTTGCCGCCAGCGACGACGATCGGCACGGGGCACGCGGCGGCGACCTTCTCGAAGCCGGGACTGCAATAGTAGGTCTTGACGACATGCGCGCCGTTCTCCGCCAGCACGCGTGCCGCGAGGCCGAGGTAACGCGCGTCGCGCGCCAGTTCCTTGCCGACGGCGTTCACGCCGAGCGTTGGGATGCCAACGCGGTTGCCGGCGTCAATCAGTCGCGTGAGATTGCGGATGGTGAGCGCCTCGAACTTGCCACCAATGGCAGCCATCGCAGCCATCAGGCAGGCGTTGAGCCGTATGGATTCTTCGATGTCCATGACGCACTCGTCGTTGAGGTCGGTCAGAATGGTCGAGCCGGCCGAGACGCGCAGGGCGATCGGTTTGTTGGACGTGGGCGGCACGATCTGGCGCAACGCGCCGCGCGTGCACATGAGGCAGTCGGCATACGGGATCAACGGCGTGATGGTCAGATCCATGCGCTCCAAGCCGGAGGTCGGGCCCATGATGTAGCCGTGGTCGAACGCCAGCATGACTGTGTGGCCGGTCTTGGGATTGAAGACACGAGAGAGGCGGTCCTTCATGCCCCAATCGAGATGTCCGAGGCCCTTGAGGAAGAATCCCTCCGTCTTCTGTGGAATGCCGATGCCGTAGTCCTTGGCTTCTTGGTTTCCTGCTGCTTCTGCCATGTTGTTTGTTCCTTTCGTGATTGGTGATTCGTAATGCGTAATGCGTAATCCGTGATTCGTAATCTGTAACTCGTGACGCGTGATTCGTAACTTGTCAGTTTATTCCAAAGCAACGCATAACCAACAACGAATCACGAGTTACGAGTCACGAATTCGCTGCTTCTGCAAAACCCGCAAAAATATGCGCAATGGAAGTCGCGCCGGGATCGACGTGACCGAGCGTGCGGTCGCCGAGGTTGCGGGCGCGGCCGAACTTCGCCGTCATTTCCTTCGTCGCCTGTGCGCCAGCTGCTGCGGCATCCGCCGCCGCGCGCAACGCCGCGGAGACATCCGCGCCGCCATTGGCCGCTGCGCGCAACGCTTCCACCGCCGGCACGAGCGCATCGACCATCGTCTTGTCGCCCGGCTGCGCCTTCGTCTGCTGGCGCAAACCTGCAACCCCTGCCTCGAACATCGCCGCCGTCGCCGCCGCATCCAGTTCCGCGGCATTGCCCGTGCCCTCGCTCAATCCAATGAAAAACGAGCCGAGCAACGGGCTGGTGGAGCCGCCATCCACGCTCATCACGTCCCAGCCGACCTTGTTAAGCAACTCGGCGATCTTGCCACTGGTATCGGCCTTCGCGGCGATTTCCGCGGCGTCCATCACGCGGCAAATGGTCGTGCCGTGATCCCCGTCGCCGGTGGCGGAATCGAGCGTCGAGAGTTCTTTCTCGTTCGCGCGAATTCGCGCCGCAGCGGCTGCGATCATGCGAACAACAGTATTGGAAGCAATGGTTTGCATATCTTGGCAATCTGCAACGGAGTCACGGTCACTGAATCATCGGACCGTCATGTAAGGCGTGTCGCACGGCGCATCCCAATACTTCAGCAACTCGTCATCCATCTTCGCGACGAACATCTGGAAGCCGCCCATCTCCTGCACCGTCAGGTACTCGCCAACACGGGCGCGCGCCAGCACAATGCCCCTCTGCGCCAACACCTGTCCGACACGGCGCATGACGATGAACTGCTCCATCAGCGTCGTCGCGCCGGCGCCGTTGATAATCACCAAAACCTTGTCGCCCGCCTTGGCTTTCACCGCTTCGATCAACTGCGTCACCATGATCTCTGCCGTCTGGTCGGCAGTCTTCATCTTCGAGCGGCCCGTGCCGGCCTCGCCGTGCTGGCCCATGCCGATCTCCATCTCATCGTCAGCCAGCGCAAAAATGGACTGGCCGCTGGCCGGATGCGTCGCGGTCGTCAACGCCACCGCGAGCGTGGCCATGTTGTTGTTGAACCGCTCCGCCACCGCCAGCACCTCGTCGAGACTCTTGCCCGCTTCGGCGGCTGCGCCGGCGACTTTGTAAAGCGGAATGCAGCCGACAAGACCGCGGCGGTTCTCGGCGGGAGCGTTCGCGCCTGGAGCAATGTCCTCGTGCGTGAGGATGCTCTTGACGTTGAGACCCGCTTTCTTTGCCATCTGCATGGCAATATTCGAGCTCATGACGTCGCCTGCATGATTGAGCACCACCAGCAATGTGCCCGCCGGGCGATTGCTATGTTTGAGCGCATCGAACACCTTCGGTGCAGCTGGTGCGGCAAAAATGTCGCCGACGACGCTGATGTCGAGCATGCCCTCGCCGACAAACCCGCTAAGCGCCGGCTCGTGGCCCGCGCCACCCAGCGTGACAAGCGCCACCTTTGACGGGTCTTTGGGCCGTGCGCGGCATACGAGTTTCTCGTTCTTCAGGGCCACCTTGTCCGCATAGGCAAGGCAAAAGCCTTCCAGCAACTCCGGCGTAAGGTTCTTCGGGTCGTTGATGAATTTTTTCATAGCCATGTTTGTTCGTTCTCCTCTGCTGGTTGTGTTCCGCGTCGGGAAAAGCGTCCGTGTTCTTACAAGGTTCCCCGTCCGATGCCAAGTGCAGTTTGCGGAGTTTTGTTTCCAGCACCGTGTTTATTTCACCAGACACAAGGTTGGGAACAAGCGGGTTCTTCTTGCCGCGCCGGGTGAATTGTGGCGGTTCAGTAGCTTTCCCTTGGCATTGTGCGACAGGCGGGGCATATCTCGCGAACTATCTCACAGGTGACCTCAATCACGTCCATCGCCTTCATTCGCATGACACGACATTCACCAATCCTGCCATCCTGAATCAGCCCGCGCTCACGCATCCGGCGCTCCAGCGGTTCCCACTCGATCTGGCATGGGCCGTTGCGCCAGACGTCGGCTTTCGCGGGAATGACCGCACCCGTTTGCGGATCGCGGATCCGGCGCGGCTCCTGGTCCCAACCGATGCAATGCGCGCCCTCCTTGCGTTCGCCGAGATGAGCAGCGGTGCAACGATTCATGCCAACGCCAAGCAAGAGGACCCACCCGCCACGCTGGGCGAGTTTGCCAAGCGGCGATTCCATACCAAACGTGCCCGCTTCCAGATGACCTGCACAGAGTTCTGCGGCCAGCGGGCCGATGGCGGCATAAGCATGTGTTGCATGGATGCTGCGCACGGCTTGCAGACGGCATCGTAACGCATTGGTGATGGCGCCATTGTAGGAAGGCGAGGAGCGCACGTCAAAGATGTGCTCCGCGCCATGATTGAACGTGGGCATCATCACCGTGCCACCGGGCGCGACCAACTCCAACAGCGCATCCACAACAGTCTCTGCCCCACCCTCGACGAAACCAAAACTGCTGAGAGAACTGTGGACTTGAATCAATCCCCCGGGACCAACCCCCATCGCTCGCAAGCCGCTGATAATATCCGCGCGTGTCACGTGACTCGCGCGCGACCTACGCCAGACACGCTTCAGCCATTTCCACATTGTAAAATCCGCCCCTCGGGCGTCAAAACACCGCTGTTACGCTGCCGCACCGTCCTGCGCTGCGGCACGCCTGACTTTTCGCTTGCGCGTCCCTGCGGGCTTGCCGGCGTGTGCGGACGCCTTGGCCGCATGGGCATCTGCCGCGTGCATCGCACGCAACATTGTTTCCGCTTGAAACCAGTGCTCGGCAGCACGACCGTGCGGTTTGCCTTCCTTCTCCCAAATCAGATAGGCGCATGCCGCAATGTCCTCGGGGCTCAACTGCCGTTGGGGGATTCTCTCGCCATTCATGACAGCGCAATTCTGCCACGAGTCCCGCCTTTTCCAAGCACTTTCTGACGCCTGACGTCGACCTGCGCAAAGCCCGGTTCACCCGACGCTTGACCCGCTCCCCTGTTGCGAACAAAGTATGCATCTTCGCCGCATCGTTTGATGCGAGCAACTTGTCTGGGTTGCAACTTTCAACCCAGGACGAAGACATCAAAGGAATTTTCATTTCTGAGAACGACTATGAACTGTGTTGCGCGGACGTGCTTGCTTGCAGGATTGGTTGGATGGATCGCGGTGGGACAGCCGGAACTCTGGGCGGCAACCAAACCGTCCACTTCCAAAAAATCGACCACCTCCTCAACCGCGAAGAAACAAGGCATCGCTCAAAACCCGTATCGCGGCGCGATTGTCATGGACGCCGCCACCGGCAACGTCCTCCTCGAAGACAAGGCCGACGTCAAAGGATATCCCGCCAGCATGCTCAAGCTGATGGACCTGCTCATCATTCTGGAAAAGATCGAGCGGAAAGAACTCTCAATGCAGGACCAGGTGCCCGTCAGCGCCAAAGCCTCCCACATCGGCGGCTCGCGCGTCTGGCTGGCGGAAAAGGAATCGTTCTCGATGGATGAGATGCTCTACGCACTCATGATCCAGTCGGCCAACGACGTCGCTGCCGCGCTCGCGGAGAAGATAGCTGGCAGCACGGATGCCTTCGTCGAGTTGATGAACAAACGCGCACAGGAACTCGGCATGGCCAACACGGTTTTCAACTCCGTCCACGGCCTGCCGCCGGGCGCGGGCCAGCAGCACGACGTGACCACCGCACGCGACTTTGCCGTCCTCTGCCGCGAACTGCTCAAACACAAGGACACCCTCCGTTACACCTCCACCCGCGAACGGCCTTTCCGGCCCAACGACCAGAAGCACATGGTCATGATGCGTACTCACAATCATCTGCTCGGTTCGGTTGAAGGTTGTGATGGATTCAAAACCGGCTACATCACTGCCGCGGGCTACTCCATTGCCGTTACCGCCCAGCGCAAAGGCCGGCGCGTCATTGTCATCGTGCTCGGCAGCACCGACCGCAAAGTGCGCGATGCCAAGGCCGCCGAACTGCTCAACAAAGGATTCGCCGCACTTCCGGCTGCGCCCGTTGCGGTCACTCCTCCCCCAACGCCTAAACCTGCGTCGGCCGCCACGCCGCAGCCACCCGCGCAAGCCAAGGAGGAAATCAAGCAAGCAGAACAGAAGTCAGAGGCGCACGCCCAACACGGCATTTATCTAGCCTTCGGTCTGGTGGTGCTCTCATCGGTTGCGGCGGCTTGGTGGATGAAGAAGAACCGTTGGTTGTGAAAGCACTGTCGGGAGGCGCGACACTGAGAACAAGTTCCGGCTCGACTGCGTTCAATCCAGCGGTAGACTTGTAGCGTGAAGTCGTCTGCTGCGATTGGCGCGGCGGCTGAGTCAGGAGGACTGAAATGCAAGAGAGCCAACCTCAAACGGTGCTCACGCGGCGCGCATTGCTCAGTGCGGCGGCGATGGGCTTGACAGGAATAGCCGGCAAAGCTGCCGCGGCAGAATCTGATGCGGCGGCGCGCGCAAAACTCAAACGCAACACGGTGCGGGACCGGCTCTGGATCTTCACCGTCTATGCGGGCGGCGATAACAACTACCTCGAACGCGCCAACGTCCGCGGCGGCTCGCGCATGACACCGGCCGAGGGCGCGTTCTGGCTGAACGTGCCGAACCTGCTATTGATCCGCAGCCACGAGCTGCCCGCGTTGCCGGGCGGGGAACAGTGGCGTGCGAAGACTTCCTTCGAGCAATACGCCATCTCGTTCCAACCACTCGACCGCGTCGTCTGGTCGGTCGTCGGCAGCGGTGGCAAGGGCGGTCTGGGCGAACTGTATCCCGTGATCCAACTCGCCAAGAAATTCCCGAACATCGGCGGCATCTATCTCGACGACTTCATCATCGACACCAAGAAACGGCCCGACGGCATTGTGGCGGGACGCCCGGCGCTGCAACCCGATGAATTGAAAAAGGCGCGTGAGCAATTGAAATCCGTCAAGCGGCCGATGGACATCTGGATCACGCTTTACACCCACGAGATCACGCCGCCGAAAAAGACAACCTCGCCGGCGTTTCGGGGTTGCGAGCCGCCGCTGGCGGAATTCCTGGATCTGTTTGACGTGCTGACACTCTGGACGTGGAACTCCGACGAACTCGTGGCGCTGGAAGAGAACATGGCGGCGTTGGAGAAAATCGCACCGAAGAAGGCGCGGATCGCCCTAGGCCTTTACATCTGGGACTACCACAACGCCCGGCCGGTGCCGCAGGAATTGATGCAGCATCAATGCGAGCTGGGTCTCAAGTGGCTGAAGGCCGGGCGCATTCAAGAGATGATCTTCCTGGCCAACACCGTGCTCGACGTGGGCGTTCCCAGCGCGGAGTTCGCCCGCCAATGGATCGCCAAGGTCGCCTCACAACCGCTGGAATGACAAGTGGCGGCCGATTCCCCTTCCGCCACATTCAATTTTCCTACCAAGGTCGCAGCGGTTTTCGCTCGCCTTGTCGGTGGTTTCTAGGAAATCATGTCGTGCTTTTTTCGCGCAGGAATCGAACTATGAAGATGACTACTTGCTTGAGAACAGTTCTGGCGGCAACGGTTGCGGTTAGCTGGTGCGCGTTGGCACCGTCCAGCGGGGCGGCCCAGCCAGCGTCGGCAGAATGGAACAAGGCCCTCCACAACCTCCGCCAACAGGTCATGGCCGTGCGCAAGGGCATCGAGGAAGGCGACTGGTATTCCACGGAACCGATGCGGCCCAGAAAGAAGAATTCCAACGCCAAACTTGATCCAGACGTGAGCGTCGATTTGAAGGAGAAGATTGCCGGCGGAAGAAAGTCGCGCTGGAATCGCATGAACTGGACGGATGGCCAGAGCATGGAAGTGAAAGGCACGGCCAACAACTCCATCTACGCCTACCGCGCTCTCACCGCCAAGGAACCGGCAAAGCTCGTTGTGGAATTCGGCAGTGCAGACCGTCTCACAGTGTGGCTGAACCAAAAACAGGTTCTTGCGCAGGAAAAGCCGGCAAGCGCCCGCGAAAAAATCACTCTCGACCTCGCCAAAGGAAAAAACGAACTGCTCATCGGCATCCACTGCGCCAAGGAAGCCAGCAACTTCTTCTACTCCACCGGTCCGGTCATCTCGACGGAACTGGCAAAGCTTGACGCCAAGTTTAGCGAGGAGAGCATGCTCTTCACGGCGTATTTTTCCAGCTACCCGCGGTGGTTCATTGACGACGCGAATCCGGGACACGAGCGCGGCGTGATCAGCTCGATGCTCAGAAAATTGAAGGCCGCCACGACTGAAACCGCGCGTCTTGATGAATTGGTAAAGAACAAGACAGCCTCCTCCGATCCCGCGTGGCTCGACCTGTTCCTCACCGTTGCACGCAAGGCCAGGGCGCTCGAAGATGCCACGGCGTTGTTAAAGTCGATCAACACGAAGGCGCTGCGTCTCGCCATCGAGGACCTGGCGAAGACTTATCCCGACAAATACAAGAACGGCGCGGCCTATCTGGCGCGGCTCGACGTCATCGAAAAAGAGATGCCGGCCATCCAAAAGGCTTTGGCGGACAACGACGACAAGGCCATCATGGACCTCGGTGCACGATGCGACTGTCTGCAACGCGAGGCGTTGATCCTCAGCAACCCCGTGTTTAATTTCGACAAGATCCTGCTGATCAAGCGCGATGGCGGCCGGCTCTGTCTGCCCTCAAACTGGCAGGGCAACTCCAGCGTCAAGCCCGCCACGGTCAACGAAATCGCCACGATGTCCATCCGCGAGAAGAACGCCCCGCTCCAGCGCATCTACAAGCCGCAGAGCGATGTGTTCGTCGGCGACGTGCGCCTCCATTTCGACGGGGAGCGCATCCTCTTCTCGTCCATCGGCACCAATGATCGCTGGCAGGTTTTCGAGACGAAGCTCAATGGCAGCGGTTTGCGGCAGGTGTCGGTCGGCGAATACAACGACATCGACAACTACGACGGCATGTATCTGCCCGACGGCCGCATCATTTTCGATAGCAGCAGCACGTTCCAGGGCGTGCCGTGCGTCGGCGGCAGCGATTACGTCGCGAACCTCCACATCATGGACGCCGACGGCAAGAACGTCCGCCGCCTCTGCTACGATCAGGACAACGACTGGTATCCCACCATGATGGAAGACGGTCGCGTGATGTACCTGCGCTGGGAATACACCGACTCCGCGCACTATTTCAGCCGTATCATGATGCACATGAACCCTGACGGCACCGCCCAGCAGGAGTTCTACGGCAGCAACAGCTACTGGCCCAACGCCATGTTCTATGCCAAACCCATCCCGGGCAAACCCTCCATGTTCTGCGCGATCGTCTCCGGCCACCACGGAGTCGCGCGTGCCGGCGAACTGGTCATCTTCGACGCCAGCAAGGGCCGTCAGGAAGGTGTCGGCGCGAAGCAACGAATCCCCGGCTACGGCAAGGTGGTTGAGCCGATCATCAAGGACGGTCTCGTCAACGACTCGTGGCCGAAGTTCCTGCATCCATTCCCTCTGAGCGACAAACAGTTCCTCGTCTCCTGCAAGCCCGATCCTCGGGCAAACTGGGGCGTCTATCTCGTGGACATCTTCGACAACATGATCCTGCTCAAGGAGCAGCCGGGTCAGGCGATGTTGGAGCCGGTCCCGCTGCGCAAGACTGCGACGCCGCCGGTCATTCCTGACAGGGTGGATCTGTCGAAGAAGACCGCCACTGTTTCCGTGCAAAACATCTACGCCGGCCCCGGCCTGGCGGGTGTCCCGCAGGGCACGGTCAAGTCGCTGCGCCTCTTCCAGTATGAGTATTCCTATCGGAACATGGGCGGCCATTATTTCGTCGGCATGGAAGGCCCGTGGGATGTGCGGCGCATCATTGGCACCGTGCCGGTCCAGCCCGACGGTTCCGCCTATTTCGAAATTCCCGCCAACATCCCCGTCGTCGCTCAACCGCTCGACGCCGAGGGCAAAGCGCTCCAACACATGCGGAGCTGGTTCGTCGGCGTGCCGGGAGAGCGCATCTCCTGCACCGGTTGCCACGAGCCGCAGAGCTACTCTCTCACCCTCAAGCATAGCGACGCTGCCCGCGGCACCGCCTCCGTCCCGACGCCGTGGCGTGGGCCGAAGCGCGGCTTCTCGTTTGCTCGCGAGGTGCAGCCCGTGCTCGACAAGTATTGCGTTGGCTGCCACGACGGCAAGGTCGCCACACAACCGAACTTCGCCGACACCAATATCGTTCGCACCACCAGCGGCACGCCGCTGCCCGTGTCGTATATGGCGCTGCATCCGTTCGTGCGCCGCAATGGTCCCGAGGGCGACTACCATTTGCTGACGCCGTTGGAGTTCCACGCCAACACCAGCGAGCTCGTGCAAATGCTCCAGAAGGGCCATCACAACGTCAAACTCGATGCCGAGGCTTGGGACCGCATCATCACGTGGATCGATCTCAACGTTCCGTGCTACGGCACGTGGCACGAGGCGCGGGAAATACCGAAGGATTTCGAGAAGCGCCGCTACGAAATGAAGAAGCTCTACTGCAACGTGGATGAAGACATCGAGGCGATCCCGGTCCCCTATACGAACCGTCTCGCGTTCGTCCCGCCCGCCCCGGAACCGGCGCGGCCCGCGCCCGCCAAGATCGCCGGCTGGCCGTTCGACGCCAACAAAGCCGCGCAGATGCAGGCTGCGCTCGGTAACACCGACCTCACCCTCGACCTCGGCGGCGGCCTCACAATGAAATTCAAGCGCATCCCCGCCGGCGAGTTCGTCATGGGCGACACGAACGGTTTCCCTGACGAATCGCCTGCCACCGCCGTGCGCGTCGCCAAACCGTTCTGGATGGGCGTCGCCGAGGTTTCGCTTGCGCAATACCAGGCGTTCAACCCCACGCACAAGAATGCCCACTACGACCGCCACTATAAGGATCAGGTCAACCCCGGCTACCCGATGGACGATCCGAAGTTCCCGGTCATCCGCGTTTCGTGGGACGGCGCCATGCAGTTCTGCAAGTGGCTCTCGCAAAAGACCGGCAAGCGCGTCACCCTGCCCTCCGAGGCACAATGGGAATGGGCCTGCCGCGCCGGCACCGACACCGCCATGAACTACGGCGCACTCGACACCGACTTCTCCAAACTCGAGAACCTCGGCGACAAAACCCTCTGCGAAATGGCCGTCAGCGGCATCGACCCGAAACCGATCAAGAACGCCGACAAGTTCTGGGACTTCATCCCCAAGGAAGAACGCTTCAACGACGGCGTGCTGATGCTGGCCGATGTGGACGCCTTCGCCACCAATCGTTGGGGCCTCAAGAACATGCACGGCAACGTCCGCGAATGGACCCTCACCAGCTTCCGCTCCTATCCTTACAATGCCGCGGCCGGCGCGAACGACGCCACCCTCACCGGCAACAAAGTGGTTCGCGGCGGTTCCTGGTATGAGCGGCCCAAGTTCGCGCGCTCAGGATTCCGTCTCGCCGTCCCCAACTGGCAGCGTCCTTACAACGTCGGCTTCCGCGTCATCATCGAGGATCAGGAGAACTCAACCGTCGCCCAGCGATAACCCGGCTTGAGAAGACCGGTTCCGTATCTCGCGCGTCTCGCCACCCGAGCGGCGCTTCGAAACCTATTCAATCGCGCGGCTATACTGGGCCGGCGGCGGCAGCACTTTTCGCTGGCGGACGAGCCGAGCCGCTTCGAGCGGCCAGTAAGGATTGCGCAACATCTCCCGCGCCAATAGCACGACGTCGGCCTGGCCGTTGCGGACGATGGCGTCCGCCTGCATCGCGTTGGTGATGTAGCCGACAGTGGCCGTGAGGATGCCCACTTCCTTGCGGATGCGCTCCGCGAACGGCACTTGGAAACTTGCGCCGAACGGGACGGCGGAAATGTCCGGCGCGTTGAACCCCGAACTGCAATCAATCAAATCCACGCCCTCGGCCTTCAACCGCTTGGCCAGTTCCACCGACTCCTCCAGCGTCCAGCCGCCCTCCACCCAATCCGTGCAGGAGAGACGCACCGTGAAGGGCAACCGGTCAGGCCAGACCTGCCGCATCGTGCGCGCTGTCTCAATGGCAAAACGGATGCGGTTCTCAAAACTCCCACCGTAATTGTCACTCCGCTTGTTCGAGAGCGGTGAGTAAAACTCGTGCAGCAAATAGCCGTGAGCGCCGTGCAGTTCCAGCCACTCGCAGCCGGCGTTCAACGCCCGCACCGTCGCCGCACGAAAAGCCGCTTGTACCGCGCGGATATCCTCCACCGTCATCTCGCGGGGCGCACGGCTGATCTCCGCGCCAAACGCCATCGCGCTCGGTCCGACGGATTCCCATCCACCTTCCGCGTCGGTGAGCGAACGGCCGCCGTCCTGCCAGGGCGGCGCAGTGCTGGCTTTGCGGCCGGCGTGCGCCAGTTGAATGCCCGGCACGGCGCCATGTTGTTTGAGAAAACGGTTGATGCGCGCCAGCGGCTCGATCTGCCGGTCGTCCCAAAGTCCGGCGTCCGCCGGCGAGATGCGCGCGCGCGGCTCCACGCCCGTCGCCTCGACGATGATCAACCCCGCGCCGCCCACCGCCCGCGCACCGAGATGCACCAAGTGCCAGTCGTTCATCATCCCGTCCGTGGCGCTGTATTGGCACATCGGCGACACGCCGATGCGATTGCGCAGCGTGACGCTCTTGACCGTGAGCGGCGAGAAAAGGTGCAGCGATTTTGTCGGTATGTTCATGATGAGATTGCGTTATGTCGGATGGCAGCGTGCGGTTGTGGTCACGAGCCACCAGAGCCTTTTGAAACCTTTGCGTTTTCCATAACACAGCCCGCCTCCTCCCGCAACCTGCCGGATTTGTCTGGCGAATGTTCGTGCGCATTTGCCGCATGGGGGAAGGCAAAGAACAGTATCGCACCGCAGAGACGCGGAGGGCGCGGAGGGGGGGGAGGTGTTTTTCCGCTCTCTGTGAACTCAGCGCCTCTGCGGTGAGGTCCGCATGGGGGAAGGCAAAGAACGGCGTCGCACCGCAGAGACGCGGGGGGCGCGGAGGATGGGGAGTGTTTTTTTCCGATCTCTGCGAACTCAGCGCCTCTGCGGTGAGTCCCGTATGGGGGGAAGGCAAAGAACGGTATCGCACCGCGGAGACGCGGAGGACGCGGAGAATGGGGAGTGTTCTTTCTCCGCTCTCTGCGAACTCAGCGCCTCTGCGGTGAGTTCCGAATCTGCGGTCGATGGCCTCAGTTGAACATCAACTGTGCCATTTTGACCTGTCCAACGGCTCAAAACACAACTTTTAAGGTCGGATTTGGTCGGATTGAGTCGGATAGGGTCGGATCGGGCCGGACCGGTCTGCGGGTTCTCAAATCCCGCAGGCCTCCCCTATGTGTGCGCCAAAAATGACCACCGCAGGCGACACTTCGAGTGCACTTGTCAAAGAACGAAGGGGGACAACCGATCTCCATCTCCAGACAAATCCCTCGCCCGCGCTTCAGATGTCCGACAAGCGAAGCCGCCCGGAAGTGGTTCTGTCTTCTGGAGGTTTCTGGAAAAACCATCCCCCCCTGCCACGGATAGAGTACAGCAGAACTCACGGTTTAAGCAAAGATCACGTCACACAAATCTCAAAGTTCTGGTATGCAGGCCGCGTGCCCTCACGCGGCGAAAATTGATGATGACGACGACGCGTCGGGGGCCGCGGCCCGCATTTCCCCGCGCGCTGTAAATGTGCGGCATCCATGGATTGGCGGCGCGTTGAGCAGGGAGAACAGCCGGCGTTGGCTCTTGTTTTGTTGTGAGGGAAGCAATAAACATCATCACACGTCATGACGATCACCAAACAATGGGCTGAGTCTTTTGCGCGAGATTGGGTGGAGGCATGGAACGCGCATGACTTGCAGAAAATCCTGTCTCACTATACCGATGACTTCGAGATGAGTTCGCCGTTCATTGCCCAATTCACCGGCGAGGCTTCAGGTTCGTTGGCTGGCAAGGCGCGCGTTTCGGCATATTGGCAGGCAGCACTCCAAAAGGTTCCAAACCTCCATTTCGATTTGCACAGCGTGCTGGTTGGCTCGTCCAGTATTGTGATTTATTATCGCACGAGTTTTGGACGGCGGGCAGCGGAGGTTTTGTATTTGAATCAGGCAGGTTTAGTCTATCGATCCGCCGCACACTACGTTGACGATGCACCAGAGCGATCGTGAAGACTGGCGTCTTTTCGCCGACCCCATAGCCTTTGGAGCCAATTGAGATGCCCGAATAAATGTTAGTCTGCTTCGAACGCGTCATGAGTACGCCACGTATCAGAATGAGGTTGCCGAACAGCTTGCCGGTGATCATGGCGTCGTATCCCCTCGCATGGCTTGGGCTGTTCTATCTTTTCGTCATTCGAGCACGATTGGAGTTGGGATACTGGCCCGTCCCCTATCAACCAGACCCCAAGTCGCTGGGTTTCATCGTTCATCATCAAGCGATATGGTTTGGAGCGATGACGTTGCCGGTCGTCGGTCTTTTGACAGTCGCGCTTTTGATTATCGGCCGGCGTCTTGGCGTCTATCACCGTATTTTGCCGACGCTGACACTGCTGCTCTTTTTCATCATTCTCGCAGTGGCGTTGGCGCAGCTTGATCCCGGAGGTTTCTTTGCGTGGTTCTGGGATTGACATGATGAAGACAAAGGTTAACAAGAGAAAACCATCCGACAGAGACACATCGAAGAAAGGGCCGAGTCATGCCAATCTCCGTTCCAAGCCAACCTCGTAATGGCGAGGATTTCGGCCCCGTTCCCAACTCGCAGCACCCCTACAGCGTCGGCTTCCGCGTCATCATCAAGAAGTAAGACGGGATCAGCCGACGAAGATCGAATACGCCGGCAACGGCCCCCGCCGTTCCTGACGCCAATGTTTGAACTCGATGACCGTTGGATCCAGATAGGCCGAGCCGTCACGGAGCTTGGTCCTTCCAACCAGCGTTGTGTTATAGGTCTCGGTGCGGCGGCTGCCGGTGGTGGCGTTCACTTTGCTTCCAACATAGACCCAATCCGGCCGCGGTTGGTTGTGACCATTGAGCACAGCGAACATCACGTGGACAAAACGAATACTTCTCCTATCCGGCGCGATCGAGAAGCAGGCAATGCAATGCCAGCCGGAGTGGCCGTTGTGGCTTTCGCCTCCTTTCCCAATCTGGATCGTAGACTTCACCTCCAGTCCAGCAGGTTTTCCGGCAACCTTGGCCTGCGGGTTGATGAGATCGGGATAAGCTTGGTCGGAGTTGTGCTTGTATGGCGAGTGATCGTTCAGCGCGTCACAGAAAATGTTGGAGACCAAACCACTGAAGTTGTTGCCTTGGATGTATTCAGGCAGCGGCTTCGCCCCTGTCACGAGCAGGTTTGCGTTGATGCTGGCAACGATGCTCTGAGTGGCATTCATCGCTGCTTCAAGGTGCGCGACCTTTAAGCCAGGCGGCAGCGGTACTCGATGCCGGAAGTAATCGGGATTCGCCACCGGCGCAGCCTCGCTTGCTTCGGTGGCATAAGCCATCGCAACGAGCTTTGGCAGCGTATAACCGAGCGCCTTCGCGAGTGAATCCAGCACGTCGAGCGAGAAGTTCTCGCGCCCGTTTTCGAGGCCAGAAAGATACTGGTAGGTAATGCCAGTCTTCGCCGCGAGCTGGTCTTGGGTAAGCCCCTTTTGCTCCCGGAGGATGCGCACAAACTGGCCGATAGTGGTCTTGGCGTCCATTTCAACTATGGTTGATACCAAAAGTGCTGGAATATGTCTTTCGACTATAGTTGAATTCACTACACGGAACTGATGTATCAAATCTTTCAATCAGACTGCTTCGAGTGGCTACGGCGCTGTCCGCCGAATTCGCTCCACGCCGCCTGCACGGACCCGCCCTATGGCTTGCAGGAATTCAGCGAGAAGGAAGTGGCGAAGCTTCGGGCCGGACGCGGCGGTGTGTGGCGGTTGCCTCCCGTGATTGGCGGCAGCCGGCGTGATCCGCTGCCGCGGTTCACCGTTCTCAACGACGAACAGAAACAGGAACTGCGAAAGTTCTTCTACCAGTGGGGAACACTTTTGAAGCCGGCGTTGGTGCCGGGCGCGCACGTCTGCGTGGCGGGACATCCGATTCTCCAGTATCTCGTCCAAGTGGCAATGGCGGACGCGGGCTATGAAGTTCGACCGGCCATCATGCGCCTCTACTACAGCTTTCGTGGCGGCGACCGTCCGAAGAACGCCGAGCAGGAGTTCCCTGAGATTTGCGTCACGCCGAAAGGCGCTTACGAGCCGTGGATGTTGTTCCGCAAGCCCATTGAAGCCAAGACGGTGGCGGAGAACCTCCGGCACTGGAAGACGGGTGGCTTGCGCCGATTGGCGCATGACAAGCCGTTGCCGGATGCCATCGCTAGCGGACGGACGCCGGATCGCGAGGAAGCGATAGCGAACCATCCCTGTCTGAAGCCCCAGCATTTTCTGAGAATCCTTGTCCGTGCCCTGCTTCCGCTCGGCGAAGGCGTTGTGTTCGATCCTTTCATGGGTTCCGGCTCGACCCTCGCGGCAGCGGAGGCGGTCGGCTACGAATCGGTTGGCGTCGAAGTGGACCGCGAGTATTTCCAGATGGCTGAGAAGGCGATCCCTCGCCTTGCGTCGCTTTATTCTTCATTCGCCGGAGAAGAACTGGAGATGGAGGCCGATTGCAGCGCACAGCCAGAAGTGACAAACGAAAGACAACTCGGCTTTGTCTTGGCAGAGGAACCAATTCCTTATGGCAAGCCAGCGCAAAAACCGAAGAAAACCGCCTCGCCACAGAAAGCGAAGCGATCTATCAGATATAAGAGGGTGTCTTAGCCGGGAGGAGACTTCTGTGATGATGAAACACTTGATGGCGTTGTTGTTGTCGGCGGCGGTTTGCAGCGCGGCGGGGATTTCGGGCGAGGTCGGCGGTAAACTGCTCGCGGCGGGCGACCGGCGGGTGATGATTCTCGCCGCCGACGGCGCGGTGGCTTGGGAGCATCCGACAGCGCTCACTCATGACGCATGGCGGCTGCCTAATGGCAATGTCCTCTTCGCCGACGGCGCGACCGTGACGGAGGTGACGCCCGACCACAAGACCGTCTTCCAATACAAGTCGCCCGAGCAGAAGGGCGGCGGCACCTTTTCCTGCCAGCGGCTCGACAACGGCAACACGCTCATCGGCGAGAACTCCACCGGCAAGGTGCTGGAGGTGAATCCCGCCGGCAAGGTGGTGTTCGAGTTGCAGACCCAGCCGGCCACGGTCGGCGGGCATCACAACATGCGGATGGTCCGCAAGCTCGCCAACGGCCATTACCTGGTCTGCCATTCCGGCGCGCATGTGGTGAAGGAATACACCCCCAAGGGCGACGTGGTGCTGGAACTGAAGACGCCGAATCTGGCTTTCGCCGCCATCCGCACGGCGAAGGGCACGACGCTGGTCTCGTCGCTGGGCAAGCTCATCGAGTTTGACGCCGCCGGCAAGGTCGTGTGGGAATTCGCCAACACCGACGTCCCCGGCGTGAAGATCACGAACATGACCGGTCTGCATCTGCTGTCGAACGGGAACATCGTGACGGGCTGTTATCGCGCGTATGAGAAGGGCGAAGGCACCGGCCTGCTGGAGATCACACGCGAGAGGAAGCTGGTCTGGCGTCTGTCCGACCCGAAGCTCGCCGGCACGATGATGGCGGTGCAAAAGCTGGACGCCAGCGGGAAGGCGATGGCAGGCGAACGGTAGCTTGCAGTGTTCGTGAGTCGGATTGACTTCGTGGTGCGGCTCACCTAGCGTGAGGGGCGATGAAACAGTTTCCACTCGTGGTTGCGTTGCTCGGCAGCGTGGCGGTGGCCACGGCGCTGGACATCTCGGTCCGCCAGGAAAGCGACCGCGCCATTGCCCGCGGGCTTGATTTTCTCGGCCAACAGCAGCAGCCGGACGGCTCGTGGCGAAAACACCCCGGCATCACAGGGCTGGTGACTCTCGCGTTCCTCCGCGCGCCCAGCGGCCTGACGCCCGAGTATGAGAAGCGCATCGCTGGCGGACTCAAATTCATCCTCTCTAACGTCAAGCCGGACGGCACGATCTACGGCGGTCCGCCGATGGACCCCTACCCCAACTACTCCACATCCATCTGCCTGATGGCGCTGGTTGCCGCGAACCGCCCGGAGCACACGGAGGTGATTCGCAACGCCCGCGCGTATCTGTTGCACTCGCAGTTTGACGAAACGGAAGGCACGTCGAAGGACGATCCGCGCTACGGCGGTATTGGCTATGGCCGCAGTCAGCGGCCCGATTTGTCGAACACGGCATTCGCCCTGGAAGCGCTGCACATGTCGGAGCAGATCCAGGCGCTCAAGGCCAGTGACACGGAGCGGAAGGAGTCGCAGTTGCACTGGGAGAAGGCGCTGGCGTTTCTCGCGCGCTGCCAGAACCTGCCTTCGGTGAACACCAACGCCTCGACCGCAGCCGAAGACGCCGGCGGTTTCTACTACGCGCCCACGGAGACGCGGGGGCCGTCGGCAACCAATGCGAACAATCGCGTGAGCTTCCGTTCCTACGGCTCGATGACCTACGCCGGTTTCAAGAGCCTGCTCTACGCAAAGCTGGGCAAGGACGACAAGCGCACCCAGGCCGCGCTCGGCTGGATTCGCAGCCACTGGACGTTCAAAGAGAATCCCGGCATGGGCGAGCAAGGGCATTTTTATTATCTGCACGCGATGGCCAAAGCCCTCGACGCGTTCGGCGAACCAACGATCACCGACGACAAAGGCGTCGCGCACGACTGGCGCAAGGAAATGACGGAGGCGCTGCTGACGATGCAGCGCGACGGCAGTTTCTGGGTCAACAAGTCCGGGCGTTGGGAGGAATCCGACCCCGTGCTGGTGACCTCATACGCAGTGCTGGCGTTGCAGGCCGCGCGTGGCAAATAATCGCTGCCGGCGACCCCGGCGGCCTTCAATCTTATGACACGACACACTCTGCTCGTTCTCTTTCTGGCAGGCGGCGTCGCGCTGGCTGCCGAGTCGCTGCCAATACCCGCGGACATCGACCACTATCTCAAGACTGAGGACCTTGACCTCGGCAAGAACCCGCCCAAGCCGAAGATTGAAAAGCTCGCCGACGGCAAGGTCCGCATCGGCGTCATGACGCTCGACCCGGCCAAACGGCAGATCACCATGCCGGGCGCCATCGCGACGTGGGAGCGGAACATCGAGGTGCTTATCGCCTCGCCGCGCGGCCGTGGTTACGAGTCGCTGCTGGTTGCGCCGGTGCGGCCATTTCATTTCCAAGTGGCGTTGCTGGCGCTTGGTCTCAATCCCGGCAAGCCCGCCGAGGTCGTCGGCAGCAACAAAGCGCCCAGCGGCGACCCGGTGGTGGTCTACGTGGACTACGAAGACCCCAAGACGCATGCCAAGAAGCACGTCCGCGTCGAGGAGCTTCTCTTCGACGAACAGACCAAGAAACCAATGAAGGAACACTTCTGGGTCTTCGTCGGTTCGCGCCTCTTCGACGGGCGCTACATGGGCGATGTGCTCGGCGATCTCATCGTCACGATGCACCATCCCGATGCCATCATGGACAACTCGCTTGTCGAAGGCACCAACGACTACATTTACAACGTCAACGACAAGGTCTGTCCGAAGCCGGGCACCCTTGTCACCATCACCATTCAAGCCGCCGCCAAACCCAAACCATGAGCCAGCCCACTGCCTCCACGCTTCCGCCTGATGACGTCGCCGCCGTCGCCCGCGTCAAGGAAGCCTACAACCAGATTCGCACCGAACTCGCCAAGGTCATCGTCGGCCAGGATGACGTGATCGAGGAACTGCTCGTCACGCTGTTCGCGCGCGGCCACTGCCTGCTCGTCGGCGTGCCCGGCCTCGCCAAGACGCTGCTGATCAACTCGCTCAGCCGTGTCCTTTCGCTGAGCTTCAAACGCATCCAGTTCACACCCGACCTCATGCCGAGCGACATCACCGGCACCGACATCATCCAGGAAGACCCCGAGACCGGCCGGCGCAAATTCCAATTTCTGGCCGGCCCGGTGTTCGCCAACATGATTCTCGCCGACGAGATCAACCGCACGCCGCCGAAGACGCAGGCCGCGCTGCTCGAAGCGATGCAGGAACACAAGGTCACCGCCGGCGGCCGCACGTACACGCTGGAGGAGCCATTCTTCGTCATGGCCACGCAAAACCCGATCGAGCAGGAAGGCACCTATCCCCTGCCCGAGGCACAGCTCGACCGTTTCATGTTCGAGATCCGGATCGATTACCCAACCGAAGCGGAGGAACTCGACATCCTGAAGCGCACGACCTCCAGCTACACCGGCCAACTCAGCCACGCGCTCAGCGGCGCCGACATCATCCAAATCCAGCAACTCGTCCGCCGCGTGCCGGTGGCCGACCACGTTTACCGCTACGCGATGAACATCGCGCGCAGCACGCGCGTCAGCGGCAACGCAAAAGATGCGCCTGATTTCGTCCGCGAGTGGATCGCCTGGGGCGCCGGTCCGCGCGCCAGCCAGTATCTGGTGCTCGGCGGCAAGGCCCGAGCCATCCTCACCGGCCGTTTCCACGTCACCACCGAGGACATCCAGTCCTGCGCGCTGCCCGTTCTCCGCCACCGCCTCGTCACCAATTTCAACGCCGAAAGCCAGGGCATTACGACAGACGCGATCATCAAGAAACTGTTGGAGACGATCCAGCCGACCGAAGCGGCATAACCAATTGTTGCAACCGATCACTGCCATGGAACTCCGTTGGCTTCCACTTTTGGTTTGTGAGTTGGTGATAGTTGCGCGCGCTCTTTTCTCTCATCGCTTTGTTGAAACCTTGTGCGTATGACCGCCGACATCTCTCCAACCCGACTTGACCCCGCCGCGCTCGCCAGGCTCTCCCGCCTTGAAATCGTCGCACGGCTCGTGGTCGAGGGATTCATCAGCGGCCTGCACAAGTCGCCCCACAAGGGCTTCAGCGTCGAGTTTGCCGAGCATCGCCAATACGTCGTTGGCGACAACATCCGCGACATCGACTGGAAACTGTTCGGCAAGTCCGACCGCTTCTTCATCAAACAATACGAGGAGGAAACCAATCTTCGCGCCTATCTGCTCGTGGACGCCAGCGGCTCGATGAACTACGCCGGTCCCGCCGAGAGCAACCGCCGGCGCGAGGAGACGGTCTTTCCGCTTGGCCGCAGCGCCGCGCCCTCACGCCCCACCAAGTTCCGCTACGCGAGTTGCGCCGCCGCCGCGCTCAGCTACCTCATGCTCCAACAGCGCGACGCCGTCGGGCTCGTCACGTTCGACAGCCGCGTGCGCCGTTACATCCCGCCACGCGCCAAGGCCGCCCACCTCCGCGGCATCTTCGAGGAACTCGATCGCACACAGCCCGGCGCCGACACCAATCTCAGTTCCATTTTCCACGACCTCGCCGAGCGGTTTCGCAAACGCGGCCTCATTATCATTCTGAGCGATTTGTTTGACGATCCCGAGCGCCTTGCCAGCGCGCTCCAGCATTTCCGCCACAAGAAACACGAGGTCATCGTCTTACACATCCTCGACGAGGACGAGCTGACGTTCCCCTTCCAGCAACTCACGCAATTCGAGGACATGGAAGCCGCCGACGCCCGGCTGATGATCGAGCCGCGCCAGTTGCGCGACGAGTATCTGGCGCAAATCAACGCGTTCATCGAGCGCGTCCGGCGCATCTGCTGGCAATTCCGGATCGATTATGTGCCAATGCGCACTCACGAGCCGTTCGACGCCACGCTGGCCGCTTATCTTGCGCGGCGGATGGAGCTGCGATAACCCCCAACCGAGTTCATTACCATGGAAGCATTTCTGAAAAAACACTCCAAGGTGATCACCATTCTCTTCATCGCCTTGGAAACCTCGTTCCTCGCCTGTAGCATTGCCTGGATCACAGCCGCCGGTTGGGATCGCCCGCCGTTATTCCT
>CAZGGF010000083.1:0-39619 GCA_964524715.1 uncultured Verrucomicrobiota bacterium | reverse complement strand
GTTGTAGTTGATCGCGCGGAAACCGCTGCCGTGGGCGATGGGCTTGTCGCATTTCGCGCCGGGTTTGCAGGCCTTGCCCCAACGGAAGCCGGCATCCTTGACGGGCGCGCCAAAAACGATGTTCTTCAGCGACAGTGTCGCCACGATGCGATCGTGGGTCTTCAGTTTCGCGGCGGAGATGATGAAATTGTTCCGATCCAGCAACAGTTTCGACATGCGCACGGCGTGCGGCCGGAAGTCCTTCTCATCGAAGACGTGCACGATTTGAACCTCGCCTTCGTCGAGGTCGAGCATCTTCACGCCGTATTTTTCAGCCACCCGCGTATAGCCGTAGTTGGTGAATCCCTCGATGGCCGGGCCGTTCGCAGCGGATTCGGCAATGACGGCGTTCTGCAATTTGCCGATGGACTTCAGGAACTCCAAGGTGGCCTCCAGACAACTCGCGTGGGTGGCACAAAGCGGCACGTCCACGACCACGTTGTTGGGCTTGAGAACCACCCGGCGGTTGCCGATGGCGTTTGCGATCTCCTTCTCGAAAACCTTCAGTCCGCGAAACACGTTGTTCGCGCGATCATCCCCCGCCATCAGCGCGACCCGGCTGGTGGTTTTGGGCGCCGCTGCGTCCGCGCGAGCCAGAATCGCAAAGCGTGAGCCGGCTGCCATGGCCAGTCCGCTCATCAGTGAAGTTCTCAGGAAATCCCGCCGCGTTTGCTGCAAGACCGTTTTCATGGCAATCACCTTTCTGATTTCACTCGCGACCAACACCGGCCTGTCTGCCGCTCATCGGTCTCAATTTGCCACCTCAACCCGCTGTTGTCACGACATCACAGCTTTGCCATCATCAACACGTCCTCGTAAACGCCATCGAGCTTGCGCCCCTTGCGTTTGACGCCTTCCCGAACGAAGCCGACCGATTCGTAGAGCCGGATGGCGCGCTTGTTCGAAACATAGACAGTCAACTCAACCCGCTCGATTCCCACCTTGCGGGCGCGCTCCAGCGCCGCAAGGATCAGCCGCCGCCCGAGACCCTGTCCACGAAACTCTTTCAGCATGCCGATGCCCAGCACGCCGGCGTGCCGATAAGTGGGGCGATCCATCCGACAGATGTCACACCAGCCGACGACGCGGCCGTCCTTCAGCGCGACGAACTGCGGGTTGCCCGTTCGAATATTGCCCAGAATGAACTTGCGGATCGCCGGTAATGGAGGCGCTTTCAGAAAGGCGAGATAGCGCCGCTCGCGAGACACCGTGTTGAGACAATCGCGAAATCCGGCGATGTGTTTCCTGGCAATGGGACAGATGACCACCGATGAATCGGCGGAGTTCATTTACTGTGCTCTGCCTTTCTTGCGTTTCTTGCCCTGCTTGCCGCCCGTGTTGGGATCCGTGTCAGGCTTGGTCGCGCCTCTGCGCGCGGCGATCTCCGGCGGTTCCATGACTGCGCCCGTGTCGTGTGTGTCGGCGATCCACTGTTCCAGCGCGGCGCGCAGACGCTTCAAGACATCGGCATGTTCCTTCGAGTTGGCGAGGTTCTTGATTTCGTAGGGATCGTTTTCGAGGTCGTAGAGTTCCTCCGCCGGCATCGTCGGCGCGCAGAGCGCCTCCTGCGCGGGCGTGAGCTTGCCTTGCGCGTGCAGTTCCTTCATCAGATTCCAGACAGGATAGCTGCGCTCCTTGTAATCGTTCTGCTGCAGAAACGGCCGGTCCGGCGTGAAATTGCGGATGTAGCGATAGCGGGCATCGCGCACCGTGCGGAAGCGGAACACCGTCTCGTCGCAGCGGTCGCGCGCTCCAAACGAATACTCGCGCGGCGGTTCGGCGCGGTCGCCGAGGAAAACGCGGCCTTGCATCTTCGGGGGTTTCGGCGCGCCTGCGAGGGCCAGCGTCGTCGCGCTCCAGTCAATCGAGTCGAGAAGCTGATTGTCCACCGTGCCCGGCTTGAAGTTCCCGGGCGCGGGCACGCCCCTGGGCCAGCGGATGATGAGCGGCACATGCAGGCCGCTGTCGTAACAGAATTGTTTGCCGCGCACGTGCGCCTGGCCGTTGTCCCCGAAGAAGATGACCACCGTGTTTTCCGCGAGGCCATCGGTTTTGAGTTGCTCGAGGATGAGGCCGATCTTGCGGTCCAGTTCCGTGGCCGCGTCGAGATACGCCGCCCAATCCGCGCGCGTCACCGGATGATCGGGATAGTACGGCGGGATGATCACCTTTGCCGGATCGGCACGCTTCTCTCCGTTGAACTTCCGGTGCGTCTCATGGAAGTTGATCTGCGCGTAGAACGGCTGGTGAGCTTTCAGGTCGTCCCATTTGTCGGAATCGTAGGGTTTGCCCTCGTAGGTGAAGTTCCAGTCCGTCTTGCCCGTCCCTTTGAAACCAAATGCCTTCGGCATCTCGCGCAAGTTCGCCGTGAAATAGCCCGCCGTGCGCAGCCAGTCGGGCAGCACACGCACGCCATCGGGCAACTTGTAATCGTCGTCACGGTGCGAGCGGTGGTTGTGTGCGCCGATGGCGGTCTGATACATGCCGGTCATGAACGCCGACCGACTCGGCGAACAAACCGGCGCGGTCGTGAACGCCCGTGTGTAGCGCACGCCGTCAGCGGCGAGCTTGTCAAGGTTCGGCGTCCAAACCTCTGTCGTGCCGTAGCAGCCGAGGTGCGGCCCAAAATCCTCCGCGATGAGCCAGAGGATATTTGGCCGTTTGACTTCCGCCGCACCGGCACTGGCAAACACCGCGCAGCAGACGATGAACCCGAGGAACCGTGCGATCGAAGACGTGCTCATGGCGCTTGTTTAGCCCCGTGCACCGCCGTAGAGCAAGGACTTCCGATCCCCTATTTCGCTGGCGCAACAGGATCGTCGAAAACAAGGTCGATATAGGAAACGACGGATGAGGTCAGTTGCCGGCGCGCGCCCGGGGCGTAGCGGATGTCACGGCAGCGCTTGCCGTTGTAGTCCAGCGACACGCTTCGGATGGTGGCGCTCTTCTTCGGGCCGGGCGACGGGCTGGCACGAATGACAATCTCGTTTACGCGGCGCAGTTGATCGGCGGGCACGTCGCAGCGAATCTCAGTGGCTGTTGATGCAGCGATCTCCAAAGGACGGCCGTTGCATGTCACCTGGGGCGGCGCGGCCAGTTTGCCATCGACGCGGAAGGACAGCTTCGCCCCACTTGCCGCGGTGAACTCCGCCGGTTTGCCATTCACGACCATGACCGGATAGCGCTCGGTCCACTGTTTGCCTCCGCCGCTGGCGGTTGCGACGAATTCATAAGCGCCGTCCGCAAGCTTCGAGGTGTCGAGCATGGCTTCGAACGCGGTCGCGAGGTTTCCCTGTCGGGATACTTTTGCCGACGCCGTCTGCCCGCCGATGGCGCAATCAACGGCACTGATCTCTCCGTTGAAGTCAGCGACGGTGCCGCTGATCTTTTGACGACCACGCACAACGCCCGTGAACGCGGGCGTCGTCACGTCGATCGAACGTTCCTCAGCCCAGTCCAGAGACACATGTTCAACCTGGCCATCTGAGAGCCGGTAGAGCGCGTAACCAACCGGTGCGGGCGGGAAGGGCTGAATACCGTGCCAGGCATAGGACACCGCGCCCCCGAGCCGGTGCGGTGCGCCGCCCCAAGCGCTCTCCAGGCGGGTGTGAGTGTGACCAGCGATCGTCAGCAGGAGCTTCTTGCCTTTGAGCGCGGCCAATAGTCGTCCTTCGTGCGGGCGCGTTTTGGGCGTGTCCCGCTGGCGCACGCCGGCGACCTCGGGGAACATCGGCTCGTGGATCATCAGGATGATCGGCTCGTCGCGCTTGACCTCTGCAAGATAGCGAATGGCCCAGTCGGCGGATTCCCTGGTCAGGCCATAGGCAAGGGTGCGTCCGGACAGGGTGGTGCCGTCAAGCGAGATGAAGTGATACGGCCCATAGCGAAATGCATACGTCGCCGGGCCAAACCGCTGGCGATAGAGCGTCTTGCCGATGCCCTCCTCGTCGCCTTTCAGCTTGGGATTCACGGCGCCGGCGTTGTCGTGGTTGCCCATGACGTTTCGCAACGATGGCTTCAATGCCTTGCTCTCGTTCTCGTAAAGGCTGAACAGCTCCCGCGCCCGCTCCATGGTGGCCATGGTTGAATCAATCACCAGGTCGCCCGTATGCACGACGAACTTCACGGGAACGGGCAGCGCGTTGACGTGTTCGACATAGCGGCGGTACATCGACACGGCGTTGGTCTGGAGATGCACGTCCGTGCCATGCACGAAGTACAACGGCCCGTTCTGGTCCCGCGCGCGCAGCGGAAAATCCACTGTGGCGTCGGCGTTGCCGTCCGCCACGTAGCTCCACCATCGGGCCGACGGCCACGTGCCGGAGGCGTTGACGACGAACACGACTGCCGGTCCCCCGGGCAGCGTGAGTTGATAGCATCCCGTGTCGTCGCTTCGCACGAACGCGCGCTCATCGCTGACGACACAACCCGCGATTCCCTTTTCGCCGGCGTCGAATGTGCCGTTGCCGTTCGCATCGAGAAACACGCGGCCGCTGATCGTGCCTGCAAAAGCTGCTGTGACCGCAAACAATCCTGCCGCAATTCCAATCATCCACCGTCGTGTTCTCATCATGCTGACTCCTTTCGCCATCATGATTGGCGGCGAGGTTGGGAAAAGCCAGCCTGTTTTGATTCCCTCGTTTGAGAGATTGCGCTCAATGCGCGGGTCTGGTATGCGGGCGGTATGCGAATCCATGTATCTCGCCGGTTTCTGGGTCGTCTGGTTCGCACGGCTTTTATCTGCGGCGGTTTGTTTTTGGGTGTGGCAGCTCATGGGGTTGAGAACACGGATGCGATGCTCAGGTTCGTAACGCGTGCTGCGCGGACGGGAGATATCGCCGGTCTTGAACCTCTGAAGCAGCTTCGTGATGGCAAGGCTGGCGATGCCGTGGTGCGAATGATCGAGGACCGAAAGGTGCCCGACGCTGCCAAGCAACGGATTGCCGAACTGGTGGCACAGTGGCCCGCCAAGGGAGGGCTGGATTACTTCGAGGTCTATCTGCGCGCCCATCCGCAGCCGGGCGACGACATGCTGCGCTTCTACGCCGGGCTTGGTTGCGCCCAGTTCAAACCCTTCTTCCTCGCTCTCATTGCACCGCTGAAGAAGTTGCCGGTGGCGGAGTTCAAGGAACCGGCGCGTTATGCGCTGGCGTTGCGCGCGCTGGGGCGTTTCCCCGAACAGACGGAGGATGCCGTGGCCCAGATTGCTGCGCTGCTCGATGAAAAGTATCCACATGCGATCCGCGCCAGCGCCGTGGATGCGCTTGGCAGCATCCAAAGCCGGCGCGGCCTGCCGGCATTGATGGCGCTGGTGAAGGACAGCGCCATCGGCGAGGCGGCGCAACGATCGCTCTTTCGCCTCACAGGCCAGGATTTCGACAACGCGCCGGAGAAATGGACCGCGTGGTTCAAGGATCAAGGCGCGAACGCCGGGCTGAAAATGCTGAGCCTCTCGGACTGGGAAACCCACCAGAAGGAAAAAGCCGCCGCCGCGCCGAAGCAGGAGCCGCAGGAATTCAGCGCGCGTTTCTACGGCGTGGAGGTCAAGACGCGGCATTGTCTTTTCATCATCGACGTCAGCGGCAGCATGGCGGGCGAGCGCCTCACGCAGCTCAAGGAGCAGATGGGCAATCTGTTCGACACGCTGCGGAAGAAACCCAAAGACCTGCGCTTCGGTATCATTGCCTTTCACAACGAACCGGAACCGTGCCTGTCTGGACGCGGCCTGTTGCCCAACGAGCCGGCGAGCATCCGGCGGGCGGCACATTTCGTGGAGAAGATACTCGCCGGCGGGGGCACGGCGATGGTGACGACGCTGCAATTCGCCGCGACGAAGATGCTGCCCGGAAGCGACGTGGATACGATCTATTTCCTCAGCGACGGCCAACCGACCGACGGCACGCCAGAGGACGTGCTGGCCGTAGCGAACAAGATTCACGAGCAGTTCCAGATCAAGTTCCACACCATCGCCATCGGCGAGGCCGTTCCTCCCGCCGATGGAGCCGACCACAAGCCGAGCCTGCTCGAACAGATGGCCCAGCGCACCGGTGGCACTTACACGGTGCGCTAGATAAGTCACTCCCCCAAGGCGCAAGCGCCGCCCCTCTCTCGATGCGAGCCACGATTGCGGATCAAACACGGTTTCCGCTCTCAAACATGGCCGGATTCCCGCGCGGAAATGGTCATTGAGGATGCTGATGGCCCATTGTATAAACCGCTGCAGGACGTTTTCTTGCAGGGCAACAACTGACACTGACATGGTGCAATTTCAAATCCTAGACTGGGATTCGGCTTTCTTCGGGATGAGGGTCGCGAAAATCCTTCCGAACCGGCTTGCGGTGGGAGAATTGGAACAGGTGATCTCCCACATGCGGGGCGAGAAGGTCGCGCTGGCATACTGGGCTTCCGACCCGAATGACGAAGAGTCACAACGGGCCGCGCAGGTTTGCCACGGATTCCTGGCGGACAAGAAAACGACCTTTGTGATGGAGCTTGGCCAGAACAGCAAACCGGCAGAAGACTCCGGCTGGGTCGTGGAGGAATACACCGACGCAATTCCAAACAGCGAACTGGAGCACCTCGCCATTCAAGCCGGTATTTATTGCCGGTTTCGAGTGGACCGCCGGATTCCCGAGGAGAAGTTCAAGGAACTCTACAGGCTGTGGATTCGGAATTCCACGAACAAGCGGATGGCGGACGCAGTTTTGGTGGCGCGCCATGCGGGCAAGATCGCCGGCATGGTGACTGTAAAAGAGAAGAACGGCGCCGGCGACATCGGCCTGATTGCGGTGGACGCCGACATGCGCGGGAACAAACTGGGTGTTGCCCTGGTGCGCGCTGTTCAAGAGTGGTCACGCAAGCGCGGATTGAAGCTCGCCCAGGTTGTCACCCAGCAAGAGAATGCAGCCGCGTGCAAACTTTACGAGAAATGCGGCTACAGGGCCGCCAAGGTTGAGAACTTCTATCACTTTTGGATCCAATGATTCGAATTCCCTTCAACAAACCTTACTTCACGGGCAAGGAAACGGATTATATCCGGGAATCCGTGGCTTCGGGCAAGATATCGGGCGACGGCTTGTTCACGAAGAAGTGCCACCAGTTTTTTGAAAACCGGTATGGGTTCAAGAAGACCCTGCTGACCACCTCCTGCACCGATGCTCTGGAGATGGCCGCCATCCTCTGCCGTATAGAACCGGGCGACGAGGTCATCGCACCCAGCTTCACATTCGTATCCACGGTCAACGCTTTTGTCTTGAGGGGGGCGAAGATCGTGTTTGCCGACAGCGAAGCCGCCACGCCCAACATCGATGTTGCAGCGATCGAAGCATTGATAACGCCGAGGACGAAGGTGATCGTTCCGGTCCATTATGCGGGCGTGGCCTGCGATATGGATGCCATCCTCAGCCTGGCCCGCAAACACGATCTTCTGGTTGTTGAAGACGCTGCCCAGGCGGTCGATTCGTTTTACAAGGGAAAACCACTCGGTTCGCTTGGCAGCATGGCGACGTTCTCATTCCATGAGACGAAGAACGTCATTTCCGGAGAGGGCGGGATGTTCGTTGCAAATGATGCCCGTTTCGTAAATCGCGCGGAAATTCTAAGGGAAAAAGGCACCAATCGTTCCGCTTTCTTCCGCGGAGAAGTGGACAAGTATCGGTGGGTGGATATCGGTTCGTCGTTCCTGCCATCGGAGATCATCGCCGCCTTCCTGTACGCGCAACTCGAGCATCTTGATGAGATTCAGTCACGGCGCAGGAACCTGTGGAATTTGTACCGGCAGGGGCTGGCGGGTTTGGAGTCCAAAGGCACTCTGAGACTGCCCTTCGTCCCGGACTTTGCGACCAATAACGGCCATATGTTCTATGTCGTATGCGAGGATCTGGAACAGCGAGACAAGCTCATCGAACACCTGAAGGGCTGCGGCATACTCGCCGTTTTCCATTATCAGTCCCTTCACAAGAGCCCGTTCTACGAAAAGAGACACGATGGGCGGGATTTACCCAACTCCGACCGATACACAGATTGCCTGCTTCGTTTGCCCCTCTACTATGAGTTGAGCACTGCGGATGTCGGAATGATCGTTGACAGCGTCCTGTCCTTCTTCGGTCAGCGTTCCCGCTGACGATTCGTCAGAGGCGCTTCATGAGCCGCTGGAATTTTCGATCCAAACTGCCCTTGAGGCGCTGTTTCCAAATCAGTTTCTTGTAAAGAACCAGGTCACTGGGCGTCACTTCGCCGATCACCTCGGACTGGCTGTCTCTGAAGCAGTGCTTGACCCTGCCGGCCAGCAACTCGTTCTTGTACGCTTCGACCCGCCTGTTATAGGCATTCGATCCGGCCTCGACCTCGGCAGACATCTGCGCGCCTCTCTGGTCATCATGAACCCTGCCGAAAATGGTGATCACTGGAAGGAAATACGGCAGGTAGCCTTGCGTGACGAAACTGTAGGTGAACCCCAAGCCGGTGGCCACACGACAGGGCTCGTCTTTTGTGTTCCGCGTGTAGCACTTCTCGAAGATATTCCGCCTGATGACCGCGTTGCATTCTATCCCTTCCCTCGTGGCCAGCCAGAATGGGAGGAAATCCTTTTTCTGCGGCGGCTCGTGTTCAAGGTAGCTGGCACTCCATACTTTCCCCAACCGGCCATCTTCCGTCTTGCTCTGAACCACTCCCCACACAAGGGACACTTCGCTGTCGTTATCAAGAACCTGGACCGCTTGCTTGAGCCAGTTTGCATCCATCAGACCGTCAGAGACGCACAAGAAAACGATGTAATCGCCGGTGGACATGCGGAAGGCTTTCCAGATTGCTTCCAGACACGGATTGTCCCCGCCCTCCTTTTCCGACACCCACTTGAGGTGAGGGTATTCCTTCAGGATATCCACCGAATTGTCGGTCGAAGCACCGTCAACAACCACATGCTCAACATTTTTGTATGTCTGGCTCAGGACCGATTCGATGGTCTCTTTCAAGAAAAGACCATGATTGCGAGAGGGAGTGATGATCGAGACTTTCGAACGCTCCCCTTCCGCAAAACTACTGTTGCTCGATGCTATCATAATTGCCCTTTTATCAGGAATTTGCCGGTTCTTCAACTGCTAGGATTCGACGCTCTTCCACTCCGGTGGGAAATAATCTTCGGGATGATTGTAGGCCGGATTCTTGCTGATTCTCCCGGTGCGGATGATGATCTTCTCCTTGTGGGGGTTGAGATAGGCGGCCCACCAACTGAACGTGCTGCCGCCCGCGGTGATGTTGTGTTTGCACCGGCTCATCAACCACAGGTCTTCAAAACCCCTCTGTGGAGAGTTGAAATCAACGTAGGTCACTTTGTGAGCGGGCCGGAGGTTTTCTTTCACCCACGCGATGTCGTCCGAAAACATGAAGAAATGCGGATCACTGACCCGTTCCGACATGTAGTTCACCGCGTTCTGGTAATAGCGATCCGTGATCACTCCCTCGAGTTCCTTCCTGATATTGGGATCGGTCATGTAGTCTCCCCGCCTGACGTGGACGCTGACCGAATTTGAATCCGCGATGGACGCCAGGATTCCGCGCGCTGCGTCGCTGATTTCCTCCCGGGGTGAGAATTCCCCGACGAGCGATTCTCTTACAGCATCGAAGTATTTGTAAGAGTTGAAATACCCGATGAGATACGTCTTGGGTCCGAGCGCAAGGACTTCCGGCTTGAAGGCGGAGCCGGCTGGTTCCGAATACAGGCGCGGAGTCTCGCCGGTCTCCCTGCAAAGCCCCAGCGCATTCAGCAGCGAGGCGATGCCCAACTTGTGTTTGAGCCCGGTTTTCCTGTAGTCCGCAACCTCGCTCCGCAGGGCCTGCGGCGCGGTGATCTTGAAGGAATTCAACTGCAAGGTGTGATCCCTGTTTGGAGTGCACCTGTCGAAATTGGATGTGTCTATCTTGAGTGGCGTGTTGTGGATGATCGAAAGATGTTTCGCCACGGCGTACTGAAACATCTGGTTGCCCAGCCCCCCCATGATATTAATGATGATCATACTCCGTCTCGTTGAAAACCGGCCAGGGACGACGGCTGGCAGCCTGTCGATGGCCCTACCAGATGCAAATCTTGTTGATGTCCGCGTTTCTTGTCCCGAGCCAGAACGATTTCAAGTACGCCCGGTCAAGCCTCATGTTCATGAATGGGTTCAAAGTCGTCCCGATGTCGATGTAGGTGTTCCGGCCGCAGTGTTCATAAAGCTGGTGAATCGCTAGCTTGCTGAACGATGAAGCCGAAAAAAGGAACAGGTGTCCCTCGATGCGGTTCTCGACAATCCATTGTCGCATGCGCTCGATCAGACCGTAGTCGTTGATCATCGCATTGTAGCCGACCCGGAAATCCTTGACCACGAACGGGAACATGGAAAGATCGGCCTTGTCGTTGCAGACCACAACGGTCTTGTAGTTGTTGAAAAGCGGATACATCTCGCGGATGAATTTCGCGTAGTTTCCGTTTACGAGAAGGTTCGCCCACGTGAAGTTGTCGTCAGGACCGCCGTGAAACTCCAGTTGCCACCGGAAATTCTCCTCGCCCACACAGCACCGGCAGCTGAGCCCCTTGAAGTAATTCCTGGCCTTGAATCTGAACGCGTCCACGAGCCTGTCCCGGTGAAACGAGTGTTCGGCGGGATGAAACCGTTTGAAGTCCTCCTCCTTGTATAATCCTTTCGTCGCCTTCTCGCCGACCTTGACCTGCTGCGCGTCCAGAATCAGTTCTTTGTTCTGCAGGATGTACAGTTCACCATCCGAAAATCGGTTGAAGGCAAACGGCTCCCTTTTCTTGAGCAATTCGACCAGTTTGTAGAAATCACCCTCGAAACTTTTCATGGGAGTGCTGCCGCGTTCCGGTTCTGTTGCAGGCCCAACGCGTTGATCCAAATGGAAAGAATCCGGTCGTTGGTCATGGGTTCTTCCGGGGGCGAATCCGGCCCGTGAAAACGCGTTCCGGTCAGTTTCGCCTCAAGTCTCACCGTGCTCCACGGTTTGAGGGCGGAGCAGTAAACATCCGAAACGGAATCATAAAGCTTCTGCTTGTCGTCCATGAAGCCTGCGAACTTGACCCTCCCGGGGTTTTGTTCCGCGAGGGGTCGGATGTCGTTGTAGTAATAGATCGGGTCGGCCAGGTGACCGTACAGAATCACGGTCTTCATTCCTTCTTCGAATGCCTTTCGGATTGAGAGTTCGAGCCTGTTCTCCCTCCGAATGGTGCCGACCACACCCGCAACCTTGGCGGGTTTGCTTTCAGACGGTTTCAAATCATCCACAAGGTTTGGACACACGAATACGGGCAGCTTTGCCTTCCGAGGAATCTGTTGCGTGTGACTGAGACTGTGGATCTTCTGGAACAGGAGAAGATTCGATTGCTGCACGGAGGACCGCCCGTCTCCCTGGCAGGTGAGAACAAGTTGGAAATCATCCGGCTTCTTTGCGCTGCCGAAACAACCGCACACCACTTTCCGGAGCACCTGGCGCCAACGGCTGCCTTGACGTTCCTTGATCGTCGCCTTCAGGTCGTCCAAGTCCGAAACGGAATGCAGTCCGATGTCGTGAACGAGAACCACATCTCCCTTTTCAGGACGAAAGTCAGCAAGCCCTCCGGATTTGCATTTGTCCAGGTGCCAGTGGTCAGGTCCGAACAACCTGCATTCGTATCCCCGGGCGTTCAGGCGGTTGCACAGGCTGACCAAAGCAACAGTGGCTCCGACTGGAACGCTGGAGCCGGTGATTATCTTGATCATACGTGCCGTCTTTCGGAATTCGTGCGCAAAAACCGGATTTGTTCTGAAATCATCTTGATGGGCTGACACCCTCGCCAGCCAGGATGCGGACGATTCTCTCCGAGGCGCGCCCGTCGCCAAAGGGCGAAACCACGGCTTTCGCCGGTGACGTCCTGGCCCATTCGATATTGGCGAGGATCTTCCGGCCGGCCAGACGGCCGAGGCCCACGTCGAGGATTTCCGGCCGCTCCGTCGTCTCCCGGACGATGATCACTTTCTTATTGAAGCACGAGCATTCCTCCTGCAACCCGCCGCTGTCCGTGATGACGAATGCAGAGGCAGCGACCATCCGCAACATGTCCAGATAACCCACCGGTTTGATCACGCGGATGTTGGAGGCGGTGAGTCGCTCCCGGTGCTTCCGCACGTTGGGGTTCGGATGGATGGGAAGAGTCAGCCGAAGGTCGGGATGCTTGAGAGCCACCTGGTTCAATTCCTCAAAAAGCCCGTCCATGATCTCGTGGTTCTCCCGCCGATGAAGCGTGATCAGGACCTCATGGGAGGCGGTGGCGTTTGAAATATGATGCTCCTCCCGGATGAGGTTCACCGCGTCCACGATGGTGTTCCCGACGAGATGGATGTTCTTCGCCCCCGCCTGCTCAAGGTGTTTCTTTGCGGTGGGAGTGGGCGCAAAATTGACAGCGGCGATCTGGCCGATGACCGAGCGATTGGCTTCCTCCGGGTAAGGGTTCTCCAGATCGAACGTGCGCAGACCCGCCTCGACGTGCGCCACGCGCAGCTTGTTGTAGAATGCCACCTGCGCCAGCGCGCACGCGGTGGTGGTGTCTCCCTGCACGACGACGCAACCAAACTGATGGTGCGAAAAAAGCTCCTCGGCGGCGGAGCAAATCTTGATGAAACTGCTGGCCAGCGTGTTGTGCTTCTGCTCCCCGGAGAAATGGCGCGCGAAGGTGTGGTCGGGCACCGGCACGAGATCCTTGACGTCCTCATACAGGTCCGTCTGCTGCCCGGTGAAGAGCGTCTTGAAACGGACTCCCTGCCGCTGAAGCTCCCGGACAACCGGAAACAGCTTGATGATTTCGGGCCGCGTCCCGTAGGCAACCAGGATCATAAGAGTATCAACCGAAAACCGTTTTCGACTTCGTACTTGAGGACCTTCGCGTAGTCCTGGGAGCGGTCCTTGCTGCTGATGGCAACGCGGTCCACGCCGAGTTCGCCTTTGACCGATCCCCAGAGGGATTTGTCGCTCTTCGGATGAGGCGGACACGCGACACGGATGCCGTGCCGCTGGAGCATCGCGCAGAAGTGGATGTCCTCGCCAAACGACCTGATGACGGGCTCCATGTCCCAGAAATAACGCGCCCATTCCCTTCGGAAAAACCAACTGTGCCCCACGAGGTCCACAAACTCGATCTTCTCGTTACAGCCGTGCCAGCCCATGCGAGGCGTTTCCGTCTTCGGTTCTGTCTTGGAGAGAAACCGCAGGCCGATCGTGCCGCACATCGCTTTTTCCGAATCCACGTACTTCAGGCAGTTCTCGAACCACCGTTCGCCGGGCATCGTGTCGTCGTCAAAAATGCAGACGTAGTCCCCCTCCATGGCCGACGCCATGGCGAACCTGGGGATGATGCCGAAGTTATGGTCGCACACAATTTTTTTAACCTTGCCCGCGTTTCGGAAATCGAGCAACTGTTTCTTCTCAAAGAGCCCCAACGTCTTCGGGGGCTGGTTATACCAGAGCACCACCTCGTGCGGCGGCACTGTCTGGCGCAAAACCCGGTCCACCTGCTCCTCGAGGTTTTGGGGCCGCTGCCACGCTGTGAGAATCACCGAGATTTTTGGAGTCATCAAACAACCGCCTTTGCTTGGAGTTTCGATTCGTAGGCCGCGGACAACTCCGCCACCCGTTGTTCCCAATCGTGCCTGGCCGCGCTCTGCGATGCCGCGGCGCTCATGGCTCGCTGCCGGTCGCCATCGACGAGCTGGACGATTCGATTGGCAGCGGCATCTGCGTCCCGGCCATCCGGCAGGACGAAGCCGTTAACGCCATCTTCAACCACGTCTTTGGCGCCCACATTCGAGCTGACGACAACCGGCAGGCCCGCCGCCATCGCTTCCAGCACCACCATCCCGAACGTGTCGAATCCCGAAAGCATGACAAACAGGTCCGCCGCCCGGTAGTAACGTTCGATCCCGTCAGTCTGCGTTCCCGCGAAAACCACCGCATCGCCGATTCCGTGCGACCGCGCGACGCCGCGGTATTTCTCCTCGTCCCCGCGTCCCACGACCAACAACCGGATGGTCGCCGACGGCCGTTGCGCCCGCGCCTTCGCCACGGCGGCCATGATGGTATCCAGCCCTTTGAGTTCGAAGTTCATCCCGACGAAGAGGACGAGGAAATCGGACGAGCCGATTCCATGACGCCCGCGGATTTCGGCCCGGCACTTCTCCCGGTCGGGGCTCGAAAACCGCGCCGCGTCCACGCCGGGATGCATCACTTTCCATTGTCCCGGCAGCGGCGAGTATTCCCGGCGAAATGTCTCCATCGCGATGGATGACGTCGGAAAGAACAGAGACGATCCACCCGCCGCCAGCATCCGCCTTTCGACGGCACACATGGCCCGGTCAAAGAGGCTCGGCCGTTTCCTTCGCACGTCCCGCACCCAGGCAGCGTGAGGCGTGCAATGCAACGAAATCAAGTCCGCCCCGAACACGCGGTCGTGCGCGTGAACCAGGTCAAAATGCTGTCCGGCCATCAACCGGCTGGCAAACCACGCGAAGCTCACGGGACGCAGGAACCGGGGAAAACGAATCATGGGCACCTTGTGAAAGATCACACGCGATCCCTCGGCGCTTTTCCATTGGTTGGCAAACACGTGAAATTCATAAGGCGTTCTCGCCGCCATCCGTTCCGTTACTTGAAAGGCAAACTGCTCAGCCCCGCCGACAAGGCCGTATTTCGGCACAATGACGGCGATTTTCCTGATTCTCGAGGCTGCCTCGCAGTTGGTGTTCATGGCATGCGGAACCCACAGCTAACTACTCGAATTGCCTCCCAACATCAACACCTAGAAACGGACCCCGGCCGGCGCGTTCAAGCCGGGTTTTGGGTTGTTTCGCCACGGACGGTGACGTAGCCTCCGTCGCGTTCTCTGTTTTGTCAGGCGATGAACAAGCTACCCATCACTGTGGCCATGATTTCCGGCGCGGAAGCCAGACGCATCGCCCGCGCCTTGGAAAGCGTTTCCGCCTGGGCCGGTGAGATCATCGTCGTCCTGAACGCCGACGTGGCCGACGGGACCGACGAGATCGCCGCCAAGTTCGGTGCGAAGGTCTTCCGCGAGCCGTGGAAAGGCCATGTTGCCCAGAAAAACTCCGCCGCCGCGAAGGCCACCCAGCCGTGGGTGCTTGGCCTGGACGCCGATGAAGTGGTTTCCCCTGAACTCCAGCGCGACATCGCGAGCCTGCTCGAAGGCGCGGGCGAGGCGGCGCGATGCGCGGCTTACAGTTTCCCGCGCTGCACGTTCTATCTCGGGCGCTGGATACGCCACGGCGATTGGTATCCCGACCTCCAGACGCGTCTCTGGCAGCGTGGTCACGCGCAGTGGCAGGGCACGGACCCGCACGACAAGCTCGTCGCCGACGGCCCTGTCGGCCGGTTGCTCGGCGAGTTGCTGCACTACAGCATGGAAAGCCTCGACCGCCAGCTTGCCAAAATCAGCGCCTACGGTGATTACTTCGCGCGGCACTGCGTGGAGCGTGGCTACAAGCCCGGCGCGCTCGACTTCGCGGTGCGTCCACTCTGGCGTTTCCTGCGCTGCTACTTTCTGCGGCTGGGTTTCCTGGATGGATGGGTGGGGTTCTACCTCGCGTGGCAGACCGCTTTCGCCTGTCTGACTCGTTATGCCAAGGCCCGCGAAGCCATGATGGCCGCCGCCGCTTCTTCCCCATGCTCGACCTCTCCGTCATCATCGTCACCCGAAACACCTGCTCGCTAACCTGCGCGGCCATCCAGTCCGTCCTCGATGCCCGCGACGATTTGAGCAAGGAGATTCTCCTCGTGGACAACGGCTCCACCGACGGCACACTTGATGCCGTTGCGGGGCGTTTCCCGTCTGTCATCGCCATTCGCTCTGAAAACAACCTCGGCTTCGCCCGCGCCGTCAACCGCGCAGCCGCCCGCGCGCAGGGTCACTTCCTGTTGCTGTTGAACTCCGACGCCGAGGTCAAACCGGATTCGCTCGGTGCCGCCGTCGCCTGGATGCGCGAGCATCCCGACTGCGGCGTGGCGGGCGCACAGTTGGTCAACCCCGACGGCTCCCGGCAAAACTCCATCGCCAATTTCCCGACCCTCGCCACCGAGCTGCTGAACAAATCGCTCCTGCGCCGCCTCTTCCCGCGCCGTTACCCCGGCAAGGAACACAGCTTCACCGAACCCGTCGAGGTCGAGACCGTCATCGGCGCTTTCATGCTCATCCGGCGTGAGACTTGGGACGCGCTGGGCGGACTCGACGAACGATACTTCTTCTTCCTCGAAGAAACCGACTTCTGCCTCCACGCCCGCCAGCGCGGCTGGCGCGTCATGCACCTGCCGCACATTCGCGTCGCTCACGGCCAGGGCCGCAGCGCGCGACAGGTGCGGCCGGAGGCCCGCATCGAGTATTGGCGTTCCCGCTACCTCTATTTCGCCAAGAACCACCGCCCCGCCGCGTGCCGGCTGCTGGCCGCCGGGCTGGCTTTGAGGTTGGTTGTAGATTGGCTGGTCGGCGGGTTGATGGTGGTTTTTACGCTCGGCAGAAGCGAGTCATGGAGCGACCGGCTGCGCGTTTACTCCGCACTCCTCCGCTGGCATTTGCGCGGCCAACCGCAGGATATGGGGCTGCCTCGTCTAGCTCCCTTCTGACTAGCTCCGCAAAAGCGCCACTACGGAACCGGCAACTTCGTCGTCCTCGATCACGTATGCGGGATTTTCCACATCCCCGCCCTTGCCGAGACGCGCAAGCAGTGCCACAGATTTGTCCGTCGGGAAATGCCAGTTGTGGGGATTGGTCCAAAAAAACAGCGTAAAATTCTTAACCCCGAACGCCGCAGCCAGATGCGCGGCCGCGCCATCCACGCCCACCACCATCCGTGCGCGCGACGCGAGCCATAGAAACTCCTCGAGCCGCGTCGAGCCGCCCAGATACAACGCGCGATCGCCGAGCGCGGCGGCGATTTCCTTCGCGTGCTCCTGCTGCCAATCCTGTTTGTCGCTCGTGATGACGACGCGCGGAACGCCCGCATCGAGCAACGCCATCGAGACCGCAACCCACGAGCTGGATTTCCAACACTTGCTCTTCCAACCCGCAGTTGAGTTCAGAAGGACATAATCGTCATCGGCAAAACCAGCCGGTTTCCACGTTTCAGGCGGGCGCCGCAGGACAGGCGGGCGCCATGGCTCCCGTGCCTCGATGATGGTGTGGTCCCAATTGTAACGGGCGAGGTAGACACCCGCGATACCGGGGCTGCGAATTTCGTAAAACGCGCGCCGGCTCCATTTCGTCACCTCGTCCGGCGCGCGTAGCAGGAGATCCTTGCGCGGAGCGAAGGCGAGCATCGCATGGACGGCGGATCTAACACGATTATCGTAACAGAAGATTGCGTCGTAGCGCCGCAGCCATGTGCATTTCACCATTCTTACGCCCTCCATTAACGCGATCAGCGGCGCGTGACCACTGCGCGTGAGTATCTCGACCGGGCGACCGATGGCGATGGCGAGCTTGTGCAGCGCAGGCTCGAGCAACGTCATGTCCCCGAGCTGTTTGCGGCAGATCACGAGCACGCGAGCATTCGAGGGCAGGTGTAGTGAGTTTGGCATGGCGGAACAGGCCAAAGGAGTGTCAGGAACAGGAACTCTGATTCTGAGCCACGAGAGGTGAGACACTGTCCCTCAATCGGAAAAAGGGCGCTGCCGGAAAATCCCCGCCCATCGCGTTGCGATTGCTCCATCGTTATCGCTCCCGTGTTCATCCGTGCGGCTCGTTTGAACGTCGCCGTCATTGTTGCAGGCCGGCCATCCGACGCAAGCGTAAAAGAACATCCCGCTGCGAATCCGCAACCGCAAACAATCGGTTCCACCAGTTTCGCCCTCCGCTCAGCATTCAACTGCACCATCACGGTTCTTTCGGCAGGGGTGTGAAGAACAAAGTTGCGAGTTGATTCGGCGCTTGTTTGGCGGCCTTTGCGCGGGAAACCGGAAGACATGGGATGCCCCGATGAATTCGCTTTTGGCCAACCGTGTCGTGTGGTAAGAAGCAGGATCACGCTTGTCCGGATCATCTGTTTCCCGGAAGAAGGCCTAAGAGACAGAATAGCATACAATCATGGTCGAGTTTCTTCGACGTCACAAAATGGCGCTGTTGCTGCTGGTGATCGCGGCATACTACCCGCGATTTGCCGGCCGGCCGGATGGAATGACGCTCTATCCGCTCGGGGCGGAGGCGCTACTGCACGGGCAGGCGCTGGAGGTTGGTGCGCAAGGGTTCACGTATCCTCCGTTGTTTGCGTTTGTGATGATTCCATTCGTGCCGCTGACGATGTGGCTGAGGATCGTGGTCTGGTATGTGGTGCTGGTAGGAGCGACGTGGCTGAGCTACCGATTGTGCGAGCGGCTGACGGTGGCGAGTTTTCCAGATCTGTCGCAGGGGAGAAAAATCTTCTGGTTGCGGGTGCTGTCATTGGTGTTGAGCCTGAAGTTCATGCTGGCTGTGCTGGAAAACCAAGCCTACGACGTGATCGTGTTCCTCTGCGTACTGGTCGGGCTATGGGGGATGCAAGCCGGGAAGGACCTGCGCGCGGCGGCTGGCTTTGCGCTGGCGGCGGCCCTGAAGGCGACGCCGTTGCTGTTTCTGCCTTACCTGCTGCTGCGACGACGCGTGAAGCTTTTCCTGCTCTGTGTGGTGTTTTATGCGGGCTTTTCGTTCCTGCCGGACGTGTTTTTCACGCCGCAGGGCGCGTCGCACGGTTACTTCGTCACGTGGGTCCACGACCTTGCGGTGGGCTCGGTTCGCAACAAGCCGTTGGCAGAGCAGACACGACATTGGGAGCAGGCCAACCTGCTGAACCAGTCGTTGCGCGGGATGGTGTATGAGTTCGCTCACCAGACCAGCGGCACACTGTCGCGGCAAAACGTTTTGCTCGCCGTCTATCTCGGTTTTGGGCTGATTGTTTTTGTGCTGCTGCTGCGGTCGGGCCGGACGCCACAGGCACTGCTTCTGGATGGTTCGCTGATGTTAATCAGCATGCTCATGCTCTCACCACAGAGCAGCAAATCAAGTTTCGTGGCGCTGCTGCTGCCGTACATGGCGCTGTCCGCCTGTGTGCTGCAGGAAACGCGCGCGCGATGGATTGGAGGCAGCGTGCTGGCGGCGAGCTTCGCGCTGACCACGCTTACGTCGAAGGGCATCATCGGCAAACGCCTCGCGGAAATCTGCCTGACATCGGGTTGTGTCACGGTCGGGACGCTGGTGCTGCTGGTGTTCATCGGCTACCTCGTCTTGAGACGCGCAGGGCGGCAGCAGGCTGTCTCCTGAGACCGTTTCGCGCAAAGGGCAAGCCAGTTCCCAGCCGTTACACCGTCCCGCCGGGGAGGAACTTCGGCATCAGGCGGATGGCGTGCGCGGGCAGCGTGCCGGTCCCGGCGAGTTGCCGGGCGGCCATCGAGAGATGACGCGCGAACTGTGCCTGATTGACGGCATAGCGGGCAACAGCGGGGGTGGCGAATTCCAGGAACGGATCGTTGTCGCGTGAGATGACCGCCACGTCTTGCGGGATGCGCTTGCCGGCTCGCATCAGGTGCATCATCACCGTCAACACGCACGGCGAGCGGGCCACGAGAAACGCGGTGGGTGGGTTCGGAGAAGACAAGGCTTCATCCAGCATCGCGCACAGGTGCGTCGTGGTTCCGTCGTGACGCAACATGCGCAACTGTGCGGCACCGTGCATCGTGGCGATCGCCTCGCGCAGTCCCTCTTCGCTCACAAAATCGCCGCCGTAGGCATCCTGCGGCAGCACCAGCGCGAGCCGCCGGTGCCCCTTTCGCAAAAGCACTCCACCCGCGTGGCGGCAGGTGGCGCGAAAATCCACATCCACCGACGGCAGGGCGACGTCCGGCGCGCACGAGCCGGCCACCACGCACGGCAACTGCTGGCGGATGAACCAGCGTTGCATCGGCTCCTTGGAGCCGAAGACGAGCCAGACGGCGCTCGGGTTCGAACGGACCAGCTTGTCGAGGGCGCGCACGGGCTGCGCGGAGAAACACGCGGGATTGACGTGGAGCTTCGTCGAGTAGCCCGCCTCGGCGAGTTTGTCCCGCAGCACGTCCAGCACGAACATCATCGGTGACGGCATCGCCAGCAGCGGGCTGGCGGAAAGCATCGCGATCTCTTTCTTCTGCGCGCGCCGGCTGGCGGCGGGCCTTGCGCGAATGCGGCGGCGCTGGCGGTCTGAAACATCGAGCCAGCCGCTGCGCTGCAGTTCCTCGAGAGCGGCGCGCAGCGTCGGGCGGCTGACCTGGAGATGCGCGCATAGTTCGCGCTCGCCCGGCAGGTGCGTCCGCCAATGTCCGGCCCGGATGGCTTCGCGCAGGCTTTGCACCGTCTGCGTGACGAGCGAAAGTCTCTGCGGCAGAAACGGCAGTGGCGAAGCGTTCGTATTCATCTGGTCAGGTAAACTGACCAGAAGACTACGGTTGTTTTCCCCCCAAAGGCAAACCGATACTGGGCCCATGTTTGATTTCAACACCACGTTGGTTTCACGGCGTCACACCCCCATCGGTTCATGGATCTCCCCGGCTGTCTTTCGCGCGCTTTGCGCTCTCATGCTGACAGCCGGCCTGCCCGCGAACGCGGCCGATGACAAACCCCTCGACATCGGCTCGCGACGCGAGTTGTTCGTGGACCATTTCCTGATCGACAAGCTCAGCGGCGCGCAACTGCGCCTGCACACGCCGCGCGATGAGGGCATCGCATTCCGTTTCGACCAACCTTGGGAAGGACTTTTCAGCGGCTATGTGACCATCGTGAAGGACGGCAATCGCCTGCGCGCATACTACCGCGGAAAAGCGGTGTCGGAACGCGACGGGAGCACCAGCGAGATCACCTGTTGCGCAGAATCCACCAACGGGCGGCGATGGACGCGGCCGGAGGTCGGACAGTTCGAGATCCAAGGGACGAAGAAGAACAACGTCGTCCTCGCGAATGCGTCTCCTTCAACGCATAACTTCTGTCCCTTCCTCGATACGCGGCCCGGTGTCGCGCCCGATGAACGTTACAAGGCGCTCGGCGGCACCATGGAAGGCGGCGGGTTGATTGCCTGGAAATCCCCCGATGGCTTGCACTGGCAGCGAATGGCGCCCGAACCGGTGATTCCCAAGGCGATGGTGCCTTTCAAATACATGTTCGATTCGCAGAATGTGCCGTTCTGGTCGCCGGTGGAGCGCAAATACCTCTGCTATTTCCGCGTGTTCGAGAACAAAATCCGCCGCATCGTCCGCAGCGAGAGCGATGATTTCCTGCACTGGTCGCCGCCGGTCTTGATGGAGTATCGCCATCCGTCCGGGCCGGCTCCGATCGAGCATCTTTACACCAACCAGACTCATCCCTATTTCCGCGCGCCACACATTTACATGGCCATTGCGGCGCGGTTCATGCCCGGGCGCCGCGTGCTCACCGACGAGCAAGCCAAGGCCATCAAGGTGAACCCCGGCTATTTCAAGGACACGTCCGACGCCATCTTCATGACGACCCGCCCCTGCGAAGGAGCCGGCCACGCCGCCTTCTATGACCGGACATTCCTGGAAGGCTTCATTTGCGGAGGCATCGGCCCGGAGAACTGGGTGTCGCGCACCGGCTATCCCGCGCTGAACGTGGTGCAAACCGGGCCGAACGAGATGTCGGTTTTTGTGAACCAGAACTACGCCCAGCCCACAGCACACCTGCGGCGTTATTCGTTGCGGCTCGACGGCTTTGCGTCGTTGAGAGGTGGTTATCACGGCGGCGAGATGGTGACCAAACCGCTGGTTTTCACAGGCCGCAAGCTGTCGCTGAACTTCGCGACCTCCGCCGCGGGCGGCGTCAAGATCGAGCTGCAGGACGCCAGCGGCCAGCCGCTGCCGGGTTACTCACTGGCGGACTGTCAGGAGCAGATCGGCAACGAGATCAACCGGGTGGTGAGCTGGAAGGGCCGCTCCGACCTCAGCGCCCTCGCCGGCAAACCACTGCGCCTGCGCTTCGTGATGAAAGACGCGGACGTCTTCGCGATCCAGTTCGCCCCCTGATCCTTACCTCGTCTCTCACCCTTCCAAAACACCCAACACCATGACCAGCAAGAATATCCTCCAATCATTGCTGGTGTTCGCTGCCAGTTTGGTTGCATTTGCTGCCAACCAGGCATGCGCAGCCGATGCGCCTTTCGACATCGGCTCGCGCCGCGAACTATTCGTGGATGACGCGCTTGTGGAGAAGCTCGGCGGGAAGGCGGAACTTCGGCTGCATCATCCCGTGCCGCAGGAGATCACCATCGTGCATGACGCGCCGTGGGAGGGCAGCGCCACCGGTTATCACAGCATCTTCAAGGACGGCGATCTCTACCGCATGTATTACCGCGGCTGGCACCTCACGGTGGAAGCAGGCAAGCTCAAAAGCGACCAGCATCCGATGTTCTACTGCTATGCCGAGAGCAAGGATGGCATCCACTGGACCAAGCCGAAGCTGGGGCTGCATGAGTTCAAGGGTTCCAAGGCCAACAACATTGTGATGATCGGCGGCCCGGCCGGCAATATGACCCTGGATATGGAGAACGCGGCGTTCTTCAGGGATGACAATCCACAGACGCCCCCCGCCGCCCGCTACAAGGCGCTGATACACTCCAGGAAACCGAACGGACTCGCCGCGTTCAAGTCCAGCGACGGCCTGCGTTGGTCCTTGATGAGCGATGCGCCGGTCATCACGGCGGGCGCCTTCGATTCGCATAACATCGCTTTTTGGGACTCCGTGCGCAGAGAGTATCGGGCTTACTGGCGCTACTTCACCGCAGGCGTGACCAATGAAAAGAATTGGAAACCTGGCGGCCATCGTGACATTCGCACGGCGACCTCGAAGGATTTCATCCATTGGGAAAACCAGCAAAACCTGAGCTATGCGGATTCGCCCGCTGAGGAACTCTACACCAACGCCGTCATGCCTTATCACCGCGCTCCTCATCTGCTGATCGGCTTTCCCACGCGCTACATCGAACGCGGCTGGTCCGATTCCATGCGGGCACTTCCGGAACGCGGACACCGCGAACTGCGCGCAAAGTTCTCCGAACGCTACGGCACGGCCATCACGGAAGGTTTGTTCATGGCGAGCCGCGACAGGGTGAAGTTCAAGCGCTGGAATGAGGCGTTTTTGCGGCCCGGTATCGAACGGCCTGGCACGTGGTTCTACGGCAGCCATTACCTGGGCTGGCAGGTCGTGGAAACGAAGTCCGCGTTGGAAGGCGCGCCCAACGAACTCTCCCTCTATGCCACCGAGAACTACTGGACCGGGGCCAGTAAGAGCTGCGCCCTGCGCCGCTATACACTGCGACTGGACGGCTTCGTTTCAGTCAACGCACCGATGAGCGGCGGCGAACTCGTCACCAAACCCTTGACCTTCAAAGGCAACAAGCTCGCGCTGAACTTCGCCACCTCCGCCGCCGGCAGTGTGCGCGTGGAAATTCAGGACGCGAAGGGCAAAGCGTTGCCCGGCTTCTCCCTCGATGATTGTCCGCCACTTTTCGGCGACACCATCGAGCGAGCCGTCACGTGGAAGAATGGCGGCGATGTCAGCACCCTCGCTGGCAAGGCCGTGCGCCTGCGCTTCGTGATGAAAGACGCGGACGTCTTCGCGATCCAGTTCACACCGTAGTCAAACCCCAACCCCATCGAAACCATGAACACTCATCCCGCCGCATTCATGTCCCGCCGCCGCTTTCTCCAGACGACAGGCAGTCTTTCCGTCGCCGCGCTCGCCGGCTTGCCACGCCGCGCCGCGGCCGCCCCGGAGGCGAAGATTATCGAGACTAAAATCATCAGCCAGCAGCCGGAGTATTATCACGGATGGCCGACCATCGCGCGGCGGGCGAATGGTGAACTATGGGTGACGTGGTCTGGCGGGCGCGAGTCGCACGTTTGTCCGTTCGGGCAGGTCCTCGCCATGACTTCGCGCGACGACGGCGCGTCATGGACGTATCCGCGCGTGTTGCTCGACAGCGCCACCGACGACCGCGACTCCGGCGTCCTCGAAACCGCCAAGGGCACGTTGCTGGTCACCACGTTCACCTCGCTCGCTTATGAGCCGTATCTTGAGAAACAGGCCGCGTTCAACGAGCTGTCGGCCAAGGGTTGGACGACGGCGAAAATGGCCCCGGAACAACTCGCGCATTGGAAAGCGTGCCACGCGCGGCTGAGCGACGCGGAACGCAAAGCCGAGCTTGGCCAGTGGCTCATCCGTTCGACCGATGGCGGCAAGAGCTGGTCCACGCGGCTGCCAACCATCGTGAACAGCCCGCACGGGCCCATCCAGCTTCGCGACGGCCGGCTGCTGTATGCCGGCAAGCAGTTGTGGACCGACGACAAGAAGGTCGGCGTGTGCGAGTCCACCGACGATGGCCAGACGTGGCGCTGGCTGGCCGAGATTCCGACGCGCAAGGGTGACGCAGTTGTGAAAGGTTATCACGAGCTGCACGCCGTTGAAGCCAACGACGGCACGATCATCGCGCAGATCCGCAATCACAATAAAGAGAACTCGGGTTGGACCTTGCAAACCGAATCGAAGGACGGCGGCAAAACCTGGAGCGAACCGCATCCCATCTGCTACGGTCTCCCCTCGCATCTGCTCAAGCTGCGCAATGGCCACTTGCTCATGACCTACGGCCACCGCCGTCCGCCGTTCGGCAACCAAGCGCGTGTGAGCGCCGATAACGGCAAGACTTGGGGCGAGGCGATCATCATTTCCGGCGACGGCATCGGAGGCGATCTCGGCTATCCCAGCACTGTGGAATTAGCGGACGGCTCGCTGCTGACAGTCTGGTATGAGCAGATGAAGAAACCGTCGAAAGCGGTGCTCCGACAGGCGCGGTGGACGCTTTCCTCTTAACTCAAGGGCTATGCGTTCATTCTTCATTGCTGTTGCCCTCCTGGTGTCATGCCTGGTTCTGAGTGTGTCCGCACAGACGGACCAGGCGGCGGTGGCGCGCGCAAACGACGGCACGTATCTGTATCTCTCGGCTGACAACGGCGAAGCGCGGCTGTATCTCGGCGAGCCGAACGCCGATTCTCTCGACGTGACATTGGACGCGGGCACAACGCTCGTCGGTCCGGGCGGCGGGTTGCTTCTGGCCCGGCGAGCTGACACGGCCGGCGCGATGCTCGTCACACCCCGGAACGAGCTGCAGATTGCCTGGGCCAGCGAGCAGCGGGCTTTTCTGGCAACGTGTTCGCTGGCTGAGGGTGGCCCAAGACGCGCGCTTCAGAAGGCGTCTTACGGCGGGGTCAGTGATCTGGGCACGGGACGGCCCACAGCCATTGCTTTCGACGAGCGCGCCGGCACATCGGTTCTTGCGGGCGCGAGCGCAGACGAAGGCGGCACGGTATGGATCGCGCGCGCCGCCGGATCGAAGAAGTGGGCCCGCGAGAACATCGCGACTGGACAAGGGGATGTCCGGCCACAGGTTGCCATCTCAAGGCTGGGCGTGGCACACGTCGTCTGGCGCGACAGTCATGGCGTGGTGTGGCACCTCGAAAGCGCGGGTGGCGGCAAGTGGTTGCGCAGCGGAGCAACAAGCACGCGACCGGAGCGGGTCGGCGTCGCCACAGCGGAGCCGGCCATCGCGTGCGTCCGTCATCAGGTGTTGGTCGTCCTGCCCGCGGACAAAGGCCAACTGGAATATTCCCTCTACACAGGCCAGAACTGGAACACGAACCTGCCGCTGACGGCAGGAGACAAACGCTGGAAGAAGGACAACCTCTCACAACCCCGCCTCGTCGTGGACGGCAAGGGGGTTCCGTGGCTGTTGTTCGTGAATACGACCGGCCATCGCAAGTTCGTCTATTCCACCCGATGGCTCGGGGCTGGTTGGGACACGATCCGCGAAGGTCGCGGGATTTTTCACGTGACGGACAAGTTCCTCGACAACCTCGCCACAGTCCAGGGTTGTTATGTGCCCGCCCACGTTGCCGCCGGAGCGGACGAGTTCGGGTTGTTGCTCGTCAATCGCGAGGCGTCGCAGCCGCTGCGCGCCCATCGGATACGGACGCCGGCCCCCGTCGCGCGACCGGGCGCCGACATTCTTTTCCTGGATATGCTCGACGTCGGCGAGACGCGATGGGTCGGGCAGGCACTGGGCATGGTGACGAAGCATCCGGCCAACCCCCTCTTGCGCCCAAGCGGCGACCCGCAGGCGATTGATTCGCATCGCGTGTTCAATGGAGGGACCGTGTTTCGCGACGGTGACGGTTTCAAGACGTGGTATTCGGCGGCCAACCCCGAAGGCGACTGGAGCAAATGGATGGATCTGCTCCATCTCTGCTATGGCACCTCGAAGGATGGCCTCGTGTGGGAAAAACCCAGCCTCGGGCTGGTCGAGTTCAAGGGGCGGAAGAACAACAACGCCATCCCCGGGCTGAACATTTTCATGCCGGTTATTCCCAATCCCGACACGACCGACGCAGCCCGCAGGTTCCTCGGGTTTCATCCCAATCGTCACTCCCTGTGGTCATCGGGCGATGGCATCTTGTGGAAACAACAGCCGATCAAGTGCAAGTTGCTCGGCCCGGAACCGAAATGGTTTGTCTACAACTCGGTCCTCCACGATCCGGACGCGCCACCGTCGCGGCGCTGGCGGGCCTATGGTTGCATGTGCCCGAACGAGCCGCCCGTCAGGCGTGTCATTGCCTGCGCTTACAGCGCCGACGGAACCAACTTCTTCGGTCATGCCGAGAATCCAATCTTCCAGCCTGAAACGAGCAGTTCCTGGGACAAGGTTCACGATGTCGCCGTCGTCAAATACAAGGGCCACTACATCATGCTCTACCAGACCGGCGATCATTATGATCAACATCTGGAGCTGGCCGTCAGCCGCGATGGCGAGTATTTCGTCCGGGTCCACGACGGCCAGCCGCTGATACCGCAAGGCGCGGGCAATGCGTGGGACCGCGGGATGCACATCCCCTCGCGTCCGCTGGTGACTGAAAACGAAATCCGGCTGTATTACGGCGCTGCAGACTACCAGGCGCCAACCGACCAGCCACTGCAATACGAACGCTGGAAGAAGTGCCGCATGGGACTCGGCCTGGCGACGCTGCCGCTTGACGGCTGGACTCATCTCCGCAACGCCCCTGATCATCATATCGGTTTCATCACCACGGTGCCGGTCGCGGTGGAGGACGTGAAGGATTGCGTTCTCACCGTCAACGCCGAAGCGGACAAAGACCACTACCTGCTCGCCGAACTCCTGCACGGTGACAATGACGACCGCATCCCGGGTTACGAACAAGAGAACTGCGACAAGATGGACAAGTCGGGCGTCGAACAGGCCATGTCCTGGCAGGGCAGGAGTGGGCTGGATGGTGTGAAGACCGGCAGCGTTCGCATCCGCATCATCTTCCGTGGACGCGGCGATGGTCCGAAGCTTCGCTCGATAGGGTTTCGCCGGAAACCGGGAGCGGTCGCGCCGCCTGTGTTCAAACCCGCGCCGAAACTGGTCGAGAAGAACCTCGTTTACGCGTCGAGCGTGTCTCATCTGCAACCGCTGAAGGCATGGATGGCTTATCGTCCCGACAGCAAGCCCAAGCCCGTCGTCGTCCTGATGCACGGCTACGGCGATCCTGTGCTCCGGCATGGGGGCCGCCGGATGCTGGGTTCGGTCCGGAATTACGCTGAGCGCGGTCTCTTCGCCATCGCCGTGGACTTGCGCGGTCGCGAAGAATCCGCCGGCCAGCGTGATGACGGCGGCTTGGAGATCATGGATATCTACGACGCGGTCCAGGCCGCACTGAAGCAACATTCATCCGAAACCGACCCGGCGTGCGTCAACATCATCGGCTGGAGTGGCGGCGGCGGAAACACCTTCTCCGCTGTCACGCGCATGCCGGATCTCTTTAGCAATGCCGCGGCGTTCTACGGGATCACCGATTACGGCTACTGGGCGGACACATCCTTCAAAGGCGTGATTCAACCCAACGTGGGAGGAGAAACCCGGGAGGTGCCCGACCGCTACGTTGCGCGCAAGAGCCTTCTCGGCGTGGGCAACAACGCCTGCACGACCTTCCATTTCTTCTGGGACGAAAAGGAAACCATTTGTCCACCGTGGATGGACACCGAATACCGGCGCATCGCGCAGGAAATGGGCAGGCAGAACATCACGGCCCACGAGAGCAAGCAGACGGACAAGTTTCGCTGGCTGCACGAAGGCATGGACAAAGCCAGTGCGGCGGAATCCGACCGGTTGATCGTGCCACTGTTCCTGAACCGGAACAACCCGAGCCCGGTTCTCAAGCCGGAAGGCAGGCTCATGGTGCTGGGCTATCTGATGACCAAACGGTTTCAGACCCTGTTCGGCCAGGGCAACGACGCGGTTGCGGAACTGAGCTACAAACTGTCACCGCAGGAATACCGGTTTGCGTTCTCCCGGAAGAGTGCCGATCCTGAAGTGCGCGGCTGGTTGCGCATCTCCGATTGCGACGCGGCGAAGGTCGTCAGCGTGCAGACGGATGGGAAGGACGTCCCATGGGAGAAGACCACCGACGGCCATATCATCGTCCGCGACATCAACCCAAATGAGACCGTGGTGGTTCGTTTCAAGTAAGCCCGAATGCTGATTTGCCCTGTAACCTGTTCCAAAATATAAGTGAACCCGTCATGAGATGTCGTACCGTATATCTTCTGGCACCTTCGCCCGTCCCCGGCGGGTTGAGCCTCGTGATGAACCCATCCAAGTGAGGACAATGGACATGCATTCAATCTTGATCGTCGGCTGCGGCAGTATCGGCGAGCGGCATTTGCGTTGTTTCCAACGCACCGGTCGCGCGGATGTGGCGGCGTGCGACGCCAACGCCACGTTGGCGCAACGTGTCGCGCAGCAGTATAGCGTCACCGGCTTCAACGACCTCAATGCGGCGCTCGCCGCGCGCCGTTACGACGGCATCGTCATCGCCACGCCGGCTCATACCCACGTTCCACTCGCCCTCACCGCGCTGCAGCACGGCGCGGCAGTGTTCATTGAGAAACCGCTGAGCACCACGCTCGCGAAGGTGGACGAACTGCGCGACGCGGCGGCAAAATCCGGCCGGTTCACGGCGGTGGCATATGTCTATCACTTGATGCCGTGGATTCTCGGCGCGCGGGAATTCCTGCGGAGCAACGAACTTGGTCGGCCGCTGCACGTGAGCATCGCGACGGGACAACACTTCCCGACATTCCGGCCGGCGTATCGCGAGATTTATTACGCGCGCCACGAATCGGGCGGCGGGGCGATCCAGGATGCGTTGACGCACATTGCCAACGCCGTCGAGTGGCTGGTCGGGCCGACGACGAGTGTGTTCTGCGACGCGGCACACCAGGCGCTCGAAGGCGTGACGGTCGAGGACACCGTGAGCGTGGCCGCGCGCAACGGCAACGCACTGGTGAACTACGCGCTGAACCAGTTCCAAGCGCCCAACGAAATGACGTTGAGCATTCACTGCGAAGGCGGCAGCGTGCGCGTCGAGGGCCACGAGCAGCGGTGGAGCGTGTTCCGGCGCGGCGCGACTGAATGGGAGCATCACAAGGCAGCGCCGCTGGAGCGGGACCAGTTGTTCATCGCGCAGGCAAACGCCTTCCTCGACGGGATGGAAGGCAAGCCCACGCCGCTGGCCACGCTCGACGAGGCGGCGCAAACGCTGAAATTCAACCTCGCCGCGCTCGAATCGGCGCGCGATGGAAAGGCAATCAAGATCGCATGAAGAAGGAACTCCAGCTCGCAATGCTCGGCATGATTGAGGGCAACGGCCACCCCTACTCGTGGTCGGCCATCATCAACGGCTACAACCCCGCCGAGATGGCGAAGTGCCCTTACGCCGCCATCCCGAAGTATCTCGGCGCGCAACCGCTCGAATCCATCCGCGTGCCCGGCGCGCGTGTCACGCACGTCTGGACCGACGATCCCGCCGACGCCCCCAAGGTGGCCGCGGCGTCGCTCATCGAGCATGTCGTCGCGAAACCCGAAGACGTCATTGGCCACGTGGATGCCGTGGTCATCGCGACCGACGACGGCAATGATCACGTCCGACGCGCGCGGCCGTTCGTCGAGGCGGGCCTGCCGGTGTTTGTGGACAAGCCGATGGCGATCAACCTGCCCGACCTGCGCCAGTTCATCGGCTGGCATCGCAAGACGGGCCGCATCCTTTCCAACAGCGGCATGCGCTACGCGCCGGAGATCCGCGAGGCAGCCGCGCGGCGCGAAGAGTTCGGCGACTTGCGTTGGATTACGAGCTTCACCTGCAAGACGTGGGAACGCTACGGCATCCATGCGCTGGAGGCGGTCCAGCCGCTGGTCGGACCGGGGTTCGAGTCGGTGCAGACTAACCATCGTGACGGCTCCGATATCGTGTCTGTCGTGCATCGCAGCGGCGTCCAACTCACGCTCGCGGCGATTCACGACGCTTATGGCAGCTTCGGCGCCGTGCATCTCTACGGCACCAAGGGCCAGATCGCCCTCACGTTGCGCGACACGTACAACGCATTCCGCGGCCAGCTTGTGGCTTTCATTGAATTCCTGCAGACGGGCAAGCGGCAATATCCGTTCGAGGAGACCATCGAACTGATGTCCATCATCACCGCCGGCATCCGCAGCCGCGAGCAGGGCGGACGCGTGGTGAAACTGAGCGAGGTTCTGAGTGAATTGGAAGTCACAGCAAAGAAGAAGTGAGGTTCCCATGATGCGATTCCTGGTTGTTGTTACTGTTCTGGCCGGCGCTCTCGCCGGGAAGCCTGAAGCCGCCGAACCGGCCGCGCCGGTCATCACGACGCGCTACGTCGCGATTGATAACGTCTGCGCGTGGCCGAATCTCGCCACGCTTCGCGACGGGACGATCATCGCCACCATCTTCAACAAGCCCAGCCACGGGCGGGCGGAAGGCGACGTGGAGTGTTGGGCAACGAGCGACGGCCTGTTCTGGACGAAGCGCGGAACGGCCGCGCCGCACGAGGACTCGGCCAATCGCATGAACGTGGCGGCGGGCAAGGCCAACAACGGCGACTTGCTGGTGCTGTCGTCCGGCTGGTCGCTGAAGAAGGACGACAAGGGCAGGGTCGTGGCGCTGGTGGAAGTGTTGGCACCATGGGTTTGCCGCTCTTCGGACGGTGGCGCGACGTGGAAGATTGACAAGGAATCATTCCCCAAGGCCGCGGAAGGCCGGACACAGTATATCCCGTTCGGCGACATCCTGCCGGGTGGTGACGGCGCATTGCGCGTAGCCTGCTATGCGCGAGATATTAAGACGAAGCAGGATGGCGTATGGATGTTCCGCAGCGCGGACGATGGCAGGACGTGGGAAGTCCAGTCGCGCATCAGCGATACGAACAACGAGACCGCGATCTTCCATCTGGGGTCGGGCAAGTGGCTGGCCGCCGCCCGCTCGCTCGGCAAGACGAAACAGCGGATTGACCTCTTCCGGTCCGATGACGACGGCAAGACATGGGTCGCTTCCGAGCCGGTGAGCGGAGCCTCGCAGCATCCGGGGCACCTCATGCGATTGAAAGACGGGCGTCTGCTGCTGACCTACGGCAATCGCATCAAGGGCGAGTTCGGCGTGCTCGCCAGACTGAGTGCGGACGACGGCAAGAGCTGGGGCGAGCCGTTGACGCTTGTGAACGACCTGCTCAGCTACGATTGCGGTTATCCCGCCTGCGCTCAGATGCGCGACGGCAAAATCCTCACCGCCTATTACAGCAACGGCACAGCCGCCCATCGCCGTTACCATGTGGGAGTGGTCGTCTGGACGCCGCCGGCGAAGTGACATGAACGTCAAACGCTACCGTCCCTGCGTTCTCGCCACCTGCTGTGTGCCGTGGAACGAAGACTTCAGCTTCGCTGAGGAAATCTTCCGCCGACAGGTGCGTCATCTGGTTTCACATGGTATCCGCGACCTCTATATTTTTGGGACAGCGGGCGAAGGCTATGCGGTGAGCGACCGGCAGTTCGACGAGATCACGCGCGTTTTCTTCGACGAAACGCGTGACGCGGGCGTGCAAACCATGATTGGCGTCATCAGCCTGTCGCTGCCGACGGTCATTGAGCGCATCGAACGGGCGCGATCAGCCGGCGCCCGGCGATTTCAATTGAGCCTGCCAAGTTGGGGCGCGCTGCGGGATGCGGAGATGGAGGTGTTCTTTCGCGAAACTTGCGGCCGGTTCCCGGATTGCGAGTTCCTCCACTACAACCTCCTGCGCGCGCAGCGCCTCATCACACCCGCCGAGTATGGGCGGCTCGCAGAACGGCATCCGAACCTCGTCGCGACCAAGAACAGCACCACCGACACAAAACGCCTGCGCGGACTGCTGACGGAAGCGCCACAGCTTCAGCATTTCATCACCGAGGCCGGGTTTGCCGATGCTGCGATGATGGGCGAGTGCGGCCTGCTGATCTCCGTGGCGAACACGAACCTCGCCCTTGGTCAGGCTTATTTTGAGGCCGCCCGCCGCCGTGATGAGGCTGTCCTCCGCGGGATCCAACGCGAAGCGACCGAACTGATCGCCGAACTCTTGAAACTCCCGGGCCCCGAGGTGCACATGGACAGCGCGTTCGACAAGATGTACTGCCGCGTCAACGACCCCGGTTTTCCGCTGCGCCTGCTGCCACCTTACACCCCGGCGAGCGAGGCAACGCATGAACGGTTCGTTGCCATGCTGCGAAACCGTTTCCCGCGCTGGTTGCCAGCAATATGAGTATTTTCTTCATGCTTTCGATCCGAGTGTTCCCTAATCTAAAATGACAACTATGAAACTACGCTCCAGCCGCATCCTCCGTGAACTCCGTGCCGGACAATGTCCGACGGTGTTGAAACTGAACTTGATCGACCCCCGCGTCGTTGAACTGGCCGGACTGGCCGGCGCTTCGGCCGTGTGGCTCTGCAACGAGCACGTGCCGAACGACTGGCTCAACCTCGAGCACATGATCCGCGCCGCGAAGCTCTACGACATGGACACCATCGTGCGCGTCGCGAAAGGCTCCTACAGCGAATACGTGAAGCCGTTCGAGGCCGACGCGACGGCGATCATGGTGCCGCACGTCGCCTCCGCCGAGGAAGCGCGCCGCATCGTCGAGATGACGCGGTTCCATCCGCTTGGCCGCCGTCCGATTGACGGCGGAAACATGGACGGTGTCTACTGCCAGGTGCCCTATCCGGAGTATATCGATCACAGCAACCGCGAGCGGCTGGTCATCCTCCAGATCGAATCGCCGGAGGCGCTGGCGAAGGTGGAAGAGATCGCCGCGGTGCCGGGCTACGACGCGCTGCTGTTCGGCCCCGGCGATTTCAGCCATCTCATCGGAAAGGTCGCGCAGGTCAAGCTGCCGGAGGTCGTCGCCGCGCGCAAACGCGTGGCCGCCGTCGCCCGCAAACACGGCAAATACGTCGTCACGGCAGGCTTGCTCGACACCCGCGAGGCGCTCGAAGCCGAGGGCGTTTCCATCTTCACGCTCGGCGCTGACGTGATCGGCATCGGCGAGTATTTCAAACAGCTGATCACGGGATTCAACAAGACCGCGCCCGCGGCCAAGAAAACCGCGGTTCGCCATGACAAGGTCTCCCATGTCTGACACGTTCAGCATCAAAGACAAGGTCGTCGTCCTCACCGGCGGCGCGGGATTGTTTGGGCGCGGGCTGGTGGCCGCCATCGCGGCGACCGGCACAAAGCTGGTGATCGCCTCGCGCGATGTCACCAAGCTCGAACGCGTCGCCGCCGAGGAAAACGCGAAGGGCCGCTCGGTCGTTGCAGAGAAGCTCGATCAGGGCGATGAGGCGTCCGTGCTCGCTCTGCGCGACCGCGTGCTGAAGCGCCTGGGCCGCGTGGATGGACTGGTCAACAACTCAGTCGCGCGGCCGATGAAATCGCCGGGCGCTCCCGTCGCTGCGTGGGAGGAATCCATGCGGGTCAACGCGACCGGCGTGTTTCTCATGACGCGCGCGTTCGGCGAGGTGATGTGCCGGCAGAAGAGCGGCAGCATCGTCAACATCTCGTCCATTCAGGGCATGGTCGGGCCGAGCCTAGAACTCTACGAAGGCACCAACATGGGCGATCCGCCGCCGGATTACTTTTTCCACAAGGGCGGCATGATCAACCTGACGCGGTTCTACGCCGCGCTGTTTGGCCGTGACAACGTGCGCGTGAACTGCGTCTCGCCCGGCGGTTTCTTCAACAACCAGCCTGAACCGTTCCTGAGCCGTTACTGCTCGCGGACGTTCCTGGGCCGGATGGCTGACGACACCGACCTCGGCGGGCCGGTGGTGTTCCTGTTGAGTGACGCCGCGCGCTACGTCACCGGAGCGAACCTGCCGGTGGACGGCGGCTATTCGGCGAAGTAACGACCCTGACAACGGCAGGCACGCGGGAGTTCATGGGAGATGCATCTATGAAACGACGCGATTTTCTCAAAGCTGCAGGCGTGGGCGCACTGACTGCGATCGCCGCCAGCAAAGCGAAGGCCGACGCCCCGGCGGCGGTTGCGAGCGGACAGGCGACTCAGCCCCAAACGTTCGTCAGTGGACGGGAGGACGGGCGCTTCGTTGAGACAGCGGGCTTTCTGCACAAGCAACTCCAGATGCTGCATCCTCGACTGGAGTGTCGCGCGGGCATGACGCGCCAGGAGTTTGCCACGTGGCAGGCGAAGGTCCGCGAGAAGCTGCTGGAGTTGATGTGTTTCCCCGAAGTGCCGCAGCAACCGGAGCCGAAGCGAATCGGGTCGCGCCAGCGGGACGGCTATCGGTTGGAGCGTTGGGAAGCCTATCCCGAGCCGTTCAGCGTTGTGCCTTATTACCTGTTGATGCCTGATGGCGTCAGCTCGCAGTCACCTGCCCCCGCGGTGTTGTGTTTCCCGGGCTCGACCGGGAGCAAGGAGGCTTTGGCAGGAGAGCCGGAACTGGGAAGCGCAACCACCGCCGGCAACCCGAAGTGGATGGACAACCGGATGGCCTATCACTACGCGCGGCGCGGCATGATCGCCGTGGCGTTTGACAATCCGGCAACGAACGAGCTGGCGAGCGCAATGGGAGAGCGGACGCCTCTGTCGCCCGATGCTGTCTGGCGGAAGCGAAACATCCTGTGCACCCACGCCGTCTGGATGGGCCGTTCCTACGAGGCGATCTCCGTGTTCCAGAAGGCGTGCATCCTCCAGTGGCTGGCCGGGCAACCGTTTGTGGACCCGAAACGGATCGCGGTCAGCGGCCATTCGCTCGGCGCGAAGCCCGCTGACATTCTGGGAGTACTCTATCCAAAGCGGGTCCATGCGGTGGTACACAACGATTTCATCTGCCACTGGCAGGAACGTGCCGTGGCGACAAACCTCTGCGATCCGGGCATCCATCAAGTCGTTCCGGGCATCTTGCAGTGGTTCGACTACACCGACTTGGAGGCGTCCCTGGCACCGCGCCCGTTGCTTTTCACGGAGGGGGGCCGTGCCACGCAATTCGCGAAGATCCGCCGGGCTTACGAACTCTGGGATGCCGGCGGCGCTCTTCAACTGTTTCATTACGATAAATACAGCGACCCGAAGTCGCGGACCCTCGACCACGCCGAACTGCCCGTTGGCGTCACGATGGAACAGTATTTTGCGCATGCTTATGTGGACGCGCCGTCGCATCGGTTCCATCCCAACCACGCTGTCCCCTGGCTGGCGAAGGTGTTTGGAATGTAAAAGAGACACCGCGCCGCCGATTTCTCTGGCTGACAACCGAGAATGGTTTTGCTATAAGCGCACGCTTTCTGATCACCACAAACACAGGAGATAACATGGTCAACGTCGGACTCATCGGACTCGGTTTCATGGGCGTCACCCATTTCAAGGGCTACAAGAACATCCAGAACGCGCGCGTGGTCGCCATCTGCGACGGCATCGAGAAACGGCTCACCGGCGATTGGCGCGATATCAAGGGCAACATCGGCGGCGACGGCGGCGTGCAGGACCTCACCGGCATCGCCACCTACAAGGAAGTGGACAAGCTGTTGGCCGACCCGAACGTGCAGTTCGTGGACATCTGCCTGCCGACCGGCGCCCACCGCGACGTGACCATCCGCGCGTTGCAGGCCGGCAAACACGTCATCTGCGAGAAGCCCATCTCCGCCGCGTTGAAGGACGCCGACGCGATGGTCGCTGCCGCCAAGAAGGCCAAGACGCATCTGTTTCTTGCCCAGGTCATCCGCTTCTGGCCCGAGTTCAAGTACGCCGCCGAGTGTGTCGCCGACGGCCGCTACGGCAAACTGAAAGGCGCGCACCTGCGGCGCATCATCTCGCAGCCCGACTGGCTCGTGGGCGACTGGCTCAAGTCGGCCAAGGCCAGCGGTGGGCCGCTGATTGACCTCCACATCCATGACTCCGACTTCATCGTCCACGCCATCGGCATGCCGAAGCGCGTGAGCAGCCAGGGCATCGTCGCCAACGGCGTCGTCACCTACGTCGTCACAGAATATTCGTTCGGCCCGAAAGGCCCGGTTGTCACAGCCCAAGGCGGAGCGGTGGCGACCAAGGGACTGTGTTTCGAGCACGGCTACGATTTCTACTTCGAGAACGGCACGCTCCAGTTCAACTCGCGTATGGGCTTCCCGCTCACCCTGTGGAAACCCGATGGCAACTCGGAGAAGGTGGATCTTTCCGGCTACGAGGACGGTTACGTGGCAGAACTGCGCCATGCCGTGGACGTCGTGGACGACAAGGCACCGAAGAATCTCCTGACACCTGAAAGCTCGCGCAACGGCCTGAAGCTGACCCTCGCCGAAGGCAAGTCCGCGATGACGGGCAAGCCGGTGGCTGTGTGACGCGGGCGCAACCAGAAATCAAAGTTCCTCTGAGTGACGGGAGAACCGCCATGAATCGCCGGGATTTTGCGCGTCTTGCATTGGCCGGGCTGGGAATGCCGATGCTTCCGCTCACCGCGGGCGAAACGGGCGGCTATTCTCGGGCCAACACAGACTGGCTGGCGAAGTGCCGTTACGGGATCGGCGTCCATTGGACGGCCAAGACCGTTCCACGGCAGGGCGAACCGTTGCCATTCCAGCGGGCCGTTGACGCCTTCAAATTGAAGGAGTTCGTGGAACAGGTCCGGCATGCCGGAGCCGACTATGTTCTGTTCACGGCCGCGCACGCCCTGCAAATGTTGCCCGCCCCGCATCCGGTCATTGACCGCTTGCTGCCCGGCCGAACCTGCAAGCGGGATTTGATTGGCGAGCTTGCGGACGCTCTCGCCGCTCACGGCCTGCCGCTGCTCGTGTATTGGAATCACTCCTGCAATGGACAAGACGATCCCGAGTGGCGAAAGGTGGTCGGTTATGACGGACAAGACAAGAACGTTCTCGCCGGGAACCTGATCGAGATCGTGGCGTGGATGGGCCAGCGGTATGGCGAGAAGGTCAAGGCGTGGTGGTTCGACAGCTCCTACTCCCTGGATCCGCGGGGCCCGCACAACTCAGTGACCACGAACATGACCGGTTTCCAATTCCCGTGGGAACGACTCACCGTGGCGGCGAAGAAGGGATTTCCGGGCCGCCTGGCCACCTACAACGCCGGTGTCGCCCAGACCTATCTCTACACGACACATCAGGACTACTGGGCCGGGGAGTTGGTCAACCTCAAGACCCCGGCGACGAGCCGTTACCTCAGCAATGGTCTGCAGTGGTTCGGCTGGACCTGCCTGGACTTCCGAAGCTGGGTTCATACCAAGCGTGACACGGAAATCCCGAAGCCGCTCTACCCGGACGACGAGGTCATCTCCTTCGTTCGCGCCTGCAACGCTCATCAGGGACCGATGACATTCAACATCGGCATCTATCAGGATGGAACGATGGCCCCGACGTCGGTGGAACAACTGCGCCGACTGGGAGCGGGCCTCAAGGCATAGACGGACAGCTATCGCGACGGCAGTAACTCGCTGATCTGAATCCGCCAGCAGGCGGCGGAGCGATGTTTCTGACGATCTTCGCCGCCAAGCACCCACAGCCAATCACGCGTCTTCACAAGGTGAACCATTGACCGGATGGGCAGGCGCGCAGCGGCCTCGTAGCGGTCTGAAGCGATGTCGTAGATGAAACTCTCGTCGGTGAAACCTTCGCCCTTGAAGCCGCCGGCGAGGAAAATCTGTTTCTCATTCAGCGCCACTGCCGTGATGCCGCGCCCGGCGAATGGATACGAGCTGATCGGTTTCCAGGTCCGTGCCGCAAGGTCGAACGCAAACGCGGCGCTTCGGTTCACCACTTGTTTGCCAGTCGCCTCCCAGGTCGCGCCCGTAAAAGTAAAAACCTTGTTCCCGGCGGCCGCGACCGCCACCAGTGCGGTCGGTCCCGCGGGATAGTCCGGCAGACGCTGCACGTCCTTCGAGCCGCTGTTCCACTCGAAGCAGTGCGCCGTGACCGTGCTGAAGTTGGCGATGTCCGCCGCGCCGCCGATCACGAACAACCGCCCGTCGGCAAAACCCGCTCCCGCAAGCGTGACCATCTCTGGCAGACGCGCCAGTTGCTGCGGAGGACGGTCGGCTTTCCATTCCAGAATGAAGTCGCACGTCTTCTGTCCGTCGCTGCCACCGGCCGTGAGGAAGCCGCCGCCCGCAGCGTAAGCGAGCGGCGCGGACAACGGCGGCAGCGGTTTCCACGAGTTCTCCCTCGCGTCGAACCGCCAGCGTTTCGCGAGCCAGTGCTTCGTGTCATTTTCCCAATTGGTCCCGCCCGCAACGAAGATGTCCTCGCCCACGGCGTAGCAGCTCATGCCGCCATTCGGTTCCGGCAGGTCCGGCATGCGTTGCCAGCCTTCAGCTCCAAGGGAAACTGTAGTGTTCATAAGGGCGATCCAAAGAAGCGCGTCAGTCCATCTTCCGCGTCTTTTTGTCCTGGGGGGCATTGGCACGTTCATAGACATCCATCGTCCCGTGTGGCGGCAACCAGCCGGCGTTCTTCCGAACGTCATGCTCGCCGCTCAACTCGCCGGGTTTGCCCGGCCGCGTGGGGTCGGTCGCGCGGCGCAGTTCCCACCAGCATTGGCCGCAATGGTTGTGCTCGTGGTCCACGACCCAGCCGCATTCTTTCAGCAGCGGCCCGATCCAACCCATGCAGTGGTCGCAGTAGTCGTGGTGTTGGTGAAGGCCGTTGCGAATCAGAAAACCTTTCGAGGGACACTCGTGCATGTCCGTGCGGAACACGGTGTCCGTGGCGGTGCAATGGTAGCCGGCGCCTTCGTCCACGAGCGTGTGGCCCCAATACTCCTTCATCCCCTCGATGCCCTTGGCGCTGATGAGTTCCATCGCGTGACGTTGTGAGTCGCGATGGATGGCCTCATCCCAATACTCCCGCAGCAGCGGCTCGCCGCCCCGTTGGCTCATCCATTCAAAGGTCCACTCGTAGTGGCCGCAAAAATCGTAGCACCCTAGCATGACGCCTCCTTGATGCTCGCGAGATCCTGCGCCGCAGTCGCGGCGTCGCGACGAAGAAACGTCTGGCGGCACGAACCGTTACCACCCTCGATGCGGACAGCCAGCCCGGCGGGCGCGGCCATCGCCTCGCCGATGAAGTAGCAGTGCTGGCAAAAGC